>QGUZ01000175.1 GCA_003242605.1 Actinomycetota bacterium
GCCATCGGCCGGGTTCCCAATCGAAATCCCGCGCGGGTCCCGGTGCGGGACCGGTCACCTCCTGCCCGTACCGGCCACGGCCTGCCGAGGGTCGTGGCGGGCCGAGACCGGGCGCGGCTTCGGCGGAGGCCCAGATGACCCCCTGGCCGGGCGGCACGGCATCCCCGCCGGCGTGGTCGAGGCGGCCGTTCGCGGAGGCGCCCGCGGCGTGCGGCCCGCGCGCCCGCGGCCGGGCCCGCGGGGGACGCCGTATCGGACGCCGTATCGGGCGCCGCGAGACCTCGCCCGCCCGCTCACGGCCGGGGCCGGGCATCTCGCCGCCGGGCCGTCCGGCGTCGTCGCCGAGCACCGGCGATGCGTCGCCGGAGGCCAGGGCATCGCGGCGGGAACCGGCCCGGCCCGGCGCTGTGCCGTCCTGGTCGCGGGCGGGGCCGGGCTCGAAGGAGCCGGCGGGTCCGGAGCCGGCGTAGGCGGCGTCCGCGGGTGGAGGTTCGACGGTGATGCCGTGCGGCGTGATGCGGAGGACCGCGCCGAGCGGCGGCATCGCGGGGTCGTCCACGACCACGGCGGCGGCAGGGTCGGAACCGATCGTGTAGACGCCGAGCCCCAGCCGATGCACGGCACCCGCCGCCGGGCCGCCGACGACGCGCACCTCCACCACGCCGCCCGGCTCCTCGGTCACCGTCGCGGCGGCGCTCCTCGGCTCGAGCGCGACCACGTCGCCCTCCCGGAGCAGACCGAAGACGAGCGCGTCGGGCTCGAGCGGGCGGCCGTCGAGCCACAGGCGGCGTCGCGGACCGGCCGCGTCGCGGCCGCGATCCCGCGGCCCCCGCCCGGACGGGCCGCCGCCCGCACGATCGAGGCCGTAGGGGGCGCGGGACCGGAGGCGCACGACGTTCGACAGATCCGGCCCCGGCGAGCCGGGGGATCCGCCGGCCAGGGCCTCCGCGAGATCGGCGACGGTCGTCGTCTCGTCGCCCTCGACGAGAACGTCGCGATTGCCGCGATCCGTGACCACGGTGAGCATGAGTCGCATGCGAGGCCTCCCGCGGATATCCGGCCGGCGAAAAACGCCGCCACGGCCCATTCGCCCCACACGGTAGCGAGCGGAGGCGATGCGATCCCTCCCTTTGCGGTAATGCCTATGGGGGAGGCCGACCTTTTCTGCGCGGTATGTAACCGTGGTCCCGTTGATCACGATGGTTTCCTCCTCGGGGGCGATCGGACTCCTTCATGTCAGCAGAGTCACGGTCCTTGTGGAGCGGGTGTGCGACGATCTGTGGATAACCGCCCGAGCCCAGGTCGGATCCTGTGGATAAGTCGCCATTCGCCGCGCTCACGTGCGATGACGCACCTGGCGTCGGCGCGGGCGCCTCGGCTCGCGCACGCAGTGACTCAGTTAGTAAAGTTGTCGTAGTTATTCCAGTTAAACCATGCCTTATGGTAATAGGCGACCTCCGCCGCGCGCGCCGACGATAAAATCGTGCGCCCCTTCCGGCGGCGCCCGGCCATAACGGATCGGCATGGGTCGTTGATTTCGCCCCGGTCGGGCGGGCTGATACGCCAATAATGGCGTGAATTCCGAATCCGGCACGTGATACCCGGCTCCGGACCGGCGGTCCACCCCGCCCTCGGGGTGACCGGCCGCGACCACGCCCTTGGAGTCACGCACCCATGAGGACCAGCGAGAAGCGCGACGGCCGTCCCGCCGCCGGCCGCCTGGAGGCGAACGGCGGCCACCCCGGGCTGTCCGCACCCGTGTCCCGGCGCCTCCCGGTGCCGCCCCGGGAACGCAAGCCCGCCCTGGCGGCCCTCGCCGTGCTCCTCATTCTGGGCGGGGCGCTCGCCACCACGCTGCTGACGATGCGCGCCGGCGACCGGGTCTCGGCGATCCGGATCACCCGGCAGATCGCGGCCGGGCAGCCGATCGCCCTGTCCGCCATGGAGGAGGTGCAGGTCGCCCGCACCGGCGTCGAGTACGTGCCGTGGCGGCTGCGCGACCAGGTGGCGAAGACGTACGCGAAGGTGCCCCTCGTCCCCGGCACGCTGCTGATCCGGGGCATGACCACCTCCGCGAGCGAGGAGCTCGGTCCCGGCAAGGCGATCGTGGGCCTGGCCCTCAAGGCCGGCCAGATGCCCGCCGACCTCGCCGAGGGCGACCGCGTCCAGGTGATCCACGTGCCGGCGCGGAACGACGGCGCGAGCCGGGTCCTCGTGCAGAACGCCCTCGTCCACTCGATCGGGACCTCCGGCCGGGGCGGTGGCGGCCTGGTGTCGATCATCGTGGACACGGCCGACTCGCCCACGGTCGCCCAGCACTCCTCCAGTGGCGAGATCGCTCTCGCCGTACTCCCCGGAGCGAGCTGAGGTGGGACTCATCGCGCTCGCCGCCGACAAGGGCGCGCCCGGCGTCACCACCGCCGCCACCGCCCTCGGCGCGGTGTGGCCGCGCCCGGTGCTGGTCGCCGAGTGCGACCCCGCGGGCGGCGACCTCGTCTACCGCCTGCCGGGCGAGGACGGCCGCATGCTCGATCCGGACCGCGGCCTGCTCAGCCTCGGCGCCACCGCCCGGCGCGGGCTCCACCCCGAGCAGATCTTCGCGCACACCCAGCGCCTCGTCGGCGGCCTCGACGTGCTGACCGGCCTCACCCACGCCGAGCAGGCCACGGGCCTCGCCTGGCTGTGGGGGCCGCTCGGCCGGGCGTTCGCCGCGCTGCCGCAGGCCGATGTGCTCGCCGACTGCGGCCGGCTCGGCGGGCACCCCCAGATCAACGACCTGATCGCCGAGGCCGACCTGGTGGTGCTGTTCACCCGGGCGAGCCTCGACCACGTTGCACACCTGCGCGAACGCCTCGCCCTGCTGCCGCGCGGCCCCGAGCGGGGCGTCGTGGTGATCGCCGACCCGCGGTCCTACCGCCCGTCGATCGACGAGGTGCGCCGGATCGTCACCGCCGCGAGCGACCGGGTCGCCTTCGTCGGCGGCCTCGCCCACGACCCCAAGGGCGCCGAGCTGCTGCGCGGCCAGTGGGGCGGGCGCCTCGACCGCAGCCTGCTGATCCGCACCGCCCGGGAACTCGCCGGCAGGCTCGCCGCCCGCGTGCCCGCCGCCCCCGGCACGGCCGCGCCCGCCGGAGCGGCCGAACCCGCCGAGCCCGCGGGCCCGCAGACCGCCCGGCCGGCCGCCGACGGGGCGGCCGTCCCCCGGCCCCGTCCGGCGAGGGAGGGCAGATGATCGATCACACCCTGGTGAAGCGGTTCCGCACTGAGGTCGGCGACCGCCTGGCGCGCCAGCGCCGCATCGACCAGGCGAACGGCCTGCCGCCGATGACCGCCGAGGACGAGCGCCAGTTCGCCCGCGCGCTCATCGCCCAGGTGCTCGAGGAACACGCGCGCGCCGAGATCGCGCAGGGCCGTACCCCGCCCACCGCCGAAGAGGAGGAGGCCCTCGCCTCGGCGGTGCACGCCGCGCTGTTCGGCGTCGGCCGGCTGCAGCCGCTGCTCGACGACCCCGAGATCGAGAACATCGACATCAACGGCTGCGACCGGGTGTTCATCAGCTACGCCGACGGGCGCGAGGTGATGGGCGAGCCGGTCGCCGACTCCGACGAGGAGCTGATCGAGCTCGTCCAGATCCTCGCCGCCTACTCGGGCCTGTCCAGCCGCCCGTTCGACAGCGCCAACCCGCAGCTCGACCTGCGGCTGCCGGACGGCTCCCGGCTGTCGGCGGTGATGGACGTCACGGTACGGCCGGCCCTGTCGATCCGCCGCGCCCGGCTCGCCAAGGTCTTCCTGTCCGACCTGGTGGGCAACGGCACGCTCACCCCCGAGGTCGGCCGGTTCCTCGCCGCGGCGGTCGCCGCCCGCAAGAACATCATGATCGCCGGGTCGACGAACGCGGGGAAGACCACCTTGCTGCGCGCGCTGGCCAACGAGATCCCGCCGCACGAGCGGCTGATCACCGTGGAGCGCGCGCTCGAGCTCGGCCTCGACCGGTTCCCCGAGCTCCACCCGAACGTGGTCGCGTTCGAGGAACGCCTGCCGAACTCCGAGGGGCAGGGGGCGATCACCATGGCCGAGCTGGTCCGGCGGTCGCTGCGGATGAACCCGTCCCGGGTGATCGTCGGCGAGGTGCTCGGCGACGAGATCGTCACCATGCTCAACGCGATGACCCAGGGCAACGACGGGTCGCTGTCGACGATCCACGCCAACTCCTCGATGGAGGTGTTCAACCGCATCGCCACCTACGCCCTGCAGGCCGAGGAGCGGCTGCCGGTCGAGGCGACCCACATGCTCATCGCCGGGGCGATCGACTTCGTCGTCTTCATCGAGAAACGCAACGACTACGCGCGCGGCGGCCGGCTGCGCCGCTTCGTGTCGAGCATCCGCGAGGTCACCGGGTGCGACGGCCGGGTGCTGTCCAGCGAGGTGTTCGCGCCCGGCCCGGACGGCCGTGCCGTACCGCACGCCCCGATCTCCTGCATCGAGGAGCTCGCCGCGCACGGCTACGACCCGGCCCTGGAGGTGTGGCGGTGAGCCCGCCCGTGTTCCCCGCGGCGCTGCCCGACCCGCTCGTCATGCTCGCGGGCGCGGCGGTCGGCGGCGGCCTGTTCCTGCTCGGCCTCGCGCTGTACGGCGTGCCGCCGCGGCCCGCCCGGCCGGGGCCGCGCCGCAACCGGCGGGAGCCGCTGCGCGCCCTGTCCACCCGGGCGGCGGTGGCGACGATCGCCGGCGGGCTCGTCCTCGTCGTCACCGGCTGGCCGGTGGCGGCGGCCGGCGCGGCGCTGCTCGTGCTCGCCTGGCGCGGCCTGTCCGGCGGCGCGGCCGAGGAGCGTCTCGCCATGCGCCGCCTGGAGGCCCTCGCCGCGTGGACCGAGTCACTGCGCGACACGATCGCCGGCGCGGCCGGGCTGGAGCAGGCGATCCCCGCCACGCTGCGGGCGGCGGCCCCGAGCCTCCGGCCCCACCTGCACGGGCTCGTCGACCGGCTGCACACCCGCATGCCGCTGCCCGAGGCGCTGCGCGAGTTCGCCGACGAGCTCGACGACACCTCCGCCGACCTCGTGGTGGCCGCGCTCATCCTCAACTCCCGGCTGCGCGGCCCCGGCCTGCGCGAGGTGCTCTCCGCGCTCGCCGCCTCGGCCCGCGAGGAGCTCGACGTGCGCCGCAAGGTCGAGGCCGAGCGCCGGGCCACCCGCCGCAGCGTGCAGATCGTGGTCGCGGCGGCCCTGCTCTTCGCAGCCCTGCTCGTGCTGTTCAACCCGGCGTACGTGAGCGAGTACGACGGCCTGCTCGGCCAGGCCGTGCTCGTGGTGGTGGCCGCGCTGTTCGGCGCCGGGTTCGCCTGGATGCGGCGGCTCGCCCGGTTCGACAAGCCCGCCCGCCTGCTCGCGGGCCCGGCCACGAGGAGCCGCGATGGCTGAACCGGCGCTGTTCGGGGCGGTCCTAGGCCTCGGGGTGTTCCTGCTGATCCGCGCCCTCTTCCCGGCGCGCCCCGGCCTCGCGGCCCGGCTCGGCGCGCTCGACGCGGCCCGTGGCGCGGGCGAGGCAGGGCCGCGGGCGCGGCTGCTCGCCACCGAGGAGAAGCTGAGCGCGTTCCGCCGCCGCCTCGGCGAACGACTCGCCCGGATCTACGCGGCCCGCGGCTGGGAGCTCCGGTCGATCCGCGCCGACCTCGCGCTGCTCGGCCGCTCCGTCGAGGGATTCCTCGCCACCAAGGCGCTGCTCGCCGCCTCCGGCCTGCTGTTCGCCCCGCTGCTCGCGGGCTGGCTCGCCCTGCTGGGCTGGGGCGTCACCCCGCAGGTGCCGCTGTGGACCGCCCTGCTCGCGGCCGCCGTGTTCTTCTTCCTGCCCGACCTGCAGGTACGGCGGGACGCCGCGGCGCGCCGGCGCGACTTCCGGCACGCCGTGGGCGCCTTCCTCGACCTGGTCGCGATGAACCTCGCGGGCGGCCGGGGCGTGCCCGAGGCGCTGATGATGGCGGTCTCCGTGGGCGACGACGGCAACTGGGCGATGGCCCGCATCCGCGAGGCGCTCGACAACGCCCGCATCGTCGGCATCACCCCGTGGCAGGCGCTCGGCCGCCTCGGCGACGAGATCGACGTGGACGAGCTGCGCGACCTGTCGGCCGCGCTCGGCCTCGTCGCCGACGACGGGGCGAAGGTGCGGGCGTCGCTCAGCGCCCGCGCGGCGACGCTGCGCCGCCGCGAGCTCGCCGAGATCGAGGGGCAGGCGGGCGAGCGGTCCCAGTCGATGCTCGTCGCCCAGCTCCTGCTGTGCGCCGGCTTCCTGGTCTTTCTGAGTTTTCCGGCTGCGATGAAGATGTTGGGAGTCTAGATGTTCACCCCACCGCCGTGGCTGACCTACCTGCTGGCCCTGCTCAGCGTGCGGTACCACCGGGCGCGTAACGCCCCGACCAAGGGCGCCTCCGCGGTCGAATGGGTGCTGATCACCGCGATCATCGCGGGCGTCGCGCTCGGCCTCGCCACCCTGATCCGGACCCTCGTCGAGGAGCGGCAGACCGAGATCGAGAACGCCTTCAACGGAGGAGGCAGCGGTGGCTACCGCACCGGCGGCGACGCCGGCCGGTAGTCGTGCCACCGCCCCCGCCGCCCGCGCCGGGCCGGGCCGGGGCGATCGGGCGGGCGGCGACCGCGGCGCGACCGTGGTCGAGCTCGCGATGATCATGCCGGTCGTGCTCGCCGCCGTGCTGCTCATCGTGCAGATGGCGCTCTGGTTCCACGGCCGTCAGGTCGCGGACGCCGCCGCCCGGGAGGGGGCGCGCGTCGCGCGGGCGGGCGGCGAGACCGGCTGGGAGGACGCCGCCGAGGCGAAGGCCGAGCAGATCGTGCGGTCGGTCGGACCCCGGCTGCTCTCCGGCGTCCGGGTGCGGGCCTGGGAGGAGGGCGACCTGCGCGGCGTCGAGGTGACCGGCTCGGCCGTGCAGGTGATCCCGCTGCTGCCCGCGCTCACCTTCACCGTCACCTCCCGGTCCGGCGGCCCGGTCGAGTGCTTCCGCCCGGACGACGGCTCGGAGGGGTGCGCATGACCGCGCCTCCCCGCCCGCGTGCGCGGCCCGGCCGGCGGCCCGGAGCGCGGCCCGGGGTGCGCGAGCGCGGCTCGATGGCGGTGGAGACCGTGCTGCTCGCCCCGGTGTTCCTGCTCTTCCTGCTGTTCCTCGTCGGCGCCGGCCGGGTCGTCGAGGCGCAGGGCGAGGTGAACGGCGCGGCGCGGGACGCGGCCCGGGCGGCGTCGGTGCGGCGCACGTTCGCCGAGGCGCAGGCCGCCGCGCGGGAGGCGGCCGAGGCGGTGCTCGGCCGGGACTGCGCGCCGCGGGTCGAGCTCGACGACGCCCGGTGGCGGCCGGGCGGCGCCGCGGTGGCGACCGTCACCTGCGAGCTCGATCTCGGCTTCCTCGGGTTCGGGGCGGTCCGCGAGCTGACCGGCAGGTCGGTGGTGCCGATCGAGCGGCTGCGGAGGGTGGAGTGACCGCGCCACGGCCCGGCCGCCCGGCCCGCGACCGGGGGGACCGCGGCTCGATGGCGGTCTTCACCGTGGTGTTCGCCGCCGCGGTCTTCCTGCTGGCCGGGCTGGTCGTGGACGGCGGGGCCGCGATCAACGCCCGGCTGCGCGCGGCGGACATCGCCGAGCAGGGCGCCCGGGCCGCGGCCGACGAGATCGACGTCGACCGGCTGCGGGAGACCGGGCGGATCGTGCTCCGCGGCGACGCGGACGCGGTGTGCCGCCGCGCCGAGGAGATCGTCGCCGCCCAGGGCGAGGACGGCGCGCGCATGTCCGGCTGCACGGCCGGCGCCGCCGAGGTGGCCGTCGCGGTGCGGGTGCCGTGGCGCGCGATCTTCCTCGCCGCGCTCGGGTTCGCGGGCGGCGAGATGGAGGCGAGCGCCACCGCCGCGCCCGACACCGGGGACGGGGGCGGGGCGCCGTGACCCGCGGGGGAGCGGTACGGCGGGCCCGCCCGGGCCGGGCCGGCGGCGGGCCGACGCTGGGACGACTCAGGGAGAACGGGGAGGAGACGACGTCATGGGCGCGCCACGGAGGTCCGCGCCGCACCGTGCCGGGGCGCCGCCGGGCGACCGGCGGCCGGTGCGGATCCGGGCCGGGCGCTCGGCCGGGGACGTGCTCGCCGGGCTGGGGGCGCTGATCCTGCTCGCCGCGCTGCTCGGCGGCGTCCCGCTGGCGCTGCTGCGGTACGCGGGGCCGCCGCTGCCGGGGGAGCTGCTCGATCCCGGCCTGCTCACCCGGAGCGTCGGCCCGGAGACGATCGTGGCGCTGCTGGCGCTCGTGGTCTGGCTCGCCTGGGCCCAGCTCGTCGTGTGCGTGATCGTCGAGGTGTACGCGGGCGTCCGCCGGGTCGGCATGCCCGCGCGGGTGCCGTTCGCGGGCGGCACCCAGGCGCTGGCGAACCGGCTCGTCTCGGCGGTCCTGCTGCTGTTCGCGGTCTCCACGGTCGCCGGGCCGGTCCTCGGGTCGGGGCCGGCCGCCCCGCTCCGCCCCGCGGCCACCGCCACCGCCGAGACCGGCCAGGAGGACCGCGCCGCGGCCGAGCAGGCCCGCCCGCCGCTCGGCGTGCGCAAGGTCAAGAAGGTGTACGTGGTGCAGCCGCCGGAGGGGCGGCACCACGAGAGCCTGTGGGAGATCGCCGAGAAATGCCTCGGCGACGGCCGCCGCTACCCCGAGATCTTCCACCTCAACCGGGACAAGGTGCAGCCGGACGGGTCGCGGCTGCGCATGGCCGACCTGATCCGGCCCGGCTGGGTGCTCGACATGCCGGACGACGCGGTCAACGTGCACGTCGTGCCCGCCGACCAGGAGCCCGCCGAGACGCTGCGCGCCCACCCGGGCAGGCCGGTCGAGGCCGACGGCCGCACCGACCACGTCGAGCCGGGTGCGCCGGCCGCGGCCACGGGCCGCTCGGCGGCCGGGGAGGCGGCGGGCCGGGAGGGCGGCTCGGGCGGCGACGGTACGGCGGGGCCGCGAGACGCCGCGGCCGCGCCGGGCGAGCGCCGGGACGCCGAGGGCGATCAGCGGGACGCGGAACGACACGGCACGGGGCACGGGGCCGCCTCCGCGACCGGCGCCGAGGGCCCTGCCTCCGACCCTGCCCCCGATCGGGCCCCGGACCGGACGGCCGACGGCGCGAGGGACGCCACGGAAGACGCGGCGAACGCCGCGAGCGGCGCCCGCGAGCCGTGGCCGGACCTGCTCGACTACCTCGCCACCGGCTCGCTCGTCGCCGCCGGCGTGCTCGCCGCGCTCGGCCGGCGCCGCCGCGAGCAGCTCTGGCACCGGGCCTTCGGCCATCGCATCCCCCGCCCGCGGGGCGACGCCGCCGACGCCGAGGTCGCGCTCCGCCTCGGCTCGGACGCGCCCGGCAGCCGCCTGCTCGACCTGGGGCTGCGGCTGCTCGGCCGCCGCCTCGCCGAGGAGGGCCGCACCCCGCCCACGATCTACGCGGCCCACCTGTCCCGCTACGGCATCGACCTGTGGATCCACCCGCCCGAGCCGGACGCCCCGGAGCCGTGGACCGCGCTCGACGACGGCCAGGTGTGGCGGCTCCCCGCCCACGAGGGCCGCCGCATCGACGAGCAGGCGCTCGCGCACGTCGCCGCGCCGTACCCGGGGCTCGTCTCGCTCGGCACGAACGCCTCCGGCCGGGTGATGGTCGACCTCGAGGCCGCCTACGGGCTCATCTCGGTGATCGGCGCGTACACCACCGAGGCGCTCGCCGCGCTCGCCGTCGAGCTCGCCACCAACCGCTGGTCCGACGGCATGCGCATCACCCTCGTCGGCTTCGGCGCGGAGCTCACCGAGATCGCGCCGGACCGGGTGCGGCACGTGAGCACGCTCGCCGAGGCGCTGCCCGAGCTGGAGGCCCGGGCGGCCCACCTGCCGGGCCCCGGCGACGTGCTCACCGGCCGCATCGCCGCCAGCGCCACCGACCCGGCCCACCCGCCGCACTACCTGCTGTCGGCGCTGCGGCCGGACGCCTACGAGGCCCGGCGGCTCGCCATGCTCGCCCGCGCCGGCATCCGCACCGCCGCCGGGTACGTGATCGCGGGCGCGGTGCCGTACGCGGCCTGGACCTGGGCGATCGACGAGGACCGCACCGTGCGCGTGGACGCCCTCGGCCTGGAGGCGCGGGCGCAGCTGCTGCCCCGCCGCCACTACGACGCGGTCGTCGACCTGTTCCGTACGGCACGGCGGGAGCGGGGCGAGCCGACCCCGGCGTCGACGGTGCCGCCCCCCCCCGGTCCGGCCCCGACCAAGGGGCGCCTCCCGGGGCCGATCGAAATCTTCCCCCCCCGGCCCCCCGG
>QGUZ01000176.1 GCA_003242605.1 Actinomycetota bacterium
CCGACGAGGTGCTGCTGCACGCCCTGGCGAAGGTGGGGCTGGACGAGCAGGTGCTGCGGCTGCCGGACGGGCTCGACACGGTGATCGGCGGCGCGAACGACCTGTCCGGCGGCCAGCGCCAGCGCCTGGCACTGGCCCGGGCGATCCTCGCCGACGCCCCGCTCGTCCTGCTCGACGAGCCCACCTCCCAGCTCGACACGGTCAACGAGGTAAAGCTCCGCGAGATCGTCGACGACCTCGCGCGGGACCGGGCGGTGCTCGTGGTCGCGCACCGGCTGTCCACGGTGCAGCACGCCGACCGGGTGATCGTGCTCGACCGGGGCCGGGTCCTCGCCGTCGGCACCCACGAGGAGCTGCTGGCCGGCTGCGACGCGTACGCGGAGCTGGTGAGCGGGCAGCTGCTGGGGGCCACGGCGGGCGCGCTCCCCGAGCTGAACGGCGCCACCGCGGGCCCCGACGCCGCGCGGGCGTCCGTGCGGCAGGGGGTGTGATCCGGATGACGACCTTCTCCGTGCTGGTGCCGTTCATGCCGCAGCGACCCGAGCAGGTGCTGCCGCTCGCCGCCCTGGTCCGGCACAGCGCCGCGTACCGGCTCTGGCAGGGACAGTCGCTGATCGTCGAACCGCACCAGGCGTTCACCTATGCCGCGGCCTCCGGCTTCCGGGTGCCGTGCGGCACTGGCGTGACACTCATGCCGTTCCGGCATCCGCTCGAGGCCGCGATGCAGGCGCGGTCGGTCGCGCTCGCCACCGGGCAGCCGATGGTGGCGGGCTTCGGGCCGGGCGGGACCGCGCTGCAGGGGAGCATGCTCGGCGCGCCGTACGCCAGCCCGCTCACCGCGGTGCGCGAGTACGTCACGATCGTGCGCGCGCTGCTCGAGGGCCGGCCGGTGGAGCTCGACGGCGAATACTATCCGGCCCGCCTCAACATGAACTGGCCGCAGGTTCCGCAGATCGAGCTCGGGCTCGGGGTGCTGCGCCCGGGCATGGCGCGGCTCGCCGGGGAGATCGCCGACGTCGCCATCACCTGGCTCACCCCGCCCGGGTACGTGCGCGACGTGCTCGCGCCCGCGCTGCGGGAGGGTGCGGAGCGGGCCGGGCGGACGGTGCCCCGCGTCGTCGCGATGGTGCCGGTGGCGCTCGACGCCTCCGGCCGCGACCCGGTCGAGCTCGTGCTCACCGGGAATTCCGGCCACCTGTCGCTGCCGCACTACCAGGACATGCTCCGCCGCTCGGGGATCGAGGTCGACCCGGACGAGCCGGCGGTGACGGCGAAGGGCGTGCTGGCGAGCCGGGCCTTCGTCTTCGGCGACCTCGACGGGGTGCGCGCCGCGATGGCCGAGTACCGGGAGGCCGGGGTGGACGAGATCGTGCTCAACGTCACCGGCGTCTGCCTCCGGCTCGGCCTGCCCACCGCGCTCACCGAGCTGGAGACGATCCTCAAGGAGGTGGCCGAGTGACCGCGCCGCCGGGCCCGCACGACGCCGCGCCCGAGCTCGGGATCTCCCGCCTCCTGTTCGTGGTCACCGGAGCGGTCGCCGCGGCGCATACGCCGTTCTGGCTCGAATGGCTGCGCGGCGCCCATCCGGAGCTGGAGATCCGGACGGTGCTCACCCGCAGCGCCCGCCGCTTCGTCACGCCCGCCGCGCTCACCGCGTGCTCCGGCGGCGAGGTGTTCCTCGACGAGTGGCCGGAGGACGAGACCGCCGCCCGGCACGTCGAGTGGCAGCAGTGGGCGGACGCCATCGTGGTCTACCCGGCCACGCTGAACTTCGTCGCCCGGTTCGCGCTCGGGCTCGCCGACACGCCCGCGCTGCTCGCCGCGCAGTGCGCGACCGTGCCCGTGGTCCTCGCGCCCGCGCTGCCGCCGAACGGCCTCGACAGCGCCGCGTACCAGGCGCACTGGACGGCCCTGCAGCGCCGCCGCAACGTCGCCGTGGCCCCGCCCCAGCCCGGGCTGAGCGCGACCACCCGCCGCCACGACGCCTGGGCCCCCGCGCTCCTGCCCGACGTGCTCAAGCTCCTCGAGCAGCGCCGCGCGGAGCTCGCGGCCGAGCCGGACGCGCCGCCGCCGGTGGTCGACCTGGCGGACGGGAGGCGGCCGTGACGGCCCCCGCGGTGGCCCCGGTGGCGGAGTTCGGCACCGGGCTGCTGCACACCACGATCACGGCGGACGGCGAGGGCGGGTTCGTCTGGAGCCGGCGCCCCGGACCGCTCGCCCCCGCGCCGTTCGCCCCCGCGGACCCGGAGCTCGCCGGCCGGATCGCGGCTGTCGAGCTTCCGGCCGGGGTACGGCCGGTCCCCGGCGCGGCCCGGGGCGAGGCGCGCGAGTCCCGCGTCGCGGGCGCGCGGTCGGTGGCCGACCACCTGATCCGCGACGGCGTGCATCCGTGCCTGGAGCCCGCGCTCCGCGGCCTTGGGGCCGCGCTCGCCGCGCTGCACGCGCTCCCGCCGCCCGCCCACCGGCCCGCCGCGCCGTCCCGAGGGCTGGCCCGGCTGGAGGCCTGGCTGCGGGGCCGCCCGCTCCAGGCCTGGGCCGCCCAGGCGGCCGCGGTGCTGCGGGACCGGATCGGCCCGGACCGCTGGGCGAGGCTGTGCGCCTGGGCGGCGCGGACCGCCGGGGAACCCGCGGCCGGGCCCGTGCTCTGCCACGGCGCCCCCGGCCTGGGCTCGGTGGTGTTCGACCCGCACACCGGGGTCGCGGAGATCCTCGTCGGCGAGGACCTGTGCGTCGCGCCGCGGCACGCCGACCTCGGCTGGGTGATCGGCGAGCTGGTGGAGCTGTCCTGGCGGCTCGGCGGGGACGTGCGGGCCTGGCAGGGCCTCACCGACGCGCTGCTCGAAGGGTACGGGCACGGTACGGAGCTGCCGTGGAACCACCTGGCGGCCGTGCGCATCGCGCTGCACCTGCACGACTACACCGCCTACGTCGCCTGGGACCCCGCCGAGTGCGAGCGGTACGCGCACTTTCTCGGTTATCTCATCGACCTGTGACATTGGAGGTGCCGCGCCGATGACCGGCGGCCGGGAACCGCTCGGGACCACCCTGTCCAACGGCCTGCGGGTGCTCGTGGCGCCGTGGCCGGGCACGCCGCGGGTCGCGGTGGCCGTGCACTACCGGGTCGGGTTCCGCGCCGAGCCACCCGGCCGGCAGGGGTTCGCCCACCTGTTCGAACACCTGATGTTCCGAGGCAGCGCGAGCCTGCCCGACGGCCGGTTCTTCGACCACGTCTACCGGCTCGCCGGCACCGCCAACGGCACCACCCACCAGGACTTCACCGACTACTACCAGGTGCTCCCGTCGGCCGGCCTGGAGCAGGCGCTGTTCGCCGAGGCCGACCGCATGCGGGCGCCGCGGTTCACCCCGAGGAACCTCGCCGAGCAGCTCGCCGGGATCGAGGAGGAGATCCGCCAGGCCACGGTCGAGCGGCCGTACGGCGGGTTCCCCTGGCCGCTGCTGCCCGGCGTGCTCTACGACACCTTCGCCAACGCGCACGACGGCTACGGGGACGTGGCCCTGCTGCGCCGCACCACGCCGGACGACTGCGCCGAGTTCTTCGAGGCCCACTACGCGCCGGGCAACGCGGTGCTCACGATCGCCGGTGACGTCGACCCGGACGCCGCCGTCCGGCTCGCCGAGCGGCATTTCGGGGACATCCCGGCACGCCCGGTACGGCCGGCGCCGGACCTCCGGGAGCCCGCGCCCCGGACCGACCGGTGGGCCGCCTTCGGCGAGCCCGGCGTGCCCGCCACCGCGGTCGCGCTCGGCTACCGGCTGCCGGACCCGGAGGCGGACCTGCCCGGCTATCTCGCCCACGTGGTGCTCGCCCGGCTGCTGACCCGGAACGGGCCGGCCCGGCCGTGCGGGCCGCGCCTCGACGCGAGCTGCGGCTTCTTCGGCATGCTCGCCGCGAAGGACCCGGACACGCTCGTCGTCGCGGCACTGCTGTCGCCCGGCACGCCGCCGGAGCGGCTGGTGGCCGCGGTGGACGAGCGGTGGGCCGAGTGGGCCGACCCCGAGCGCATCGCCGGCCCGGTGGCCGAGGTGGTGCGCGCCCTGCGCGCCGAGCACCACCGGCGGTACGGCGACCTGGAGGCCCGCTGCCGCGCCCTCGGCCGGATGGAGGCGCTGTTCGGCCGGGCCGGGCTCCTCGACGAGCTGTCCGGGCTGCTCGCCCGGGTGTCGCCGGAGCGGGTCGCGCGGGCGGCCCGGGCGCTGCGGGCCGCGCACAAGGCGGTGCTCGTCCTCGAACCGGCCGCGCGCCGGACCCGGCCCCGCCCCGCCTCGCCGGTGGCGGACCCGTTGGCGGTGCGCCGCGGCGCCGCCGACCGGCTCGGGCGCGCCGCCGCACGGCCGGTGCCTCCGCTTGGGCCGCAGCGCGAGCCCCGGCTGCCGGAGCGGTGCGAGGCCGTGCTCGCCGGCGGCCTGCGGGTGGTCGCCGTCCGGGATCCGCGGGTGCCCCTGATCGAGCTGCGGCTGCGCCTGCCGCTCGGCACGCCCGGCTGGGCCCGCCCCGAGCGGGTGGACGCGCTGTTCGCGCCCGACCGGGCGCGGGCGGCCCAGGCGGCCCGCGCGTTCGGCGGCGAGCTCGGCCTGTCCGTCGACGGGCAGTGGCTCGACCTTTCCCGTCTACCCCCCGGCGGGGCCGTCGGCTACTGGCCTCGCCTTCTCGCCCGGGTGCCGCCCCCCCCGGACCCCCGCGGGCCGGTGCCCCCCCCGGCCTGGCACCGCCCCGACCGGCTCGGGGACGCCGCGCTGCGCCGCCACTGGCTCGGCGGGGCGGCCGCGGAGGAGCCCGGCCTCGCCGAGCTGCGCCGGGCCGTGCTGAACCCGGCCGGCGGATGCCTCGTCGCCGTCGGCGACCTCGACCCGGAGGAGTTCGCGGCGCGCGCGGAGAAGGCGCTCGCCGCCTGGCGGGCCCCGGACGACGGCGAGCGTGCCCCGCTCACCCTGCACGGCACCGCCGACCTCCTCGTGCTGCCCCGGCCCGGGCTCGCCGAGGCCCGCCTCACCCTCTGCGCGGTGTCCCCGCCCGGTGCCGGCGAGGCCGCCCGCTACCTCGCCGTCACGATCTTCGGCGGCTTCGCGCGGTCCCGGCTCGCGACGCGCATGCTCCGGCACGGGCGGGTGGAGTACGACGCCTACGCCGGGCGGGACCTCATCCTCGACACCCACCGGGCTTACGTGCGGGCGCGTGTGCCGAGCGGGCTCGTCCCGGTCGCGCTCGGCGACATCCGCGCGGAGATGAGCAGGCTCGCCACTGATCCGCCCGGCCCCGCCGAGACGGCCGCAGCCCGCGACCACTGCGCCGCGCAGCTGCTGTCGGCGTTCGACTCGCCCTGCCTGCTCGCCGACCTGATCCGCCAGACGGTCTCCTTCGGCCAGGGGGCCGACTGGCTGGAACGGCTGCCCGGCCTGCTGCGCGAGGTGCCGCCCGCAGCGGCGGCGCAGGCCGTGGTGGAGCTGTACGGCACCCGCCCTCCGGGCGGCGTGATCGTAGGCGACGTCGACGCGGACCTGCTCTCCTCCGCCGCGGATGACATGCGGATCGTCACCGTGGCCCCTGGTGGGCCGGACGCCGCGACGCGGTAGTGACGGCGGGGCGACGCCGGATTCACGGGCCGTCCGCGCACGGGCCGGCCTCGCCGGTCGCCCCGTCCGTGGATTGTGCCGGAAACCGTCGTCATGTACCTACGGCTGTTGTTAGTACTTCATTGATGGGATGTAGTAGAAGTGCTACATTCACGAGTATGACTTCGGCAATCACCGTTCGCGGGCTGCGGATGAGGTACGGCTCCACCGAGGTGTTACAGGGGGTCGACCTCGACATCGACCGAGGTGAGATCTTCACGCTGCTCGGCCCCAACGGGGCGGGGAAGACCACGACGATCGAGATCCTCGAGGGCTTCCGGAAGCGGTCCGGCGGCGAGGTGCGGGTGCTCGGCGTCGATCCCGAGCGCGGCGGTGACGCCTGGCGGGCGAAGCTCGGCATCGTGCTCCAGTCCTGGCGTGACCACGGCAGGTGGGAGACCCGCCGGCTGCTCGCGCACGTGGCGGAGTTCTACGACGACCCGTACGACCCCGACGAGCTGCTCGAGGCGGTCGGCCTCACCGCACAGGCAGACCGGCGGGTGAGCCGCCTGTCAGGCGGGCAGCGGCGGCGGCTCGACGTCGCGCTCGGCATCGTCGGCCGGCCCGAGCTGCTCTTCCTCGACGAGCCGACGGCCGGGTTCGACCCGGAGGCGCGCAGCGAGTTCCACGAGCTCATCGCCAAGCTCGCCGCGCGGGACGGCATGACCGTGCTGCTCACCACCCACGACCTCGCCGAGGCCGAGAAGCTGGCGCACCGCACGGCGATCCTCGTGCGCGGCAGGGTGGCCGTCTGCGGCACACCGGGCGAGCTCGCCGCCGCCGTACAGGCGCCCTCGCGAGTGGAGTGGCTGGAGGACGGCCGCCCGCAGAGCGTGACCACATCCGATCCGTCGCAGGTGGCGTGGGAGCTGCACCAGCGGTTCGGCGGCCCGGTGCCCGGGCTCACCATCCGCCGCCCGACGCTCGAGGAGAGCTACCTCAACCTGGTCGGGAGGGAATCGTGAATCTCAAAGCCGTCCGCATCGGGATCCGGCGCGGCTGGATCGAGCACGCGCACCTGCTCAAGGACCCCAAGGAGGTCATCGGCACGCTGTTCGGCACGGTCGTGATCTTCGCCGCGCTGATCGTGTGGGTCGGCGACACGGAGATCGAGGGCACCGGCGTCACCGCCACCGCCTACCTGACCGCGGGCCTGCTCGCCTTCGTCGTCTTCGGCGCGGGCCTGATCACGCTGCCGACGGCCCTCGCCACCGACCGGGAGGACGGGACGCTGCTGCGGCTGCGCGGCATCCCCGGCGGGATCCCCGCCTACCTCGTGGGCCGGGCGACCACGCTGCTGTGCCAGATCGCGGTGCAGAGCGTGCTCATCATGGCCACCGCCCTGATCGTGGGCGGGGCCGGGGCGCCGCGCGACTGGCTCACGCTCACCTGGGTGCTGGTGCTCGGCACGGTCGCGGTCGTGCCGCTGGGGGCGGCGATCGGATGCCTGATGCCCGGCCCCAAGGCCGCCGCCGGCATCCTCGTCTTCCCGACCATGGCGCTGATGGCCACCTCGGGGGTGCTCGTGCCGATGGCCTTCCTGCCCGAGATCGTCCAGACGATCTCCCAGGCGTTCCCGCTCTACTGGCAAGGGCTGGGCCTGCGCGCGGCCATCCTGCCCGAGGCCGCTGCCGCGGCCGAGGTCGCGGGCAGCTGGCGGCTTCCCCAGGTCGCGGCCGTGCTCGCCGCCTGGGGCCTCGCCGGAATGCTGATCGCGCCCTCGCTGATCCGCCGGGTCACGCGGCGGGAGTCCGGCTCCCGGCTCGTCGAACGGCGGCTCGCCGCGGCGCAGCGCTGAGGCCGGGGCGCGATGACCGCGGAAGCCGTGCACAACCGCATCGCGGTGCTGCGGGCCGAGCGGGGCGTCTCCCGGCGACAGCTCGCCGACGCGCTCGGCATCCACTACCAGACGGTCGGCTACCTCGAACGCGGCGAGTACAACCCCAGCCTCCACCTCGCCCTCAGGATCGCCGACTACTTCCAGGTCCCGATGGAGGTCGTGTTCTCTCTCAGGCCGTTCCCGCTGCTCGGAAGCGAGGGGATGAAGCGATGAAGGAACTGAGCGAACGGCAGGTCGAGGAGGTCAAGCGCGGGCTGCGGCCCACCTGGTACGCCACCCGCCGCGGCCGCCGCACAGCGGCCGGGATGGGCGTGGCCGCGCTCGCGCTGCTGTGGACAAGCCCGATCGTGTGCTGGACGGTGGTGCCGGGCGACGCGGCGCGCTGGGTGACGCTCGGCCTCACCGCCGTCGCCCTGGTGATCTACGCGATCGTGTTCGCCGTGCTCGTCGCGGCCACCGACGGCGCGGTCACCCGGGACGAGCGGCGCCTCGACGAGCGCCAGCTCGCCGAACGGCGGCGCATCGACGCCCTCGCCCACCGGGTGAGCGGGTACGTGCTCGGCGGCGCCGCCCTGTTCGTCGGCCTGCTCGCGGCGACCGACGAGATCCTGGCGGGCCCGTCCGCGGCGGCCTTCACGTTCCTCGTCGCGGCCTGGGCGAGTCACAAGATCATCCCGCACCTCGTCGCCTGCTGGCACCTGCCGGACGCGCCCGGCGACGAATGAACCGCGGTCTCTCGACGTCGTCCTAACGGCGGTCAAGGATAGGGAGTGAACCGGGAGGCGGCATGCGGAGGCGTTTGCTCATCATCGTCCTGGGCCTCACCGCCGGGCTGGTGGCGGCGCTGGGGCTCCCGCTGGTCCAGGCCGCGGCCGAGGAGGAGTCCCGGAAGTTCTTCCTCAGCCGCGCCGACGACACCGCGCGGTTCGCCGACCAGGCGGAGTGGGCGCTCTCCACCGGCCGCACCCGGTACCTCACCGCCAGCCTGACCCGCTACGACGAGCTGTACGACACGCCGGTGCTGGTCACCGGCGAGGACGGCCTCGTCATCTCGTCGTCCCGGGAAGGGCTCACCCCGGAGCTCTCCGGCGTGGCGGGCCCCCTCCGCCGCGCGCTCGCCGGTCAGCCGACCCGGCAGCTGCACACCCTCTGGCCGTGGGATGACCGGCCGTACGTCATCGCCGAGCCGATCGTGCGGGACAGCAGGGTACTCGGCGCCGTGGTGACGGTGTCCGAGACCGCGCTGCCCCGGGCGATCATCCGCGACCGCCTCCTCGTGCTGGGGCTCGGGGTGGCCGCGCTCACCGTCGTGGCCCTGGTCGCGGCGGCGCTGATCGTGCGCTGGGTGCTCCGGCCGGTGCACACCCTCGACCGGGCCGCGCACGCCGTGGGGAGCGGCACGCTCCCCACCCGGGCCGTGCGGGTCGCCGACTGCTCCGGCCCGCCGGAGCTGCGCCGGCTCGCGGCGAGCTTCAACGCGATGGCGGAGAACATCGCCGCCGCAGCGCGCAACCAGCGCGCCTTCGTCGCCCAGGCCACGCACCAGCTCCGCAACCCGCTCACGGCGCTGCGCATCCGGCTGGAGAACGTCGAGTGGCACCTGCCCGGCGACGACGCCGAGGGCCGGGAGGAGCTGCGCATGGCGCTCGGCGAGGTGGACCGGCTCGGCGAGGTGATCGACTCGTTGCTCCAGCTCGCCCGGGCCGAGGCCGTGGAGGCGGTGCCGGTGCCGGTGGACGTCTCGGCGGTGGTGCGCTCCCGCGCCCGGGCCTGGCGGGCCGCCTACACCCGCACCGGTACCCGGCTCACCGTGGACGTGCCCGACGGCGTCACCGCGCTCTGCCTCCCCAGCCTGCTGGGGCACGCCCTCGACGTGCCGTTCGACAACGCGCTCAAGTACGCCCGCGGCTGCTCGGTCACGGTCACGGTACGGCGCGGCGACGACGGCTTCGTGCACATCCGGGTGCGGGACACCGGGCCCGGGCTGCCCCCGGACGAGCTGGCCCACGCGGGCGAACGGTTCTGGCGCAGCGGGCGCCACCGGGAGGTGCCCGGCACCGGCCTCGGCCTGGCGACCGCGCGTACCCTGATCGAGGAGAGCGGCGGAACCGTGGAGCTGTCCGCCGCGGACCCAACCGGCCTGCAGATCCTCATCCGCCTCCGCCCCGCGGACGAGAAGGTGGCCGTGCCGGGGCCGCGCGAGGCGCTCGAGCACGACGGCGCGCGGGCGGCCGGCGCGGCGGAGCGTCAGTAGTGGTTCTCCCGGTACCAGCGCACCGCCCCGGGGTGCAGGTCGAGCGGGTAGGTGCGGATCGCCGCCCACTGGCCCAGGCGGTGGCCCTCCGGATGGGCCCGCGCCAGGTCCGGCTGCCGCTCGAAGAGCACCTTGGTGAGCCAGTAGGCGGTGTCCGGCGGCATCGTCTTGGAGACGACGAGGTAGTTCGGCACGCTCACCGTGGTCACCGCGCTCGCCAAACCGTACACCGACGCGGGCACGGTGGTCTCGCGGTAGAGATCCCCGTAGGTCCGCACGAGCGGCCGGGCCACCTCCTGCAGGTCGATGAGCCGCACGTTCACCCGGCGGCTCAGTTCGGCGACGGCCGCGCTGGGCAGGCCGCCGCTCCAGAAGAAGGCGTCGATCTCGCCCGCCGCGAGGGCGCGCGCGGATTCCCTGATGTCCATGTGGCGGCGGGTCACCTCGTCGCCGACCCCGGACAGCGCGAGGATCCGCTCGGCCACCACCGCGGTGCCGGACGCCCGGGAGCCGATCGACCCCCGCCGGCCGGCGAGGTCCCGCACCCTCCGCACCGGGCCGTCGTCGCGCACCACGAGCTGCCAGGCGTTCTCGT
>QGUZ01000488.1 GCA_003242605.1 Actinomycetota bacterium
TGCCTCGCGCCGGCGGCGCCCCTCCCCACCGAACGTCTTCCAGGGCGTCTCCCCCCCCCCTCGCGACGCCCCCGCCATGACCCCTCGCAGCGTGTCCCTGTGTCCGCACGACGCGAACACGCTTCGCACCTTGTTCGCCACAGATCGTTACACCAAGGATTGCTCCGTCGCACGCCAAAGCGCGGTAACGGCACCGGGAGTGGTGGATGAACCTGTTCGAGAGCTGGGAAGTCGTGCGGGAGCCCAAGTTCGTCTCCGAGGCCCGCGACCGGGCTCGGGTCGTTCTGGCGGCGTGGAGCCTCCTCGACGACGACATCCTGCTCATGCTGACGGAGCTCCTCACGAACGCTCTCGTGCACGGCGAGGGGCGTATCTTCGTCTCACTGTCCTGGAACGCCGAGCAGGGCCGGTTGACCTGCGCGGTCGGCGACGGCGGGAACGCGCCGACCACACCCTGGGACGTGACCATGGCGGCGTCGCAGCAGGATGACGATCTCGCCGAGAACGGACGCGGTCTTGCGATCGTCGACATGCTCGCCGACGAGTGGGGTGTCACCTCGGGCCCTGACGGCGTTGGGAAGGCCGTCTGGTTCTGCCGGCGACCCGGGGAGCCCGTTGCCTTGCCAGGGGATCACCGCATCACCACTCGATCAACGCCCGGTGCCACTGCGTGACGATGGCTTCGAGCAGGGTGTCGCGGTCGCGGCCGTCGGGTGGGGTGAGCATGACGCCGTGGATCTGGGCCTGCACCCCCTGTACGGCGAGCAGGGCGGCGGCCTCGGGGTCGGAGCGGGCGACGCCCAGGCGGCGCAGGTGGGCGGCGAGGGATGTGGCGAGGGCGAGTTCGGTGGCGCGGAACCGGGCCACCAGGTCCGGTGTGCGCGGGGCCTGGTCGAACAGGAGGCGGTGCAGGGTGGGACGGGTGGTGTGGAGGGCGGCGACGCGGTGGACGAGGTCGTGAAGGAGGCGGGGCAGCGGGGGTTCCTCGGCGGCGGCGCGGGCGAGCGCCGCGGTGACCTCGGCGGCGGTGGCCTCGAGGTGCTGCACGGCGAGGGACCACAGCAGGGCGTCCTTGTTCGGGAAGTACTGGTACAGGGTGCCGATCGACACGCCGGCACGCTCGGCGATCTTGTTGGTGGTGGTCGCGGCGTAGCCGTACCGGTCGAAAAGCTGAGCGGCCGCCTCCTCGATCGCCGCGACGGTCTCGCGGGAGCGCTGTTGACGAGGGCGTTTGCGCGGGGTGCTCACGTGGCTCCAATGCGAGTACCGGAAGGCGTGGATCGAACGCATTATTTCCGTTGAGCGCGCTCGCCTTGGTTCGGCCGAACCGTTCCCGCCGCATCTCCCATCCGACCGAGCGGAGGCGTTTCGTGCTGCCCGAACTCGCCGCCTACGGCCTTCGCGTCCTGCCCGGGCTGCTGCTCATCGGCGGCTGTTTCGCGCTGGCGCGCGGCGAACGCGATCCCCTGCTGCGGATCGTGACGCTCATCCTCGCCTTCGTGCTCGTGCGGGACGCGATGACCCCGATGGGCTTCTGGACGTTCGGGGTCGCGGGCGGGGTGGTGCCGTGGCTGCGGTTCGTGAACGACGGCACGGTCCTCGTCACGTTCGGAGTGGTCTCGCTCGCGTTCGTCGCCGGGGTGCTGCGGCTCGACCGCGAGCTGCGCGCGCCGGTGGCCTGGGGCCGGTTCGACGTGCGCACCCTGGCCCTGGGAATCGGGGGCGGGGTGCTGGTCGCGGCCCCGGTGCTGCTGGGCCGGCGGTTGTGGGCGCACGACTCCGCGCCCGGCGTGCCGGCCGGGCTGCTCGCGGCGCTGCTCTTCCTCGCGCTCGCGGG
Source organism: Actinomycetota bacterium (assembly GCA_003242605.1). GTDB lineage: Bacteria > Actinomycetota > Actinomycetes > Streptosporangiales > Streptosporangiaceae > Thermopolyspora. The sequence goes on from QGUZ01000488.1 coordinate 1,838, forward strand.
CAACTTCGCCGAGGAGGTGCTGTTCCGCGGCCTGCTCCAGGGTCGGCTGGAGCGCACGGCCGGCCCGGTCCGGGCCGCCGCGCTCTCGGCGCTGCTCTTCGCCGCCTGCCACGTCTTCCTCGCCACGACCGTCACGGACGTCGGCCTGCCGCTGCTCGCATTCACCTTGTACGAAGGGGCCGTCTGTGCTCTTGTGCGGATGCGCCGGGGTGTCGTTCCCGCGGCCCTGAGCCACGGCCTCGGGATATTCCTGATCGCGAGTGGCGTCCTCTGACCGCCTGCCCTCGTGACCGGCCCGCTTCCTCCTTTCGTAGGATGCTTCGGACGATTTCCGTACGGCTCGCCCGTTTCGGCCCGCCAGACGTGCGTTCATGGACCCGTCGCACGTGACGCGCCGCCGCGCTCGGTCGCGAACCTCCGCGAGGGAGTCCCATGAACCTGCTCAACGGTCATCACGCGCCCACGACCGCCCTCGATGGCGGCACGGTATTCGATCCGCTGCTGCTGTTCGTGATCGTGGGCTGTGAGGTCGCGTTCTGGGTGTTCCTCCTGGCGGGGCTGTTCGCCCGGTACGCGCTCCGGCGCCGGCGGCTCGGCGGGGTCCTGCTGGTCTGTGTGCCGCTCGTGGACCTCGTGAAGGGGCTGGACTCGCTGCTGGGTCTGCGGCGCGGCGGGGGGCCCGGGGCGGCGCCCGGCCCTCCCCCCGGGGATTTCGGGGGGAGCGGCGCCTTCCGGCCGGGGGTGGGGGGGCGGAAGGGCGGCCGGGTTGGC
>QGUZ01000489.1 GCA_003242605.1 Actinomycetota bacterium
CCCCCCCATGTTTTCCCTTTTCGTTTTCGTGGGCAGGTTAAGATTTTTTAAAGGGGCCGGTCTGTAAACCGGCGGCAATCGGTGCTAGTGTCTTGGGAGCGCTCCCACGCCTTCGTCGAGGAGAGTCCATGGCAGATCAGCCCACCCTCGCGCAGGTTGCGGCAGCGGCGGGGGTCTCGCCGGCAACGGCCTCCCGGGTGCTCACCGGCTCGGTACGGGTGAGCACGTCGGCGCGCCGGCAGGTCCACGAGGCCATCTCGCGGCTCGGCTACGTGCGGCGCAGGGCGCCGCGCGGCTCCTCCCCCCGGCGCTCAGACCGCCTGGTCGCGGCCGTGGTCTGCGACCCCATCCACCGCGTGTTCGCCGAACCCTTCTACGCACGGTTACTCGCCGCCGTCGAGGACGCCCTGGGCAAGAACGGGATCGCGACGATGGTGATGAGCGCCGCCGCCACCTCGGTGTCCACCGTGGCCACGCCGCTCGTCACCGGCGCGGTCAGCGGTGTGCTGCTCGTGGGCGCCCGGTCGGGCCATCCGCTCGCGGTCACCCTCGCCGCCTCCGGCGTACCGGTGCGGTGCATCGGCCGGCCGCCGGACGGCCTGGAGATGCCCTTCATCGACGTCGACAACGCGGACGGAGCGCGCCAGGCGGCCGAGCACCTGCTGCTGCAGGGCCGCAGGCACATCACGATGATCGGCGGTTCGGCGAACCTGCCCGCCGCCCGCCAGCGCATCGAGGGGTTCCGCTCGCGGCTCAACGAGGCCGGCGTGTACGACGTGCCGGTGGCGTACGGGGACTTCACCCACGCCTCGGGCGTGCACGCCACCCGGTGGCTGCTGCAGCGCATGCCGAACCTCGATGCGATCTTCGCCGCCTCGGACACGATGGCGGCGGCGGCGATCAACGTGCTGCGCGAGACCGGCCGCAAGGTTCCCGACGACGTCGCGGTGATCGGCTTCGACGACGTGCCGCTCGCCCGGCACACCCGGCCGCCGCTCACCACCGTGCGGCAGCCGATCGAGGAGCTGGCCTCCGCCGGCGTGCGGCTGCTGCTGTCCGGCATCGCCGGATCGACGCCCGAGCAGAACCCGATCCTCCCGGCGGAACTGGTGGTGCGTGAGTCGGCGTGAGGCCGCCCTTCCGGGGACCCCGGCCGGGACGGCCCGCGCCGCCCGGCCCCGGGCGTCGCCCCCGCCGGCCCGCCGCAACCCGGACGGATCCGGCGACGCGTCCGGCGGATTGCGCGACGCGGGCGGGAAATCATCGCCGGATCCCGGGATGACGAGTGAGTATCTAGCCGTGGGATCGGAGAGCGAACGCGGCCACGGGCTACGCGAGGGTGACCTGCTCATCCGCCGTTACCGGCTGCTGGAGCGGCTCGCCGAGGGCGGCATGTCGGTCATCTGGCGCGCCTTCGACGAATCGATCCAGCGCACGGTCGCCATCAAGGTGCAGGACGGGCCGCTCGACGGCGAGCCAATCTGCCGCGAGCTCATCCGGCGTGAGGCGCGCACCGCGGCACGGCTGTACCACCCCGACGTCATCGAGGTGTACGACTACGGCGAGACCGTCACCACCCAGGGGCGGATCGCCGCGTTCGTGGTGATGCGCCTGCTGGAGGGCCGGCCCCTCGCCGAGCGGCTGCAGGAGGGGCCGCTGCCCTGGTGGGAGGCGGCCCGCATCGCCGAGCGGATCGCGCTCGTGCTCGCCCTCGCGCACGAGCGCGGCATCGTGCACCGGGACGTCACCCCGGAGAACGTGCTGCTCACCCCCGAGGGGCCGAAGCTCATCGACTTCGGCATCGCCGCGCTCGACGGCGAGGTGGGCGACGAGCGGCTCAACGACTTCGGCACGCCGCCGTACGTCGCGCCGGAGCGGCTGCGCGGGGTGACCGCGGATCCGGCGATCGACGTCTACGGGCTCGGCGTGATGCTGTTCGAGATGTTCACCGGGCACCTGCCGTACCCCGAGCGCACCTGGGAGGCGCTCGAGGTGGTGCGCCGGATCGGGCCCCCGCCCGCGCCGGAGGTGCCCGGCCTGCCCCCGGAGCTCGCCCGGCTCTGCCAGAGCTGCCTCAGCCAGGACCCGCGGGAGCGGCCCGGCGCCCAGCAGGCCGCCGAGATCCTCGCCCGCGCCGCGACCCGGCGGCGCAGGCGGCACAACCGGCCCGCGTGGGCGGCGATCTCCGGGCTGATCGTGGTCGCCCTCGCCGTGGGGATCGCGGTGTGGGGCGGGGCCGGCGACCGCGAGGCCGCCCGGACCGGCGGGAGCGCGACCGGCACGGCCGCCCGGCAGCCGGTGCCCGGGCGCGCGGCCCACGCGGGCGGCGGCGCGTCCCGCGGGAGCGGCACGGAGGCCTTCCGCCCCGCGGTTCCGCGCACGGTCACCCCGCCGGCCGGGCGCGACCACGGCGGGTCCCGCTCCGGCGCGCCCGAGCGGCGGCGCGAACGGCACGGCGCACACCGGTCCGCCACCGCGCCGGCGGCCGGATCCGGCGGCGCCTCCCGCCCCGCGCCGAGGCGGACGGAGCCGCAGGAGGTGGCCGGGAGCTTCGCTCCGGTCCTCGCCGGGCAGACCGTCCGGGCGCGGCCGCGGGCCCGGGT
>QGUZ01000008.1 GCA_003242605.1 Actinomycetota bacterium
GCTTCGAGCTGCTCGCGCTGCACGACGTGGTACGGCTCGCGCCGCCGCGCTCGGTGGCCTGCCGCCGCGCCGCCACCCGCCTCGCCGACCTCGCCGTCGCCTTCGAGGGCGCCCTGGCGAAGGCCGCGGCCGCGCACGCCCGCGCCGCCGCCGCGGGCGACCCGGCCGCGCTCACCGCGGCCTCGCACGAGCTGGAGCGCATCGGCCTGCCGCTGCCCGCGGCAGAGGCCGCGGCGCAGGCCGCCGACCTGCTCGGCGCCGCGGGCCGGGAGATCCCGGCGCGGGCCGCCCACGCCCGGGCCTGGTACCTGGGCGCGCGCTGTGAGGGCGCCCGCACCCCCGCGCTCGCCCGGGTCCGCGAGCCCCGGCTCACCGCCCGGGAGGGGGAGGTGGCCGCGCTCGCCGCGGGCGGGCTGTCGAGCAAGCAGATCGCCGCCCGGCTCGCCATGTCGGTGCGGACGGTCGACAACCACCTGCGCGCCGTCTACCTCAAGCTCGGCATCGCCGGCCGGACCGAGCTCATCCAGGTCGGCGTGCGCCCGCCGGCCGGCATCGAGTGACCGGCCAGCCGTAGCGGTCCCGCCGGGCCCGGCACAGCGCCGTGCCGGCCGCCCGCGGGGCCGGTGGTTCAGGCGGTGCGGTGCGACTCGTAGCGCATCGTGCGGGAGACGCCGATGCGCACGGTGGTGCCGGGCAGGATCGCCACCGGCTCGTTCGGCGGGATGTCGTAGAAGTTGGGGTCGCCGGGCGGCTGCACCTGGGTGCCGTTCACCGAGCCGAGGTCGATGAGGTTCACGTCCCAGCCGTCGAGCTTCACCCGCAGGTGCCGCCGGGAGACCGACCCGTCCGGGCTGGTGATCTTCGCGGGCCGCGCCTCGCCGTTGAGCACCTCGGCCGCCCGCTCCGGGTCGCGGCCGAGCAGGTAGTCGCCGTCGAGGCGGAGCGTGGTGCCGTCGTCGAGCACGAGCACGCCGAGCGGCGGCCGCGGCCCCTTGTACGGCACGAGCTGGCGCTGGTCGAGGGCGGCGCCGCACACCGCGCAGTACGGCACGCGCGGATCGTTGAAGTGGTCGTTCTTGCAGTCGACGCCGTAGACCATCGGCGTCGGCTCGGGCTCCGGCATGTACTCGGTCTTCTCGCGCTCCGCGTCCTGGCCGGACCCCGCGGCGGGCGCCGGCTCGAACTGCGCGCCGGAGCCGCCGTCGCCGGACGGCTGGGCCGCGGGCGCGGCGTCCCCGCCGCCGGCCGGCTTGTCCTCGCCCGGGGTGACGCCGAGCCGCTCCCCGGTCTGCGGCATCGGCCCGGACAGCAGGCCGGCCGGGCCGGAGGCCGACGCCGGCGCGGAGGCCGGTGCCGGGGCGGGCGCCTGCGCGGGCGCCGGGGCGGCGGGCTGCGGAGCGCTGTCGTGCGGCGCGGAGGGCTGCGCCGGGGCCGCGGGCAACGGCTCGGGCGACGCCGCGGGCAGGGCGGCCGGGGCCGCGGCCGGCGCGTGCTGCGGCGGCGGCACCGGTGCGGTGGCGGTGAGGTCGCAGATCAGGCCCGCACCGCCGATCACTCCGCCGTCGAGGCGGGCGTGCGGCATCGGCTCGCCGGCCCCGGGCAGGCGCAGCTCGATCCGCGTGGCCGGGCCCCGGACGAGACGGTCGGTCCAGGTTAGCGCGTCGCGGCCGGACAGCCGCACCGCGCCCTCGGGGCCGCCGTCGACGCCCGCCTCGGCGCTGCCGCTCACCAGCACGGCCACCCCGCCCGAGCACGGTCCGGCGACCGCGCACGCGGGCACCCCGCCCGTCATCGTGCCGGCGAGCGCCTGGGCGACGCGCCGCGCGAGGGCGAGTCCGTCACCGCCGGAAGAGGCGGTCTCGTGCAAGGCCGCGAGCAGGCTCTCGACGGCATCCCCGGCCTGGCAGACGAGCATCAGGCCGCCCACGTGGGCGACCACGCCGTCGCCCGGCAGGGGACGTACCACCCCGTATCCCTGGCTCGTCAAAGAACTCTCCCCTCCCCGGAAGCGCCACCGGATGAACGGCACTCGCATCGGTCTGTCCGCCACCGGCCGGGCGGCGCCCCGGACGGGCGCTCCGGATGAGAGCGACGGCGTCCGGAAGACCGCGGCCGGAACGCCGGGTCGATGACGAACTCCAACGCAATGGTCCGCAGCAAGACAAACAGTAGTAGACCTTCCGGCACAAGTGTGATCAGGCCGAACGGGGTTGGCCAAGTCCCGGTCGCACACCGGGTGGGACGGGCCGCCGGATCCCCCGTACGGCCCGGCCGCCGCGGCCCGCCGACCGGCCCCGGCGGCGCCGCGTCCCCCGGCCCAGCCGCGCCGGACGCGCCCGGTCCCGGCAGGGCCGGAGCGCCCCGGGCACGGCGGGCGCCCTTGCGCGCGGGCGCGCCGCGGACCGGGTCAGACCCCGATGAACATCCGGTTCACGTCGGCCGTGGCGAGCACGCCGTACACCTCACCGCCGCGCTCCACGAGCAGGTACTCGGCGGCCGGGGTACGGCGCATCGCGTCGATGAGCGGCTCGCCCTCGAGGTCGGCGGCGAGCACGAGCTCGGGCTCGAGGGTGCGCGCCACCGCGCCGGTGCTGATCCACGGGCGGCGGCGCTCCGGGGTGGCGGCGACCGAGGCCTCGTTCACGATCGCGACCGGCCGGCCCTCGTGGTCGGCGACCACGATCGCCCGCGCCCCGGCCTCCTCGGCGCGGCGCAGCGCCTCCGCGAGCGGCGTCTCGGCCGGGACCGAGATCGCCGGGCGGGCGAGCTCGCGGGCCCGCACCAGCGGGATGCGCGCCCGCACCCGGGCGACCCGCAGCGCCTGGGAGGCGCCCATCCAGATGAACGAGGCGAGCAGCACCGACCACAGCAGGAAGGTGATCTCCTGGCCCTCGCCGGTGAGCAGGGTGAGCCCCAGCGGCACGCCGACGAGCACGACCGCGAGGCCGCGCCCCACCCAGGCCGCGGCCACCGTGCCCGAGACGGGCCTGCCGGTGAGCCGCCACACCCCGGCGCGCAGCATGCGCCCGCCGTCCAGCGGCAGGCCCGGCAGCAGGTTGAAGATGCCGACGATCAGGTTGGACAGCCACAGCTGCTGCACGAGCACGCCGACGACCGTGAACGGCGACACGAACCGGTAGACCATGAAGCCGCCGAGGGCGAGGCCGAGCGACAGCAGCGGGCCCGCGAACGCGACGAGGAACTCCTTGCCCGGGCTGTCCGGCTCACGCTCGATCTCCGACACGCCGCCGAGCAGGTAGAGCGTGATCCGCCGCACCGGCAGGCCGTACCGCAGCGCCACCACGCAGTGCGCCAGCTCGTGCAGGAACACCGATACGTAGAGGAACACGGCGAACGCGAACGCCACGGCGTACCCGGCGGCCGGGGTCAGCCAGGGCAGGTAGGCGCGCACGACCGGCTGGAACGTGTAGGTGATGAACGCGGCGACGATGAGCCAGGTCGGCGAGACGTACACCGGGATGCCGAAGGGACGCCCGATGCGCAGCCCGGGCGAGCGCTCCCGGCGGGATTCGTTGCTCATCGGCGGTCCCCCGCGGCGGCTGGTGCTGGCGTGGTCATCGTGCCTCGATGCTACGCGGCGCGGCGGGCGGGTGCTCACCCCGATGCGGGGCATGTCCGGCCCCGGACCGTCGGCCTCGTGGCCTAGAGTGCCCCCATGGCGGCTGAGGCGACGAACATCGACAGCGCCGCGGGCACGGGTGCGGCGGGGGCCACCGGCGACGGCGCGGGCGCGCCGGCGGTGGTCACCGCCGACGGCACGACCCGGCCGATCATCGGCGCGCTCTCCCCCTCCCGGGCGGGCGACTTCATGACCTGCCCGCTGCTCTACCGGTTCCGGGTGATCGACCAGCTCCCCGAGCGGCCCGCGCCGGCCGCGGTGCGCGGCACCCTGGTGCACGCGGTGCTCGAACGGCTGTACGACCTGCCCGCCGCGGGCCGCACCCCCGCCGCGGCCCGCGAGCTGCTGCTGCCGGAGTGGCGGCGGCTGCTGGAGGAGGAGCCCGCGTACGCCGGGCTGTTCGCCGACGACGCCGAGCGCGAGGCCTGGCTGGAGCAGGCCGCGGCGATGCTCGACCGGTACTTCCGCATGGAGGACCCGCGGCGGCTCGAGCCGGCCCAGCGGGAGCTGTACGTGGAGGCGGTGCTCGACAGCGGCCTGCTGCTGCGCGGCTACATCGACCGGCTCGACGTGGCGCCGAACGGCGACATCCGCGTCGTCGACTACAAGACCGGCAGCGCCCCCGGCCCGGAGTTCGAAGCGAAGGCGCTGTTCCAGATGAAGTTCTACGCCCTGGTGCTGTGGCGGCTGCGCGGGGTGGTGCCCCGCATGCTGCAGCTGATGTACCTGGGCAACGGCGAGGTGCTGCGCTACTCGCCGGACGAGGACGACCTGCGCGCCACCGAGCGCAAGATCCACGCGCTGTGGCAGGCGATCGAGCGGGCGGTGCGCACCAAGCAGTGGCACGCGCGGCGCAGCCGGCTGTGCGACTGGTGCGACCACCAGGCGCTGTGCCCGATGTTCGGCGGCACCCCGCCCCCGGTGCCCGACCGCGCGCCGGCCGACATGCTGCGCAGCCGCCGCGCCGCCACCGACGAGATCTGAGCGTGCGGGGCCCGCGGTCCCCCGGGCGGCCGGTACGGCCCGGCGCTCCTCCTGAAGGAGGAGGCGGGAATCCGCCCCTGGCAGGGGGGCGCGTGCGGCGCCGGGCGACCTAGATTGAGATGGTGCGTGCGATGTCGGACGGCCGGCCCGGCCGGCTGTGGGACACCCCCGCGCTGTGGGACGCCGCGCTCGCGGCGGCGGTGGCGGCGCTGTCGATCGGGCTCGTGGTGGCCTTCGACCCGGCCGCCTCGCTCGAGGACGGCGGCGGGGGCCGTGCCGGGGCCGGGGACGGCCCGCTCGGCCTGACCCTGATCGCGCTCGCCTGCGCGCCGATCGCGCTGCGGCGGCGCCTGCCGTACCGGATGCTCCTGCTCTCCCAGGTGCCGATCGTCGCGCTCGCCGCGATCGGCGCCGACCCGGGCGCGACCGGTCTCGCCACGCTCATCCTGCTGCACGCCGTGGCCGCCCACCGCGGGCTCGCGGTGAGCCTGATCGCGCTCGCCACGGCCGGGCTCGGCTACGCGGCCTGCGCCGCCTTCAGCCGGGCGCCGTGGACGATCCACCTGCTCGCCGGCGCGCTGCTGTTCGCCGCGTGGCTGGCGGGCCGGTCCAGCAGGCTGCGCCGCGCCTACCTCGCCGAGCTCGAGGACCGGGCCGAGCGGCTGGAGCGGGCGCGGGAGGCGGACCGGCGGGCGGTGCGCGCCGAGGAGCGCCAGCGCATCGCCCGGGAGCTGCACGACGTGGTCGCCCACCACGTCAGCGTGATGACGGTGCAGGCCGCCGCGGCGCGCAAGGTGCTCGCGACCGACCCGGGGCTCGCCGCCGACGCGCTGTCCGCGATCGAGGAGATGGGGCGGACCGCGATGGCGGAGATGCGCAAGATCGTCGGCGTGCTGCGCACCGAGGGCGAGGACGGCGAGCTGGCCCCGCAGCCGGGCGTGGCCGACCTGCCCGCCCTGGTGGAGCAGATGCGGGAGGCGGGGCTGCGCACCCAGCTGTGGGTCGAGGGCGAGGGCCCGCGGCTGCCGCCCGGCGTGGACCTGGCGGTCTACCGGCTGGTGCAGGAGGCGCTCACCAACACGCTGCGGCACGCCGGGCCGTCGGCGCGGGCGTGGGTGACGCTGCGGTACGAGCCGGGCGCGGTCTTGGTGCGGGTCGAGGACGACGGCCGCGGCCCGCAGGGGGCGCCGGAGGCGAACGGGCGGCCGCCCCGGCCCGGCGACCGGCCCGCGGACGGGGACGGCGAGCGCACCGGCCACGGCCTGGTGGGCATCCGCGAGCGGGTGTCCCTCTATGGTGGGGAACTGCGGATCGGTCCGCGCCAGGGCGGCGGATTCGAGGTGTGTGCCCGCTTCCCCCTCACCACGGCCTCGCGGGGAGAGAGATGACGATCAGGGTGTTGCTCGTCGACGACCAGCCGCTGCTGCGCACCGGGTTCCGGCTCATCCTCGAGGCCGAGCCCGACGTGACCGTGGTGGGCGAGGCCGGGGACGGCGCCGCGGCCGCCGAGCAGGCGCGGGCGCTCCTGCCCGACGTGGTGCTCATGGACATCCGCATGCCGGGGGTGGACGGCATCGAGGCGACCCGGCGCATCCTCCGCGACGCGGCCTCGGCCGCGCACACCCCGCGGGTGCTCGTGCTCACCACGTTCGACCTCGACGAGTACATCATCGAGGCGCTGCGCGCCGGGGCGAGCGGGTTCCTGCTCAAGGACGTGCCGCCCGACGACCTGGTGCAGGCGATCCGGGTGGTCGCCGCCGGGGACGCCATCGTGGCGCCGAGCGTGACCCGGCGGCTGCTCGACAGGTTCGCCCACCGGCTGCCCGCGGCCGGGCCGCGGCCCACCCCGCCGCCGCTGGAGCGGCTCACCGAGCGGGAGCGGGAGGTGCTGCGGCTGATCGCCCGGGGCATGTCGAACGCGGAGATCGCCGCCGAGCTCGTGGTGAGCGAGACCACGGTCAAGACGCACGTCGGCAACGTGCTCACCAAGCTCGGCCTGCGCGACCGCGTCCAGGCCGTGGTGCTCGCCTACGAGACGGGGCTGGTCACCCCGGGCGCGTTGTCGTGATCCGCGTGCGTCCCGGCGCGCGGAGGCGATCGCCTGCCGGGACGCACGGCCCCCGCGTCCTTCCGCGGGCCGTCCGCACCGCGGCGGTCAGCCGGCGCCGACGGCCGTCTCGCTCTCCTGCGGATCGGCGGACTTCGCCTCCGGCCGCTCCTCCTTCGCCTTGGGGGCGTTCTCCGGGAAGTGGCAGGCGACCTGGTGGCCGGGGGCGAGCGTCTCCAGCGGCGGCTCGACCGTCCGGCAGATCTCCTGGGCCTTCCAGCAGCGGGTGTGGAAGCGGCAGGCCGGCGGCGGGTTGATCGGGCTCGGCACGTCGCCCTGCAGGCGGATGCGCTCGCGGTGCATGCGGCGCTTGGGGTCGGGGATCGGCACCGCCGACAGCAACGCGTTCGTGTAGGGGTGCATCGGCGTGTCGTACAACGACTTGCGGTCGGCGAGCTCGACGATCTTGCCGAGGTACATGACCGCGACCCGGTCGCTGATGTGCCGCACCACCGACAGGTCGTGGGCGATCACCACGTAGGTGAGGCCGAACTCCTCCTGCAGGTCCTCCAGCAGGTTGATCACCTGGGCCTGGATCGACACGTCGAGCGCGGAGACCGGCTCGTCGGCGATGATCAGCTTGGGCCGGAGGGCGAGCGTGCGCGCGATGCCGATGCGCTGGCGCTGGCCGCCGGAGAACTCGTGCGGGTACCGGTTGTAGTGCTCGGGGTTGAGCCCGACCAGCTCGAGCAGCTCCTGGACCGCCTTCTTGACGCCCTGCTCGGTCTTGACGCCCTGGATGCGGAACGGCGCGCCGACGATCGTGCCGACGGTGTGCCGCGGGTTGAGCGACGAGTAGGGGTCCTGGAAGATCATCTGGATGTCGCGGCGCAGCGGGCGCAGCTTGCCCTGCGACATGTGGGTGATGTCCACGCCGTCGAAGATGATCTTCCCGTCGGTGGGTTCGAGCAGGCGGGTGATGAGCCGGCCCGTGGTGGTCTTCCCGCAGCCCGACTCCCCCACCAGGCCGAGGGTCTCGCCCTTGCGCACCTCGAAGGTGACGCCGTCGACCGCCTTCACGGCCCCGACCTGCCGCTTGAGCAGGCCCTTGGTGATGGGGAAGTGCTTGCGCAGCCCCTGGACGGACAGCAGTGGCCGTTCTTCGGTCATGAGGTCTCCTCCACCCGCCGCGCACCCGCGCCGCCGTACGGGGCGTCCTGCCGATCGCGCCCCCGTGGCGCTCGTCTCGCCTCGCCGCTCACGTCGACTCCAGGTTCCGGCGGATCTCGTTCTCCCAGATGGCGCGCCGCTCCGGCACGCCCAGGTGGCACCGCACCAGGTGGCCGGGCGCGGTCGGGACGAGCTCGGGCACCTCGGTGTTGCACCTGCCCCCGGTGCGGTCGGTGTACCCGCACCGCGGGTGGAACGCGCAGCCCGGCGGCACGTTGATCAGCGAGGGCGGGGTGCCCTTGATCGGCATGAGCCGCTCGGTCGGCTCCCGGTCCAGGCGCGGCATCGACCCGAGCAGGCCCCAGGTGTAGGGGTGCTCCGGGCGCTCGAAGATGTCCTCGGCCGGGCCGTACTCGACCGCCTTGCCGGCGTACATCACGAGGATGTCGTCGGCGAGCTCGGCGACCACGCCGAGGTCGTGGGTGATGATGATCAGCGCGGCGTTGAAGTCGCGCTGCAGGTCCCGCATGAGGTCGAGGATCTGGGCCTGCACGGTCACGTCGAGCGCCGTGGTGGGCTCGTCCGCGATGAGCAGCTCGGGGTCGCAGCACAGCGCCATGGCGATCATCGCGCGCTGGCGCATGCCGCCGGAGAACTCGTGCGGGTAGCTGTCCACCCGGCGGTCCGGCTGCGGGATGCCGACCCGGGCCAGCATCTCGATCGCGTGCTTGCGCGCGACCTGCTTGCTGACGTCGTGGTGCACCCGGTAGGCCTCGATGATCTGATCGCCCACCGTGTAGTACGGGTGCATCGCCGACAGCGGGTCCTGGAAGATCATCGCCATCTTCTTGCCGCGCAGCCGGCGCACCTGCTCGATGCTCGCGGACACCAGCTCCTCGCCGTCGAGCCAGATCTCGCCGGAGATCCGCGCGCGGCCGCCCTTGTGCAGGCCGAGGATGCCGAGGCTGGTGACGCTCTTGCCGGAGCCGGACTCGCCGACGATGCCGAGGGTCTTGCCCCGCTCCAGCTTGAACGACAGCCCGTCGACCGACTTCACCAGGCCGTCGTCGGTCGGGAAGTGGATGCGCAGGTCCCGCACCTCGAGGAACGAGGTGGGCGGCCCGCCCTGCCCGCCGCCGGTGGGGGCGGCCTGCTCACTGGTCTTCTCGGTCACGAGAGCCTCACCCTCGGGTCGACCACCGCGTACAACAGGTCCACGATCAGGTTGGCGATCACCACGAAGAACGCCGTGAGCATGGTGACGCCCATGATCTGCGGCAGGTCGTTCTTCATGATGGCGTTCACCGCGTACTTGCCCACGCCGTTGAGCGAGAACGTGCTCTCGGTGAGCACGGCGCCGCCGAGCAGCAGGCCGAAGTCGAGGCCGAAGATCGTGACGATCGGGGTGAGCGCGCCCCGCAGCCCGTGCTTGACGATCACCTTCGACTCGGGCAGGCCCTTCGCCCGCGCGGTGCGGATGTAGTCCTCGCTCATCGTCTCCAGCATGCCCGCCCGGGTGAGCCGCGCGTACGACGCCGCGTAGAGGAACGCGAGCGTCGTCCACGGGAGGATCATGTTGTAGGCCCACTCGACCGGGTTCTCGGTGAACGGCGTGTAGCTACCGCCGGGCGCGGTGATGCCCAGGCCGTAGCTGAAGACCACGAGCGAGGCGATACCGGTGAAGAAGATCGGCAGGGAGACGCCGGCGAGCGCCACGCCCATCGCGGCGCGGTCGAACAGGCTCCCCCGCTTCAGCGCCGACACCACGCCGGTGGCGATCCCGCCGATCAGCCACAGCACAGCGGCGCCGACCGCCAGCGAGACCGTGACCGGGAGCCGGTCCATCAGGTCCGGCCAGACCGGCTGCCGGGTGATGAACGAGTAGCCGAAGCAGGGGGCGGGGCACTGCTCCACGCCCGCGCCGGTGTCGTACTCGGCGCCGAAGAACACCCCGGCGATCCACCGCCCGTACTGCACGACCAGCGGGTCGTTGAACCCGAGCCGCTCCGCCTGGTCCGCGACGATCTCCGCGGTCGCCGCCCGGCCCACGTAGCGGTTGGCCATGTCCATCGGCGTCGCACCGGCGAGCCGCGGCACCACGAAGAAGATCGAGAACGTGACCATGCTCACGACGATGAGCATGAACACCGCGCCGATCAGGCGCCGAATGATGTAAGTGCCCACACCTTCCCCCGGCTCCGGGGGGCCGGCCCGCGGACCGGCCCCCACGCGCCTCGGTTACCGAACCGACCGGGCGTCCGTCAGGCGACGCCCATGTTCAGGTAGTCGTACATGTCGAACGCGCCGGTGACGAACACGTTCGTCGCACCCGTCGGGCGCACCAGCACGCTCTTGGACCACACGATCGGGAGGACGAACGCCTCCTCCATGACCTTGTAGTCCACCTGGGCCCACAGCTCGTCGCGCTTGGCCTTGTCGGTCTCCTCGTTGGCCTGGTCGATGAGCTTGTCGATCTCCGGGCTCTTGATGCTGATGTTGTAGTTACCCGACTCGCGGATCGTCCGGCTGTCGGTGATCTGGGACATGAAGCCGAAGCCGTCGTTCCAGTCGGCGCCCCAGCCGTGGGTGCCCAGGCCGATGCCGTTCTCCTTCACGAAGGACGGCTTGCCGAAGTAGAGGGTGAAGTAGTCACTGGTCGGGTAGCCCTTGAGGTTGAGCTTGATGCCGACCCGGGCCAGCGACTGCTGCAGCGACTCGGCGGTCGCCTTCTCCTTCGGCCGGTCGGACCGGTAGGCCATGGTGGTCTCGAAGCCGTTCGGCTGGCCGCACTTGGCGAGGGCCTCCTTGGCCTTCTCCAGGTCGCCGGTGCCGGTCGGGTACAGGTCGATCCGCTTCCAGCCGTCGATCGACGGCGGCATGAGGCCGGTCGCGATCTCGCCGCCGGCGAACTCGCCGCCGTAGGCCTGCTGGAGGCTCACCCGGTCGGCCGCGTAGATGATCGCCTTGCGGCACTCGACGTTGTCGAGCGGCTTGACGTCCGGGACGATCGGGATGTACCAGGTGCGGGCGCCGGTCGGGTTGTCCACCCGCTCCTTGAGCTGCGGGTCGCTCAGCACGCGGCCGAGCGCGGCCGGCTGCACACCGGTGCCGGCGAGGTCGACGTGGAGGTCACCGGAGATGACCCGGTTGTCCAGGTCGTCGGCGTTCACGCCGAGGTAGATCTCGTACCGGTCCGGCAGCGCCTTGCGGATCGGGTCGGTCGCCGGGTCCCAGTGCGGGTTGCGCACCAGCGTGTACTGCTTGCCCGTCTGCACGGTCTCGAACATGTACGGACCGGACGCGATCGGGTGCTCGCGGTACTTGGTCCCGGTGTCCTTGTCCTTCGGCACCGGGATCGTCGAGGGCAGCGCCGCGAAGTTGTCGAAGCCGCCGAAGGGCTTCTTCAGGTGGAAGACGATCGTCCGGTCGTCCGGGGTCTCGATCGCCTGGTCGGTGTTGACGTCCGGCGTCTCGTAGACGCTCTTGAAGTCCTTCGGCAGGTCGAGCCAGTCGTTGAAGTACGTCGGGCCGTTCGGGAAGGTCTTCTTGTCGAGCGACCGCAGCACCGCGTACTTCACGTCCTTGGACGTGATCGGCGTGCCGTCCTCGAACTTCACGCCCTCGCGGAGCTTGTAGGTCCAGGTCTTGCCGTCGTCGCTCGGGGTGCCGAGGCTCTCGGCCAGGTCCGGCACGAGCTCACGGCCCTTGGCGCCCGGCGCCGGGTTGTAGGTGACGAGCGGCCGGCCGTAGATCCGGATGAGGTTCCAGGACAGGGCGTAGTAGGTGTCGCCGGGGTCGATCGAGTCCCAGTCCTCGGAGATCGCCATCTTGAGCGTGCCGCCCTTCTTGTCCGAAGGGTTGAACACGTTCTCAAGAGCGGCGTTCATGGTGTGCTTGGCGGCGGCGGACTCGCCACCCCCCTGGGACTGGGAGGCACCGCCCCCGCCGCAGGCGGACAGGCCCAGCGCGAGGGCCGCGCCCACGGCGGTGACCGCCAGTGCGGACTTCTTCTTCATGCGTGCACCCCTTGGTGATCGGAAACGGGGAGGAAAGCTGGTCAGCGGGATGACTTGGGGTCGAGCGCGTCGCGCAGGCCGTCGCCGAACAGGTTGAAGGCGAGGACCGTGATGAAGATCGCCATGCCCGGGAAGAACATGAAGTGCGGCACGGTGTAGTACTTGACCGCCTCCGACAGCAGTCCGCCCCAGGTCGGCGTCGGCGCCTGCACCCCGACGCCGAGGAACGACAGCGCCGCCTCGAACAGCACGTTCTGCGGGATCAGCAGCGTCGCGTAGACCAGGATCGGGGCGATCAGGTTGGGCAGGATCTCGCGGAACAGGATGTACGGCCCGCGCGCCCCCAGGCTCCGGGCGGCGTCGACGAACTCGCGCTCGCGCAGCGAGAGGGTCTGGCCGCGGATGATGCGCCCGATGTACGGCCAGTTGAAGAACCCGATCACGAAGATCAGCAGCGCGATGCGCAGCGAGTCACCCTTGACGCCGAGCTGCTGCTCGAACTGCGCCAGCACGCCGACGAGGGCGAGCGCGAAGACGAGCAGCGGGAAGGCGAGGAAGACGTCCATCAGGCGGCTGATGATGTAGTCCACCCAGCCGCCGAAGTAGCCGGCCACGATGCCCATGATCGTGCCGATCAGCACCGACAGCAGCGTGGCGCAGAACGCGATCAGCAGCGAGATGCGCGAGCCGTACACCACGCGGCTGAACAGGTCGCGGCCGGTCTGCGGCTCGACCCCGAACAGGAACTCGGTGCTGATGCCCGAGCCACCCTTGGGGATCTGGGTGACCGGGTCGATCATCTCCTGGTGGTACTCGAGCGGCGGATGCCCGAACAGCCGCACCACGACCGGAGCGAAGATCGCGACCAGGATCAGGAAGATCACGACGAACGCACCGGACATCGCGACCTTGTCGCGCTTGAGGCGATTCCAGGCGATCTGGCCGAGCGACCGGCCCTGGATCGCCTTTCCGCTCGCACCCTCGAGTACGGCCTCGGGCGGCGCCTCGGCGGTACTGCCCGGCACGTCGAGCGGCGCGCTCATACTGTCGGCCCCCTGGATCACAGACGACAAAACCAACGCGCCGACTGTCGGTCGACAGCGCGGCTAGGACGACCACCCTAACCGTCGTCCCAGGAGGCAGAATCTATGCCCTGAGCTGCACTGACCAGTACGTGAACGAACGATGTGGCTCAACTGTGATTCAGGCGAAACTCATCTGTGTTGATCTTCGCGGGTATGTCCCGGTCGTGTCATGGTTATGTCTCAAAACCGTGACATACCAAGATAAAACAAGGACATTTTTTTACCCGCAAACAACTTGAAAAACCGCAGCCTGGCGATTCTTAACTGATCCCTCGCCGTTTGAGAATCTCCTCGATCTCGGCGAAATCGTCGTCCGCGGGCGGCTTCCGGTCCGGCCGCGGCAGCGGCCGGGTGGGCTCCGAAGGCGACGCGGCCCGCCGCTGCGCCCCGCCCGCGGCGGCCCCGCCCGCCGCCGCCTCGCCGGAGGCCCGCGCGGCGGTGCGCCGGGTTCCGGCGCCGCGCCGGCGCAGCACGCCGGAGACGAGGAACAGCAGCACCGACAGGCCGGCGAGGATCACCCCGGCCCACACCTGCGGCGAGAGCACCAGCCCGGTGACGAACCGCACCGCCGCGGTGCCGATCTGCCACAGCGTCTGCAGCGCACCGGTCAGGTAGGCGGCCATGGGCAGCAGCGCCCAGGCCGTCACCCGCAGCCCCGAGGCCGCGCCGCGCCGCCGGAACGCCAGGAAGGCGAGCACCAGTCCGGCCGCGGTGAGCCCCGCGCACAGCGGAAACCACGCGATCTGTTCGAAGGTCATTGCGCCTCACCCCGTCGACATCGCCTGCCCCTCCATCCTGACACGCGATGTGCGGGGGCGGGCTCGTCCGCGAGGAGGGCCGGTCCCCTAGGGGATGCGGGACGGGGGCTCGGGGTCGGGGAACAGGGCGCGCAGCCGCTCCACGCTGAGCTCCTTGAGCGAGCCGACGACGAGGCGGCCCGGCGCCTCCTCGACCGGCAGCACGCTCGGCACCGCCACCACCGCGCAGCCGGCGGCGGTGGCCGCGGCCACGCCGTTCGGCGAGTCCTCCAGGGCCACGCAGCGGCCGGGCGGCAGGCCGAGCAGCCGCGCCGCCCGCAGGTACGGCTCGGGGTCGGGCTTGTGCCGGGCCACGTCGTCGTCGGTGACGACCACGTCGAACCGGCCGGCGCCGATCGTGCCGAGCACCGCGTCGGCGAGCACGCGGCCGGAGGAGGTGACCAGGCCGGTGCGCAGGCCGGCGTCGCGCACCTCGGTGAGCAGCTCGTCGGCGCCGGGCATGAGCTCGACCCCGCGGGCGAGCCGGGACCGCATGCCCTCGAGCATCCAGCCCGCGACCGTCTCCGGAGGCACGTCCGCGCCGGTCACCTCGAGGATGTAGGCGACGGTGGAGCGCATCGAGCCGCCCACGAGCCGCTCCTGGTGCGCCCTGCCCCAGGTGCCGCCGAGCCGCTCCACGACCTCGGTCTCCACCTCGTACCACAGCGGCTCGGTGTCGACCAGCAGGCCGTCCATGTCGAACAGGACCGCCTCCACCCCACCACCCCCGTATAGGTTCGCGATCATCTCCGGACGGCGCGGGCGCGCACGCGGCGACACCCGCCCGTGATTCTGCCATGCGGCATCTGCCCGGATTCGACCGCCCTGTCCGCAGGGCGGCCCGCGGCGGCCGGGCCGGGCCGGTCAGCCCTTGAGGTACGTCAGACCTTGAAGTACTTCGCCTCCGGGTGGTGGGCGATCAGCGCCGAGGTGGACTGCTCCGGGTGGAGCTGGTACTCCTCCGACAGGGTCACCCCGATCCGTGACGGGTCGAGCAGCTCGAACAGCTGCCGCTGGTCCTCCAGGTTCGGGCAGGCCGGGTAGCCGAACGAGTAGCGGCAGCCGCGGTACTTCACGTCGAGGATGCCCTGGATGTCGTCGGGGTCCTCGCCGGCGAGGCCGAGCTCCTCGCGGACCCGGGCGTGCCAGAACTCCGCCAGCGCCTCGGTGAGCTGCACCGACAGGCCGTGCAGCTCGAGGTACTCGCGGTAGGCGTCCTTGGCGAACAGCTCCTGCGCGGCCTGGCCGATGCGGGAGCCCATCGTCACCACCTGGAAGGCGACGACGTCGACCTCGCCGGACTCGCGCGGGCGGAAGAAGTCGGACAGGCACAGGTGCCGGTCGCGGCGCTGCCGCGGGAAGGTGAACCGGGTGCGCTCGTTGCCGGCCTCGTCGAGGATGACCAGGTCGTCGCCCTCGCTGACGCACGGGAAGTAGCCGTAGACCACCGCGGCCTGCAGCAGGTTCTCGGTCTGCAGCCGCTCCAGCCACATGCGCAGCCGCGGCCGCCCCTCGGTCTCCACGAGCTCCTCGTACGACGGGCCGGAGCGGGAGCCGCGGGCCGGCTTGAGGCCCCACTGGCCCATGAACGTGGCCCGCTCGTCGAGGTAGGCGGCGTAGTCGGCGAGCGGCACGCCCTTGACCACGCGGGCGCCGTAGAACGGCGGGGCCGGCACCGGGTTGTCCACGGCGACGTCGGAGCGCTTCGGCATCTCCTCCTCGGGGGTGCGGATCAGCCGGGCGCCCGCCTTCACCTTGCGGGTGCGCAGCGGGGGCAGCTCGGCGCCCTCCTCGCCGCGCTTGACCGCCATGAACGCGTCCATCAGGCGCAGGCCCTCGAAGGCGTCCCGGGCGTACCGCACCTCGCCCTCGTAGATGTCGGCGAGGTCCTGCTCGACGTAGGCGCGGGTGAGCGCGGCGCCGCCGAGCAGCACCGGGTAGCGCTTGGCGAGGCCCCGGGCGTTGATCTCCTCGAGGTTCTCCTTCATCACCACCGTGGACTTCACCAGCAGGCCGGACATGCCGATCACGTCGGCCTGGTGGCGCTCGGCGGCCTCGAGGATCGCGGACACCGGCTGCTTGATGCCGAGGTTGATCACCTCGTAGCCGTTGTTCGACAGGATGATGTCGACGAGGTTCTTGCCGATGTCGTGCACGTCGCCCTTGACCGTGGCGAGCACGATCCGGCCCTTGCCGCCGGTTTCCACCTTCTCCATGTGCGGCTCGAGGTAGGCGACCGCGGCCTTCATCACCTCGGCGGACTGCAGCACGAACGGCAGCTGCATCTCGCCCTTGCCGAACAGGTCGCCGACGACCTTCATGCCGTCGAGCAGCACGTCGTTGATGATCTCCAGGGCGGGGCGGGTCCGCAGCGCCTGGTCGAGGTCGTCCTCCAGGCCCTTGCGCTCGCCGTCGATGATGCGCCGCTTGAGCCGCTCCCACAGCGGCAGCGCGGCGAGCTCGGCGGCGCGGTCCTGGCGCATCGAGGCGGCGTCCACGCCCTCGAACAGCTCCATGAACCGCTGCAGCGGGTCGTAGCCCTCGCGCCGCCGGTCGTAGACGAGGTCGAGGGCGACCTCGCGCTGCTCGGCCGGGATGCGCGCCATCGGCAGGATCTTGGAGGCGTGCACGATCGCCGAGTCGAGCCCGGCGTTGACGCACTCGTTGAGGAAGACCGAGTTGAGCACGATGCGCGCGGCCGGGCTGAGGCCGAAGGAGACGTTCGACACGCCGAGCGTGGTCTGCACGTTCGGGTAGCGGCGCTTGAGCTCGCGGATCGCCTCGATCGTCTCCAGCGCGTCGCGGCGGGTCTCCTCCTGCCCGGTGGCGATCGGGAAGGTGAGGCAGTCGATGATGACGTCCTCGAGCCGCATGCCCCACTTGCCGGTGAGGTCCTCGATCAGCCGGGTGGCGACGCGCAGCTTGTGCTCGGCGGTGCGGGCCTGGCCCTCCTCGTCGATGGTGAGCCCGACCACGGCCGCGCCGTGCTCCTTCACCAGCGGCATGATCCGGGCGAACCGGGAGCCGGGGCCGTCGCCGTCCTCGTAGTTCACCGAGTTGATCACCGAGCGGCCGCCGAGCATCTCCAGCGCGGCCTGGATCACCGCGGGCTCGGTAGAGTCGATCATGATCGGGAGCGTGGACGCGGTGGCGAACCGGAACGCCAGCTCCTTCATGTCGGCCACGCCGTCCCGGCCGACGTAGTCGACGCACAGGTCGAGCATGTGCGCGCCGTCGCGGGCCTGAGCGCGGGCGATCTCCACGCACTCGTCCCACTTTCCGGCGAGCATCGCCTCGCGGAACGCCTTGGAGCCGTTGGCGTTGGTGCGCTCGCCGATGGCGAGGAACGAGGTGTCCTGCCGGAACGGCACGTGCTGGTAGAGCGAGGACGCGCCGGGCTCGGGGCGCGGGCGGCGCGGGGCGCGCTCGCGGCCGCGCAGCCGCTCGACCACCAGGCGCATGTGCTCGGGCGTGGTGCCGCAGCAGCCGCCGACGAGCGCGAGGCCGTACTCGCGGGTGAACACGTCGTGGGCGTCGGCGAGCTCGGCCGGGGTGAGCGGGTAGTGGGCGCCCTCGGCGGTGAGCTCGGGCAGGCCGGCGTTGGGCATGCAGGACAGCGGCAGCCGGCAGTGCTTGGCGAGGTAGCGCAGGTGCTCGCTCATCTCGGCGGGGCCGGTGGCGCAGTTGAGGCCGATCACGTCCACGCCGAGCGGCTCGACCGCGGTGAGCGCGGCGCCGATCTCGGTGCCGAGCAGCATCGCGCCGTTGGTCTCGACGGTCACCTGGGCGATGATCGGCACGTCCCGCCCGGCCTCGGCGATCGCCCGCTTCGCCCCGATAACCGCGGCCTTGAGCTGGAGCAGGTCCTGGCAGGTCTCGATGATGAGCGCGTCGACCCCGCCGGCGATCAGGCCGGCCGCGTTGCTCTGGTAGGCGTCGCGCAGCTCGGCGAACGTGACGTGGCCGAGGGTGGGCAGCTTGGTGCCGGGGCCGATCGAGCCGAGCACGAACCGCGGGTGGTCCGGGGTGGACCAGTGGTCGGCCCGCTCCCGGGCGAGCCGCGCCCCGGCCTCGGACAGCTCGTGGATCCGATGGGCGATGCCGTACTCGCCGAGGTTGCCGAGGTTCGCCCCGAAGGTGTTGGTCTCGATGCAGTCGACCCCCGCCGCCAGGTAGGCGTCGTGCACCGCGCGCACCACGTCGGGCCGGGTGACGTTGAGCACCTCGTTGCAGCCCTCGTGCCCCTCGAAGTCGTCGAGCGTGATGTGGTGGCGCTGCAGCATCGTCCCCATCGCCCCGTCCGCGATGAGGATTCGCCGGGCCAGGGCGTCACGGAAGGTCGATCTGCTCATGCGGCAAGTCTAACGGCGGCCGCCGAGCCGGTTCCGGGCGGTGGGGATGCCTCCCGAAGTGCCGCTTTACGAGTTGTTCGAGGCAAGATTCACCACGAAGAGATGGTTTCGACCGATACGGGAGGGGGTGGCCGTCGCCTTTCCCCGTGCCCAGCGAATAGTCTTAGCCGGAAGGCCGCGTCCCGGCGGCCGGGCGAAGGAGGAGGCGGCGCAAGTGATCGAGTTCGAAGGGCTCCCCGAGCTCGTCGATCCGGTGCTCATCGCCGCGTTCGAAGGCTGGAACGACGCGGGTGAGGCGGCCAGTGGCGCGCTGGCGCACCTGGAGACGCAGTGGAAGGCCGCCCCGTTGCTGGAGCTGGACCCCGAGGACTACTACGACTTCCAGGTCACCCGCCCGATCGTGGAGCTCGGCGAGGGCATGACACGATCGATCATCTGGCCGACGACGCGACTGTTGCACGCCCGTCCGCCCGGCGGCGAGCGCGACATCGTGCTGCTGCGCGGGATCGAGCCGAACTTCCGGTGGCGCACCTTCTGCCGCGAGATCATCGCGGTCTGCCAGGAGCTCGGCGTGGAGCGGGCGATCCTGCTCGGCGCGCTGCTCAACGACTCGCCGCACACCCGGCCGGTGCCCGTGGTCGGCACGGTGAGCGACCCCGGCCTGGCGCGGCAGATCAACATCGAGCTGAGCCGGTACGAGGGCCCGACCGGGATCGTGGGCGTGCTGCAGCAGGCCCTCACCGCGGCCGGGCTGGAGACGGTGTCGCTGTGGGCGGCGGTGCCGCACTATGTGGCCCAGCCGCCGAACCCGAAGGCGACGCTCGCCCTGCTCCGCCGGGTGGAGGACCTGCTGGAGTTCCCGGTGCCGCTGGGCGACCTGCCCGAGGAGGCGCGGGCCTGGGAGCGCGGGGTGGACGAGCTCGCCGCCCAGGACGCCGAGGTCGCCGAGTACGTGCGGGAGCTGGAGCAGCGCAAGGACGCCACCGAGCTGCCCGAGGCGACCGGCGAGGCGATCGCCGCCGAGTTCGAGCGGTACCTGCGCCGCCGCGAGGGCGGCGCCGAGCACTAGCCCGGGCGGCCGCGCGACCGCGGGCGCGCACCGGCCGATCGGTACGGCGAGCCGGCCGGAGGGCCCCGGGGACACGGAACCGCCCGGGAGCGCCGCGCGGCGCGCCGGGCCGGACGTCCCCCTCCGGCGGACGTCCTCAGGCCGGGCGCCGCACGGCGGCCGCGGGCGGCAGCCCGCCGGCGCGCGGGCCGAGCCGGGCGAGCGCCTCGTCGTGGCGCGCCCAGACGAGCGCGGCGACGTCGCGGTCCGCGCCGAGCGGCCCGCTCACCAGATCGGCGTCGCAGGACTCCAGCCGCCGCTGGAAGAACCCGGGCGCGAGCAGGTAGGAGGCGACCGCCACGCGGGGCGCCGGGCCGCGGCGCAGCGTCGCGATCGCGTCGGCCACGGTGGGCTCGCCCGCCGACAGGAACGCGGCCGTGACCGGGCGCGCGAGCCGTACCGACAGCAGCCGGGCGGCGGCCCGCACGTCCTCGCGGGCCCGCGGGTCGGAGGAGCCGGCCGCGCCGAGCACCACCGCATCGGCGGTGCGCAGCCCCGCGGCGGCGAGCCGCCGGGCGAGCGCCGAGGCGAGCAGCGGGTGCGGGCCGAGCGGCCGGGCGACCACGGCGTCGGGGCGGGTGCGGGCGAGCACGCCCGGCAGGTCGACGCGCACGTGGTACCCGGCGGCGAGCAGCAGCGGCACCACGACCACCGGCTCGGGGAGGCGGGCGGGCAGGTCGGCGAGGAGCGGTGAGCTGATCTCCAGGAACGCGAGCTCCACCCGGTGCCCGGGGCGCTCGGCGCGGACCCGGGCGGCGAGCGCGGCGAGCACCGCCTCGCCCGCCGGGTCGCGGGTGCCGTGCGCCACGAGCACGAGGGTCCCGGACGCCCGGCCGGTGCCGTACCGGGCCGCCGCGGCCGGGGCGCCGGCGAGGGCGAGGCGCGGGTACGGCGGCGCGGTCCGCGGACCGGTCACCGCAGCCCGTCCCGGTCGCAGGCGAGCCGGTAGCCGCGCTTGACCACGGTCTCCACGATGCCGGACGGGCCGAGGGCCCGGCGCAGCCGCGTGATCGCCATCTCCACGGCGTGCTCGGCCGAGTCCCGGGTGGGGCCGCCGGGCAGCACCAGCCGCAGGTCGGCCCGGGAGATCACGTGGCCGGGCTTCTCGGCGAGGCGCTTGAGCACCGCCATCGGGGCGGGGGGCAGCGGCTTGAGCTCGCCGTCGACGACGACGGCGTGGCCGCGGATCTCCAGCCGGTGCCCGCCGGCCACCAGCCGGGTGACGCCGTGCTCGGGCAGGTGCCGGGCGAGCAGGCGGGCGAGCGCGCCGAGCCGGGAGCGGTCGGGCTGGATCACCGGGACGCCGCGGGCGACCAGCGGCCCCGCGGTGATCGGGCCCACGCAGGCGCACACCACCCGGGTGGAGAACGCCTCCACCAGCGCCTCCTCCAGGCCCTCGGCGCGGGCCGCGTTGAGCATCGCGAGCACGGCCGGGGCGCTGGTGAAGGCGACCGCGTCGACCGCGCCGGAGATCGTCTGGCTGATCAGGCGGCGCAGCGGCGAGGGGTCGCGGTAGGGCAGCCAGCGGTACACCGGCACCTCGATCACCTCGGCGCCCGCGTCGCGCAGCGCGGCGATGAACTCGGTGAGCGGCTCGCCGTGCAGCTGCACCGCGATGCGCCGCCCGGCGATGTCCTGGGCGAGGAGGTAGTCCTTCATCTCCTCGCAGGACTCCGACTCGGGGGTCCAGTGGTCGTTGAGCCCGGCCGCCCGGACCGCGCCGCGCGCCTTGGGGCCGCGGGTGAGCACCCGGGCCTTGCCGAGGTGCTCGGCGAGCTCGGCGCCGAGGCCCCAGCCCTCGGCCGCGGCCATCCAGCCGCGGAAGCCCACCCCGGTGGTGACCACCACGTCGTCGACGGGCGCGGCGAGGCACGCCCGGGTGGCGGCGAGCAGGTCGGCGTCCTCCGACAGCGGCACCAGCCGGATGGCGGGGGCGCGGACCACGCGGGCGCCGCGCCGTTCCAGCAGGGCGGCGAACTCCTCCCGCCGCCGGGTCGCGGTCACCCCGATGGTGAACCCGGCGAGCGCGTCGGGCGCGGTTTCCGGCGCGGCCTCCGACACGGTGAGGGACGGCGCCGCGGCTCCCGGCGGCGGCCCCTCCAGCAGCGCGGTCATCGGGCCTCCCTCCCCCGCTCGCGGGTCCGTGCGGCGCGCGGGCCGCCGGCCGGGGCCGGCCGGGGCAGGGCGGGCAGCCCGGGTGCGGGCCGCACGAGCCCGTGCCTGCAGTGCGTCATGGCAACTCCCTCCGGGTGGGACCCCGGGCGCCCGGCCCGGGGTCGGCCTTCACCTGTCCCGTCGATGTCGTCGTGGGCGTGCCGGGCGCGGCGGGAGCGCCGGGCGCCCGGCCGCGGGCCTCACCGGCCGACCTCCACCACGCCGTCGTTCAGGCGGATCGCGTAGACCGGCACCGAGACCTCCGGGTCGTCCAGGCACACCCCACTGACCAGCGAGAACACCTGCTTGTACATGGGCGAGGCGACGGTGGGCTCGCCGCGCCGGGTGCCGACGATGCCGCGGGAGAGCACGTAGGCCCCGCTGAACGGGTCGCGGTTGCCGATCGCGTACAGCGCGCCGTCGAAGGTGCGGAAGATCGCGATCTGGTGGCCGTCGACGAGCGCGCAGGCGCCGCGCTCGGGCAGCAGGTCGGTGTACGCGCAGACCGGGGTCCAGGTCCGCACCCGGCCGCGGACGGCGGTGCCGGTCGCCGTGGCCGTGGGCGGGGTGGCGAGTTCGGGCGCCTCGAGACGGGACGCTTCGAGGTGGGACGCCTCGAGATGGGACACTGTCATCGGACCGTCTCCAGCGGGATCATCACGGGCTTGATCTGGTCGCGCTCGATCTCGAAGGTGATCGAGGGGTCGGGCGTGTCGGGCGCGTTGATGAAGCTGACGAACCGGCGCAGCTTCTCCGGGTCCTCCAACGTGGCGCGCCACTCGTCGACGTAGCCGGTCACGTGCCGCTCCATCTGCGCGTCGAGCTCCGCGCAGATGCCGAGGGAGTCCTCGATGATCACCTCGCGGAGGCGGTCGAGGCCGCCCTCGAGGTTCTCCAGCCAGTCGGAGGTGCGCTGCAGCCGGTCGGCGGTGCGGATGTAGTACATGAGGAACCGGTCGATGGTGCGCACCAGCTCCTCGTCGGACAGGTCGGAGGCGAGCAGGTCGGCGTGCCGCGGCCGGAACCCGCCGTTGCCGCCGACGTAGAGGTTCCAGCCGCGCTCGGTGGCGATCACGCCGAAGTCCTTGCCGCGCGCCTCGGCGCACTCGCGGGCGCAGCCGGACACCGCCGCCTTGATCTTGTGGGGCGCGCGCAGGCCCCGGTAGCGCAGCTCGAGCGCGATCGCCATGCCGACCGAGTCCTGCACGCCGTACCGGCACCAGGTGGAGCCGACGCAGGACTTGACCGTGCGCACGGCCTTGCCGTACGCGTGGCCGGACTCGAAGCCGGCGTCGACGAGCCGCTTCCAGATCGCGGGGAGCTGCTCGACGCGGGCGCCGAGCAGGTCGATCCGCTGCGCCCCGGTGATCTTGGTGTAGAGGCCGAAGTCGCGGGCGACCTCGCCGAGGACGATGAGCTTCTCCGGGGTGATCTCGCCGCCGGGGATGCGCGGCACCACCGAGTAGGTGCCGTTCTTTTGGATGTTGGCGAGGAAGTGGTCGTTGGTGTCCTGGAGCGCGGCCTGCTCGCCGTCGAGGATGTGGCCGTTGCCGAGCGAGGCGAGGATGGAGGCCACGGCGGGCTTGCAGATGTCGCAGCCGCGGCCGGTGCCGTACTCGGCGATGAGCCGGGAGAACGAGGTGATGCGGCGCACCCGGACGATGTCGAACAGCTCGGCCCGGCTGTAGGCGAAGTGCTCGCACATCGCCTTGCCCTGCTGCACCCCGGACCGCTCGAGCAGCCGCTTGAGCATCGGCACGCAGCTGCCGCAGCTGGTGCCGGCCCGGGTGCAGCCCTTGATCGCGGCGATGTCGGTGCAGCCCTCGTCGGCGATCGCGGCGCGGATGCGGCCGGCGCTGACGTTGTTGCACGAGCAGACCTGCGCGTCGTCGGGCAGGTCGACGGCGACCGCGCCGGTGCCGCCGAACAGCAGCTCGGTGGGGCTGCCGGGCAGCTCGCGGCCGACGAGCGGGCGCAGCGTCTGGTAGGCGCGGGCGTCGCCGACGCAGATGCCGCCGAGCAGGGTGCGGGCGTCGTCGCTGACGAACAGCCTGTGGTAGACGCCCTCCACCGGGTCGAGGTAGGTGACGTCGAGCGCGCCCTCGGGGGCGATGTCGCCGAAGCTCGCCACGTCGACGCCGAGCAGCTTGAGCTTGGTCGAGGTGTCGGCGCCGGTGAACCCGGCGGTGCCGCCGCAGACGCGGTCGGCGGCCACCTCGGCCATGGTGCGGCACGGGCCGACCAGGCCGTGCACCGTGCCGCCGGCGAGCGCGCACTCGCCGATCGCGTAGATCGCCGGGTCGGCGGTGCGCATGCCCTCGTCGACGACGATCCCGCCGCGCTCGCCGACCGGCAGGCCCGCCGCGCGGGCCAGCTCGTCGCGGGGCCGTACCCCGGCGGAGAACACCACCAGCCCGGCCTCGATCACCTCGCCGCCGGAGAGCACCACCCGGGCGACGGCGCCGTCGGGCCCGGCCTCGATGCGCTCCACGCCGGCGCCGGTGTGCACCGACAGGCCGAGCGCCTCGACGTGGCGGCGCAGCACCGCGCCGCCGCCCTCGTCGACCTGGCGGGGCATGAGCCGGTCGGCCACCTCGACCACATGGGTGGCGAGGCCGAGGCCGCGCAGCGCGTCGGCGGCCTCGAGGCCGAGCAGGCCGCCGCCGACCACCACCCCGCTCGTGACGTGCCCGGCGCGCTCGCGGATCGCGTCCAGGTCCTCGATGGTGCGGTAGACGTGGCAGCCGGGCAGGTCGCGCCCGGGCACCGGCGGCACGAACGGCCGGGAGCCGGTGGCGAGCACGAGCACGTCGTACGGCTCGGCGTGCCCGGAGGCGGTGCGCACCGTGCGGGCCGCTCGGTCGACGGCGACCACCGGGTCGCCGAGGCGGGCGGTCACGCCCTCGGGCATAGGGTAGGTGAGGTCCTCGGCGGTCTTGCCGCCGAGGTAGGAGGTGAGGGCGACCCGGTCGTAGGCGGGCCGCGGCTCCTCGCCGAGCACGGTGATCGCGCCGTCGAAGCCGAGCTCCCCCAGCCTCTCGACGAACCGGTGGGCGGCCGGGCCGTACCCGGCGACGACGACCCGCGTCGCCGCGCCGCTCCCCCGGCCGGCGGTCGTGGTGCTCACGCCGGCACCTCCTCTCGTTCCTGGTCTCGCTGATGCGCGTCCCGGGCGCGCAGCCCGTTGACGATGCCCTCGACGTCCGCGCGGCAGCTCCCGCACCCGGTGCCGGCCCGGGTGGCGGCGACGACGGCGGCGACGTCGCGGGCCCCGGCGGCCCAGCAGGCCCGGATGCGGCCCGCGGTGACGTTGTTGCAGCGGCACACGGTCGCCGAGTCGGGGATGCGGTCCGGGCCGGCCGCGTCCGCCCCGGCGAGGCCGGGGAACAGCAGCCCGGCCCGGTCGCGGGGCAGCGGCGCGCCCCGGTCGTAGAGCTGGGTGAGGGTGCCGATCGCCGGGCTGTCGCCGAGCAGGATCGCCCCGACGAGGCGGTCGTCGCGGATGACGAGCTTGCGGTAGGTCCCGTCGCGGTGGTGGCTGAACCGGACCACCTCGGCGTCGTCCTCGGTGAGCCGGGTCTCCCCCATCGCGGCGAGCTCGACCCCGGCGGCCTTGAGCCGGGTGACGGTGCGGGAGCCGGTGTACCGGGCGGTGGGGTCGGTCCCGGTGATCAGGCCGGCGACCACGGCGGCCTGCTCCCAGGCGGGGGCGACCAGGCCGTACACGGTCCCGGCGTGCTGGCAGCACTCGCCGATCGCGTGGATCGCCGGGTCGTCGGTGCGCAGCTCGTCGTCGACGACGATGCCCCGGTCGACCTCGAGGCCGGCGGCGCGGGCGAGCCCGGTGACCGGGCGCACCCCGCAGGCGAGCACCACCAGGTCGGCCGGGATGCTCTCCCCGCCGGCGAGCTCCACCCGGTGGCCGGGACCGTCGGCGCGGATCGCGGTGACCGTGGCGCCGGTGCGGACCGCCACGCCGAGCCGGCCGAGGGTGCGGCCCAGCACGAGCCCGGCCTCGGCGTCGAGCTGCCGCTCCATCAGGTGCTCGGCGAGGTGCACCAGGGTGACCGGCAGGCCGCGGCCGGCGAGCCCGCGGGCGGCCTCGACGCCGAGCAGCCCGCCGCCGATCACCACCGCGTGCCGGGCGGTGCGGGCCTGGGCGAGGATGCGCTCGCAGTCGTCGAGGGTGCGGAAGGCGACGGCCCGGCCGGCGCCCTCGATCGGGGGCACCACCGGCTCGGACCCGAGGGCGAGCACGAGCACGTCGTACGGCTCGCGGGTGCCGTCGGCCGCGATCACGGTCCTGGTCTCCCGGTCGATCGCGGTGACCGCGACGCCGAGCCGGGCGGTGACGTCGTGCCGCTCGTACCAGGCGGGGTCGAGCAGCCACACCTGCTCGGGGCGGGAGGTGCCGGCGACGACGTTCGACAGCAGCACCCGGTTGTACGGCGGGCGGGGCCCGGGCGCCGACACGGTGATGCGGATCTCGGGGTCGCGGGCGCGCACCTCGGTGACGAGGCGGGAGCCGGACATGCCGTTGCCCACGACGACGAGCCGCGGGGCGCGCACGCGGCCCCGGCGGCGGTGGCCGTTCAGCGGCAGCACGCTCATGCGGCGGCTCCCGGGACCCGCTCGACGCGGACCGCGCACACCTTGAACTCCGGCATCCGCGAGGTGGGGTCGAGCGCCGGGTTGGTGAGCAGGTTGGCCCGGGCGTCCCCGGCCCAGTGGAACGGCATGAACACGGTGTCGGAGCGGATCGCGGTGCTGATCCGCGCCACGCCCTCGGCGGTGCCGCGCCGGCTGGTCACCCGCACCCGCTCGCCGGGCGCGATGCCGAGCCGTTCGGCCAGGTCGGGGTGGATCTCCACGTACGCCTCCGGGGCGGCCTCGTTGAGCGCGGCGATCCGGCGGGTCTGGGCGCCGCTCTGGTACTGGGCGAGCACCCGGCCGGTGGTGAGGTAGACCGGGTAGCGCTCGTCGATGTCCTCGGCCGGGGCGCGATGGTCGACGGGGACGAACCGGGCCCGGCCGTCCGGGGTGGCGAACCGGTCGAGGAACGGCCGCGGGGTGCCGGGGTGGTCCTCGGACGGGCACGGCCAGAACACCCCGCCCTCGGCCTCGATGCGCTCGTAGGTGATGCCGGAGTAATCGGCGGGGCCGCCGGCCGAGGCGCGGCGCAGCTCGTCGAAGACGGCGCGCGGGTCCTCGGGGAAGGCGGCCGGGTCCTGGCCGAGGCGGCGGGCGAGGCCGGAGATGACCGCGAGGTCGCCGCGCACGCCCAGGGGCGGGGGCACGGCCCGGCGGCGCAGCAGCACCCGGCCCTCGAGGTTGGTGAGCGTGCCGGTCTCCTCGGCCCACTGGGTGGCGGGGAACACCACGTCGGCGAGCGCGGCCGTCTCCGACGGCACCAGGTCGGTGACGACGAGCAGGTCGAGCGCGGCGATCCGGTCGGCGACCAGGCCCGCGCGGGGCGCGGAGACCACCGGGTTGGAGCCGAACAGCAGCATCGCCCTGGGGCCCTGCGGGGTGCCGAGCGCCTCGAGCAGCTCGTACGCCGAGCGCCCGGGCCCGGGCAGGTCGTCCGGGTCGATCCCCCACACGCGGGCGACGTGGGCGCGCGCCGCCGGGTCGCCGAGCCGCCGGTAGCCGGGCAGCTGGTCGGCCTTCTGCCCGTGCTCGCGCCCGCCCTGGCCGTTGCCCTGGCCGGTGACGCAGCCGTACCCGGAGCCGGGGCGGCCCGGCAGGCCGAGGGCGAGGGCGAGGTTGATGAACGCGGTGGCGGTGTCGGTGCCCTTGGCGTGCTGCTCGGCCCCGCGGGCGGTGAGGATCATCGCGTTGCGGGCGGCGGCGAGCGTGCGCACCGTCTCGCGCATCCGCGCCACGGGGATGCCGGTGACGCGCTCGGCGCGCTCCGGCCACCAGGCCGACACCGAGGCGCGCACCGCCGCGAAGCCGGTGGTGCGGCGCTCGATGTACTCGGTGTCGATCAGGTCCTCGGCGATGGCGATGTGCAGCAGCCCGAGCGCGAGGGCGAGGTCGGTGCCGGGGGTGATCTGCAGGTGGAGGTCGGCCTGCGCGGCGGTGGGGGTGCGCCGCGGGTCGACGACGATCAGCCGCCCGCCGGCCCGCCGCATCGCGGCGAGGTGGCGGACGAACGGCGGCATGGTCTCGGCGAGGTTGCCGCCGACGAGCAGGATCGCGTCGGCGCGCGCCACGTCGGTGACCGGAAAGGGCAGCCCCCGGTCGAGGCCGAAGGCCCGGTTGGCCGCGGCGGCGGCCGAGGACATGCAGAACCGGCCGTTGTAGTCGATCTGGCCGGTGCGCAGCGCCACCCGCGCGAACTTGCCGAGCAGGTAGGCCTTCTCGTTGGTGAGGCCGCCGCCGCCGAACACCGCCACGGCGTCGGCGCCGTGCTCGGCCTGGATCCGGCGGATCCGGGCGGCGGCGAAGTCGAGCGCCTCGTCCCACTCCGCCGGGCGGAGCGGCGCGTCGCGGCGCTCGCGCAGCAGCGGCGTGGTGAGCCGGTCGGGCGCGGTGAGCAGCTCGGCGGCCGTCCAGCCCTTCTGGCACAGGCCGCCGCCGTTCGCCGGCACGTCCGTGCGGGGCGTGACGGTGAGCACGGGCCGGCCGCCGGCCCCGGTGCCCGCGGCGGTGAGCCGCATGCCGCACTGCAGCGCGCAGTACGGGCAGTGGGTGGGCGTTCCAGGGGAGGTCTGCGTCATCACAGGCCCCGTCGGGGTCGGTGAGGCCATCGGCATGGGTCCGATGGTGCTGATCGGGGGTTTCACCGTTGGGTCCCTCCTGTTACCGCTGTGCTACAAGGCGCCAACCGCCTTCACGCCGCCGTTTCCTCGCGGTGAGCGGCTCCCACGGTGCGGATCCGCGGCGGTGAGGCCGCCCGCATGGGGACGCGGGCGCCGCCGGTCCGGGGCCGCGCCCGCGAGAGTCGGAGGTCGGGGGTCGGCGTGCCGGTCGCGCCGGTGGGCGGGGTCAGACGCGCGCCGAGGCGAGGCTGGGCACGAACCGCACGCCGACGGTCCGCAGGTAGCACCACCAGGTGACGGCGAAGCACACCGCGTAGAAGGCGGCGAAGGCGACCAGGGCCGAGGTGGCGCCGCCGGTGGCGGCGATCGAGGTGCCGAAGCCGCGGTTGATGAAGAACCCGCCGTAGGCGCCGATCGCGGAGATCAGGCCGATCGCGGCCGAGCTGTTGCGCTTGCCGGCGAGCAGCGCCGCGGCGTACGCCTTCTCGTCGGCGGGATCGACGCCCTCGACGGCCTTCGCCCGGAAGATCGCGGGGATCATGCGGTACGTCGAGCCGTTGCCGATGCCGGTGGTGGCGACGAGCAGCATGTAGGCGCCGAAGAACAGCCAGACGTTGTGGGTGGACAGGCCGAGGCCGACCAGGCCGACCGAGCCGATCATGGCGGCGAAGTTCCACAGCGTCACCCGGGCCCCGCCGAGCCGGTCGGCGAGCCAGCCGCCGGCGGGCCGGACCAGCGAGCCGATCAGCGCGCCGAGGAAGGCGAGGCCGACCAGCCCGCCGTGCTCGGGGAACTGGCTGGTGATGAGCAGCGGGAACGCCGTGGTGTAGCCGATGAACGAGCCGAACGTGCCGATGTAGAGGAAGGACATGATCCACGTCTGGGCCCGGCCGGCGACCCGGAGCTGCTCACGCGGGTCGGCCTTGGCGGTGGTGAGGTTGTCCATGAACAGCCACGCGCCGGCCGCGGCGATGACGATCAGCGGCACCCACACCAGCCCGGCCGCGGCGAGGCCGAACGCGGTGATCACCGGCGGCATGAGCAGCTGCACCGAGCCGACGCCGATGTTGCCGCCGGCGGCGTTGAGGCCGAGCGCCCAGCCCTGCCGGTTCTCCGGGTAGAAGTAGGTGATGTTCGCCATGCTCGAGGCGAAGTTGCCGCCGCCGAACCCGGCCGTCGCGGCGATCACCAGGAACACCCAGTACGGCGTGGCCGGGTCGCTCACCGCCACCGCGAGCAGCACCGCGGGGATGAGCAGCAGCGCCGCGCTCACCATGGTCCAGTTGCGGCCGCCGAACCTCGCGGGGGCGAAGGTGTACGGCAGGCGCAGCGTGGAGCCGATCAGGTTGGGCAGCGCCACGAGCCAGAACAGCTGGTCGGTGGTGAACTCGTAGGCGCCGAGCCGTACCGTGACGATGCTCCAGATCGTCCACAGCGAAAAGCCGAGGTGCTCGGCGAGGATGGACCAGATCAGGTTGCGGCGGGCGACCTTCTTCCCGGTGGTCTCCCAGAACGCCGGGTCGTCGGGGCGCCAGTCGCTGATCCAGCGCCCCTTGGGCCGCCCTGCCGCCTGCCCGGTGCGGGCCGTGCCGGCCACCGTCATCGTTCCTCCCGCGTGCGTTCCGCTTCGGCCAGGGATGGGGGATTTCGGGCACCGAAGCTAGGTGGGCCGGATTACGCACGACGACGTTCGGTGACCGTGCACCGGTTACATGTGACGCACCGGCGTAACGTGCAATCCACACGTTTCACGCGGGCAACATCGCGGAAACACGGCCTCCCGCGGGGCCGGCGGCGGAGCCGTGGGCGCCGCGCGCTACGGTTGGGCCGCGGCGGAAGGGGGAACCCTTCCCTCCGGTGTCGTCACCCCGGGGAGTGCACGTGACCAGGCGAGGGCAGGCCGGAGGTGCCGGCAGGCATCGGATCCGGCTCTTCGACGATCCGGCGTTGCGGGTTCCGTGCGAGCCGGTCGTCACATTCGACCGTTCGGTACGCGATCTCGTCAAGTCCCTGCATCAGGTGATGCGCGCGGGGCCGGGCCGCGCCGGTCTCGCCGCGCCGCAGCTCGGCGTGCCGCTGCGCGTGATCGCGTTCGACGTGGACGGGCGGAGCGGGCATCTGGTGAACCCGCGGCTGGAGGCGTCCGGGCGGCGCGTGGTCGCGGACGAGGCGTGCCTGTCCGCGCCCGGGCTGTGGTTCCCGGTGGAACGGTCCTTCTCGGTGGTCGCCCGCGGCCGGGACATGTACGGCCGGCCGCAGGTGATCCGCGCCATCGGCATGCTCGCGCGGGTCCTGCAGCACGAGGTCGACCACCTCGACGGCGTGCTGTTCACCGACCACCTCGCGCCGCAGGACCGGGAGCGCTTCTTCGCCGCGTTCGCCGAGCTGACCGAATCCGGGGCGGCCGGGCGCGGGCGGGCCGTGCCCGAGCGCTAGCCGCGGCCCGGCCGGGTCACGGCCGGGCCGTCACAGCGCGACGCCGAGCAGGGCGTCGGCGAGGTCCCGGACGAGGGCCGGGGCCTGCGGGTCGTCGCCGTCGGCGGCGGCCCAGGCGTCCACGGCCGCGAGCGCGCCGGGGGTGTCGAGGTCGTCGGCGAGCCGCTCGCGCACCGTGGCGAGCAGCGGCCGGGCGTCGGGGCCGCGGTCCCGGGCGACGGCGGCCCGCCACCGGGCGAGCCGCTCGGCGGCGGCCCGGCCGAGCGCGGGCGTCCACTCCCAGTCGGCGCGGTAGTGGTGGGCGAGCAGCGCGAGCCGGATCGCCATGGGGTCGAGCTCGCGCCGCAGCTCGGAGACGAACACGAGGTTGCCGCGCGACTTCGACATCTTCTCGCCGTCGAGGGCGACCATGCCGCTGTGCACCACGCTCCGGGCGAACGGCCACTCCCCGGTCACCACGTGGCCCTCGCTCGCGCCCATCTCGTGGTGCGGGAAGACCAGGTCGCTGCCGCCGCCCATGAGGTCGAAGCCGGGGCCGAGGTTGGCGAGCGCGATCGTGGTGCACTCGATGTGCCAGCCGGGGCGGCCGCGGCCGAGCGGGGAGGGCCAGGACGGCTCGCCGGGGCGCTCGGCGCGCCACAGCAGCCAGTCGAGGCGGTGCCGCTTGCCGGGCCGGTCCGGGTCGCCGCCCCGCTCGGCGAACAGCGCGAGCATCTCCTCCTCGCCGTAGCCGGACACCGCGCCGAACTTGGGCGCGGCGGCGGCCGAGAAGTACACGTCGCCGTCGAGCTCGTAGGCGACGCCCTTCTCGCGGAGCCGCACCACGGTCTCGGCGATCTCGTCGATCACCTCGGTGACCGCGACGTACTCGCGCGGCGGCAGCACCCGCAGCGCGGCCATGTCCCCCCGGTACTTGTCGATCTCCGAGGCGGCCAGCTCCCGCCAGTCCGCCCCGATCGCCTCGGCCCGCTCCAGCAGCGGATCGTCCACGTCGGTGGCGTTCTGCACGTAGTGCACGCGGTGCCCGGCGTCCCGCCACACGCGGTTCACCATGTCGAAGGCCACATAGGTGTTGGCGTGGCCGAGGTGGGTGGCGTCGTAGGGGGTGACGCCGCAGACGTACATGCGCGCCTCGCCCGGGCCGGCCGGGCCGACCTCCCGGACCTGGCGGGCGGCGGTGTCGTACAGGCGCAGACGGTGCCCGGACCCGGGCAGGCGGGGAAGCTCTGGAGCGGACCACGAACGCATACGCCAGAGCCTATATGCGTCCGGCTCGGTCCCGATCACACCGGGGTGTCCGTTTTCACCCCCCGCTTTCCCCCACTCGCGCGGGCGGCGGTCAGCCGAGCACGCGGTACCAGCTCGCCGAGTCGCCGGGGTGGGGGCAGAAGTCGTAGCGCACGCCGCCGGGCGACAGGCCGAGCAGGGTGACCGAGGAGCTGCCCCACACGCCCCGCGGGCCGAGGTCACGGCGGACGATCAGCGCCCGGGGGTCGTCGGCGGCGAGCCCGGCGCCCGAGGCGAGCTCCCGCCAGGCCCGCCAGCGCCGCTCCTGCGCCGCGGCGCGGGACGCGGCGTCCGCGCCGCCGGCGCCCAGGGCGGCGTCGGCCGCGGCGAACAGCGGGCGGAAGTGGGCGACGCGCGGGTTGTCGTCGCCGCGCGCCCAGCCGGCGTTCACGATCACGTGCACGCCCTCGGGTGGCTTCTCCTCGGTGAGCGCCCGCCCGTCCCAGCTCCACAGCCGGACGCCGCCGGGCTCGGCGAGCACGAGGTGGAAGGGGTCGTAGCGGGCCAGGTCCGGCTCGGCCGGCGGCTCCCCCGCGGTCACGGCGTACAGCGGCAGCTCGCCGCGGGACCGGCGCGCCTCGTCGCGGGCGAGCACGCCGCGGCCGTTGAGCAGCGCCGCCGCCCGCGGCGCGGCCGGGTCGACGGCGAGCCAGGTGCCGCCCGCCTGGCGGTCGAGGCCGCCGATCAGGCCGGGCCGGTCGGGCCAGTGGCGGCCGGGCGGCAGCCAGGGCCGCGCGAGGAACTCGTCGCGGACGCCCGCGAGCATCACCGGGACGTCCGCGTCCGGCGCGAAGCCGACGATCACCGTGCACACGCCGGTTCCCTCCGTTTTCGGTAGAGACGGGCCGTTTGGTAAGCCTACGTCTGTTTCCACCGCGGCGGACCGGCGGCCGGGGTCAGACCGGCGGCCAGGGGATCGCCGGCCAGTTCCGCGAGGGGTAGGGGTGGATGCCGGTGTCGAGCAGCCGGCGCACCCGCTCCCAGGTCGCCTCCACCTCCTCGCGGGACAGCAGCTCGCGCAGCCGCTGCCCGAGCCGGCCGTGCTCCATCTCGCGCTCGATCCGGGCGAGCACCTGCACCGCCTCCCGGGTCAGCGGCTTGCCCTGCCACTGCCACAGCACGGTGCGCAGCTTGTCCTCGGTGGAGAAGCACACCCCGTGGTCGACGCCGTAGAAGTGCCCGTCGGCGAGCGGGATGAGGTGGCCGCCCTTGCGGTCGGCGTTGTTGACGATCGCGTCGAACACGGCGAGGCGGCGCAGCGCCGGGTTGCGGCTGCGCATCAGGGTCATGAGGTCGATCTCGGCCTCGCCGTCGATCCACAGCTGCACCATGCCGTCGCCGAACGGGCCGTCGCGGTAGACGGTCGGCGGCACGATGCGCCAGCCGGTGGCGGCCGACACCTCGTACGCGGCGACCTCCCGGGCGGCGAGCGTGCCGTCGGGGAAGTCCCACAGCGGGCGCTCGCCGCGGACCGGCTTGTACACGCAGGCGGCGACGAGGTCGCCGAGCTGCACGGTGCAGTAGAGGGTCAGGTTGGTCGCCTCGACGAGACGGCCCGCCACCTCCAGCCTGCCCTCGCGCAGCAGGCGCATCGCGGTCTCGTCGTCGAGCTCCCGGGGCGGGGTGCTCCTGGGGTGGGTCGGCATGGGGTCGCTTTCGGCGCTCACCTGGCCCTCACCGGATCTGCAGCGGACGGTGACCGTTGAGCCGTACGCAGATGTGACCGTCGGGGTCGATGGGCTGGCCGCACAGCGGGCACGGCGGGCGTCCCGCGGCCACGACCTCCATGGCCCGCTTGGTGAAGGCGCGGGCCATGCCGGGGCTGATCCGCACCCGGAGCACGGCGGGCTCGCGCCCGGGGGACTCCTCGTCGTCGTCGCCGGTCAGCTCCTGGGCCTCGATGACCACCTTGGCGGCCTCCGGGTCCCAGGCGAGGGCGAGGGTCCCCACCCGGAACTCCTCGTCGATGGGCGTGTCGAGCGGGTCGGTGTCGGTCAGGTCGGCCGGGGCGATCGCCGGGATCGGGGCGCGCCCGCCGCTCTTGCGCAGCACCTCGTCGAGCAGCTCCTCGAGCCGGTCGGCGAGCACGGCCACCTGGAACTTCTCCAGGCCGACGGTGGTGATCCGGCCCGCGCCGCGGGCCTGCAGATAGAAGGTGCGTGACCCCGGCTGCCCGACGGCACCGGCCACGAACCTCTCTGGCGGATCGTAGTCGAAGACCGGCATAACCCAGACCTTACGTGGTCCCGGCTCCGCCGCCGACCGCGGCATCGCTCTCGGTGATGTCTCCACCCCCATCTTGGTCCACGGCACCGCCGTTTGTGGACTCCGCTGGGAGGATATTTCGCATATCTCCGCCCACGTCGTTCATCCTGATAACAAAGGGACGCAAGGGGGTATATCGGATTACCGTGAGCGAGGCGGGATCGGCGGTGATGCGCTGGAACTGGTCGAGGTGCAGCCCGAGGGCGTCCGCGACGATGGCCTTGATCACGTCGCCGTGACTGCAGACCAGGTACACCGCCTTCTCCCCAAGGCGGGCGTTCCAGTCCCGCACCGCCGCGACCGCGCGGTGCTGCATCGCGGCGAGCGACTCCCCGCCGGGGAACACCGCCGCGCTGGGGTGGGCCTGCACCACCCGCCACAGCGGCTCCTTGGCGAGGTCCTCCAGCCTGCGGCCGGTCCACTCGCCGTACCCGACCTCGCCGAAGCGCTCGTCCACCTGCACCTGCAGGTCCCGCCCGCGCGCCACCGCCTCGGCGGTCTCCCGGCACCGCTCGAGCGGGCTCGTCACGATCGCGTCGAGCGCGAGGTCGCGCAGCCGCCCGGCCAGCTCCTCGACCTGGGCGCGGCCGCGTTCGCTGAGCGAGACGCCGGGCGTCCACCCGGCGAGCACCGGGCCGGTCAGATCGGTGAGGCCGTGGCGGACCAGCAGGAGCGTCGTCACGCCCTCAGCTTAGGGCCCCGCCGCGTCTCGATCATCCCCCGCGCTCCCGCTGTGGGCGAACATTCCGCGTCCCGCGTTCCGGAAGGGACCGGGAACCGATCATGGGACGTTTAGTACTCTGAGCCGACCATGGACCAGCGTTTCGTCGGGCGGAGCGGTCTGGCCGTCTCCCGCATCGGGCTCGGCACGATGACCTGGGGGCGGGACACCGACGCCGAGGAGGCCGCGGCGCAGCTCAAGGCGTTCGTCGACGCCGGCGGCACGCTGATCGACACCGCGGACGTCTACGGCGGCGGCGACGCGGAGGTGCTGCTCGGCCGCCTGGTGCGGGACGTGGTGCCGCGGTCGGACCTCGTCATCGCGACCAAGTCCGGGCTCACCCCGCGCGGGCCGCGGTCCCGCAACGCCTCGCGGAAGCACCTCATCGCCGCGCTCGACGCCTCGCTCGCCCGGCTCGGGCTCGACGAGGTCGACCTGTGGCAGCTGCACGCCTTCGACCCCGAGGTGCCGCTCGACGAGACCCTCGCCGCGGTGGACACCGCGGTCTCCTCCGGCCGCGCCGCGTACGCCGGGGTGTGCAACTACACCGGCTGGCAGCTCGCCGCCGCGGCGGTGTGGCAGCAGGCGGTGCCGGGCCGGGCGCCGATCGTCTCGGCCCAGGTGGAGTACTCGCTGCTCGCCCGGGACGCGGAACGCGAGCTGCTGCCCGCCGCCGAGCACGTGGGGGTCGGCGTGCTCGCCGGGTCCCCGCTCGGCCGCGGCGTGCTCACCGGCAAGTACCGCACCGGCATCCCCGCCGACTCGCGGGCCGCGACCCCGCACTTCGCCGAGTTCGTCCGCCCCTACCTCAACGACCGCAGCCGCCGCATCGTGGAGTCGGTCACCACCGCGGCCGAAGGGCTCGGGGTCTCCCCGCTCGCGGTCGCGCTCTCCTGGGTGCGCGACCAGCCGGGCGTCTCCGCCGTGATCGCCGGGGCGCGCACCCACGCCCAGCTCACCGGGGTGCTGCGGGCCGACGCGCTCACCCTGCCGCCGGAGATCCGGCAGGCGCTCGACGACGTCTCCGCTGGAGAATGAGAGCGCTATTCGCGTATTACACCTCCATACCGATCGTCCCTTACCGAAAGGTCCGCGGTTCCTGCGGCGAAAAACTGACCTCAAGGCCGGGTTGATGGGGTGGGCCGGAATTGTGGGGGGAGTCGAGGCGTGGAGGATTCATGCGATTCGGACGTGGCATCCGGCGTGGCACGTCCGCGTTCTACGCCGGCGCGGTGACGCTGGCGATGGGCGGGGGGATGTGGCTGATGCCGCCGACCACCGCGAGCGTCGCGGCGCCCGCCCAGGACTGCGGCGGCAACGGCCCGCTGGCCGTGGTGACCCAGGGACTGTGCCGGGTCGTGGGCGGCCTGCTCGACACGGTCGGCAACGTGGGCGCGGCGCTCACCGGACGCGAGCTCCCGGACGTCGAGGAGAAGACGACGTACCAGGATTTCTCCGGCACCGGTGACGGCGAGGCCGGCGAGGAGGCGACCGGCCGCGAGGCGCGAGACCCGCGGGACACCGGCGCGGTCCCCTCCCCCGAGGCCACGCCCAGGGGCCGCCCGGACCGCCGCACCGGGACCGGCGAGGAGATCGCCGCCGACTCGGCCGAGGACCGCGCGGCGGAGGGCCGCGCGGAGGACCGCACGGACGACGCCTGCGCCGCCGCGGGGTGCGCCCGCGGCCGCGACGGCCGCACCGGCACCGGCGAGGCGCGGGACCGCGGGACCGGCGAGCGGGACCGGCGGCGCGCCGAAACCCGCCGCGGCACGGGCGGCGGCGACGGGACGGTACGGCACCGCACCCCGGTCGGCGTCACCCACCCGGTGCGGCCCGGCGGCGAGGACGCCGCCCGCGAGCGGCGGCCGCGCCCCAGGCCGAAGCCGACCGAGCGGCCGCGCCGCGCCGCCGTGGACGAGGCCGAGCTGTCGCTGCTGCTGCCGGTGCCGACGCTGCCGCCGATCGCGCCGAAGAGCGACGGCCGGGTGGTGACGCCGCGCAGGCCCGAGGACGACGTCGTGGGCACGGCGCTCACCGCGGCGCTGCTGCTGTCGGCCGTGGTCGCCGCGCGCGTGGTGTCGATCCGCAACTCCCGGCGGGAGCGTCCCGGCACGATCCCGCTGGAGCCCGCCGCGGCCCGCGGCAGCCGCCACCGGCTCGCCTGACCGCGCCCGTGGACGCGCCGACGCCCGGCCCCGCGGCGCGGGGCCGGGCGTCGCGACGTATGGCGAAGCCGTGAGACGAAGCCGTGGGGCGCGTCAGGCGCCCATGGCGTGCACGCCGCCGTCGACGTGGATGATCTCGCCCGTGGTGGCGGGGAACCAGTCCGACAGCAGGGCCACGCACGCCTTCGCCGCGGGCACCGGGTCGGACAGGTCCCAGCCGAGCGGCGCCCGGGTGGTCCACATCTCCTCGAACTCCTCGAAGCCCGGGATGCTGCGCGCGGCCATGGTGCGCACCGGGCCGGCGGCGACGAGGTTGACCCGGATGCCGTGCGGGCCGAGGTGCCGGGCGAGGTACCGGTTGGTGGACTCCAGCCCGGCCTTCGCCACGCCCATCCAGTCGTAGACCGGCCAGGCCTTGCTCGCGTCGAAGTCGAGGCCGACGATCGAGCCGCCGCCCTCCTTCATCAGCGGCAGGCAGGCGACCGCGAGCGCCTTGTAGGAGAAGGTGGACACGTGCACCGCGGTCGCCACGTCCTCCCACGGCGTGTTGAGGAAGTTGCCGCCGAGCGCGGACTGCGGGGCGAACGCGATCGAGTGCACCACCCCGTCGAGCCCGTCGAGGTGCTCGCCGACGCGGTCGGCGAGGGTGTCGAGGTGGTCCTGGTTGGTCACGTCGAGCTCGATCACCGGGGGCGGCTCGGGCAGCCGCTTGGCGATGCGCTCCACGAGGCTGAGCCGGCCGTACCCGGTGAGCACGATGCGCGCGCCCTCCTCCTGGGCGAGCCGGGCCACCGAGAACGCGAAGGACGACTCGGTGAGCACGCCGGTGACCAGAAGCCGCTTGCCGTCGAGAAGTCCCATCTCAGTGCCCCATTCCCAGGCCGCCGTCCACGGGGATGACCGCTCCGGTGATGTAGGCGGCGTCGTCGCTTACCAGGAACTTGACCACCCGCGCGATCTCGCCCGGGGTCGCCATGCGGCCCAGCGGGATGTTCGAGCGGATGCGCTCGACGTGCTCCGCGCCGAGCGAGGCGGTCATGTCGGTCTCCACGAACCCGGGGGCCACGACGTTGACCGTGATGCCGCGCGAGCCGAGCTCGCGGGCGAGCGAACGGGCGAAGCCGATCATCCCGGCCTTCGCGGCCGCGTAGTTGGTCTGGCCCGCCGACCCGGAGAGCGCCACCACCGAGGAGATCAGCACGATCCGGCCGCGCCGCATGCGCAGCATGCCCTTGACCGCGCGCTTGGCCACGCGGTAGGCCCCGGTGAGGTTGGTGTCGATGACCTCGGTGAAGGTCTCCTCCTTCATCATCGGCAACAACGTGTCCCGGGTGATGCCGGCGTTGGCGACGAGGACCTCCACCGGGCCCTGCTCGGCCTCGACCTTCTCGAAGGCGGCGTCCACCTCCTCCGCGCTGGTCACGTCGCAGCGGACGCCGAACAGCCCCTCCGGGGGCTCCCCCGATCGGTAGGTCACGGCGACGGCGTCACCGGCCGCCGACAACTCCCGGGCGATGGCGAGGCCGATCCCGCGGTTGCCGCCGGTGATGAGAACTGAGCGAGCCATGGTACCGACCGTATCGTCTACCAGCGGGTAGCCGACTTGTCCGGGCCGGACAAGATCACAGGGCTAGGATCGTGGACATGCGCCAGATCGACTCCGACTTCCTCGCGCTGCCGCTGCGGCGGCTCGCGGACGCCGCGCTCCAGCGCGCCCGCGACCTCGGCGCGCGACACGCCGACTTCCGCATGGAGCGCATCCGCGCCGAGACGCTGCGCCTGTTCGACGCGCGGC
Source organism: Actinomycetota bacterium (assembly GCA_003242605.1). Classification (GTDB taxonomy): domain Bacteria; phylum Actinomycetota; class Actinomycetes; order Streptosporangiales; family Streptosporangiaceae; genus Thermopolyspora. The sequence goes on from QGUZ01000008.1 coordinate 38,790, forward strand.
TGGAGGGCGCGATCGACGCCGACGACCTCGGCTACGCCGTACGGGTGATCGTCGACGGCACCTGGGGGTTCGCGGCGGGCATCGAGCTGACCCCGGAGGCGGCCGCGGCGACCGCCGAGCAGGCGGTGCGGGTGGCCAAGGTGAGCGCGGCGGTGAACCGGGAGCCGGTCGAGCTGGCCCCCGAGCCGGTCTACTCCGACGTCACCTGGGTCTCGCCGTACGAGGTCGACCCGTTCGACGTGCCGCTGAAGGAGAAGACCGAGCTGCTCGCCGAGTGGTCGAACCGGCTGCTCGCCGACGACCGGGTCGACCACGTCCAGGCCTCGCTCCAGCAGGTCAAGGAGCAGAAGTTCTACGCCGACACCGCGGGCACCGTCACCACCCAGCAGCGGGTGCGGCTGCACCCGTCGCTCACCGCGATGAAGGCGCTGCCGGACGGCCGGTTCGACGACATGCGCACGCTCGCCCCGCCGACCGGGCGCGGGTTCGAGTACCTCACCGGCACCGGCTGGGACTTCCCCGCCGAGCTGGAGCGCATCCCCGAGTACCTCGCCGAGAAGCTCGCCGCGCCGTCGGTGGAGGCGGGCACGTACGACCTGGTGATCGACCCGTCGAACCTGTGGCTCACCATCCACGAGTCGATCGGGCACGCCACCGAGCTGGACCGCGCGCTCGGCTACGAGGCGGCGTACGCGGGCACCTCGTTCGCCACCTTCGACAAGCTCGGCGAGCTGCAGTACGGCTCGCCGATCATGAACGTGACCGGGGACCGCACCGCCGAGCACGGCCTGGCCACGATCGGCTGGGACGACGAGGGCGTGCAGGCCCAGTCGTTCGACATCGTGCGCGACGGGGTGCTCGTCGGCTACCAGCTCGACCGGCGCATGGCGCGGCTGAAGGGCCTGGGCCGCTCCAACGGCTGCGCGTTCGCCGACTCGCCCGCGCACGTGCCGATGCAGCGCATGGCGAACGTGTCGCTGCAGCCCGCGCCGGACGGCCCGTCGGTCGACGAGCTGATCGCCGGGGTGGAGCGCGGCATCTACATCGTCGGCGACAAGAGCTGGTCGATCGACATGCAGCGGTACAACTTCCAGTTCACCGGCCAGCGCTTCTATCTCATCAAGAACGGCCGGCTCGCCGGGCAGGTCCGCGACGTCGCCTACCAGGCCACCACGACCGACTTCTGGCGCTCGATGGAGGCGGTCGGCGGCCCCCAGACCTACGTGCTCGGCGGCGCGTTCAACTGCGGCAAGGGCCAGCCCGGGCAGGTGGCCCCGGTGAGCCACGGCTGCCCGGCCGCGCTGTTCCGCGGCGTCCGCGTTCTCAACACCGTTCAGGAGGGTGGCAGGTGAGGCCCCAGGAGATGGTCGAGCGGGCGCTGGAGCTGTCCCGCGCCGACGACTGCATCGTGATCGCGGAGGAGACCTCCACGGCGAACCTGCGCTTCGCCGGGAACACCCTCACCACGAACGGCGTGGCCCGCTCCGCCCGGCTCACGGTGATCTCGATCGCCGGGCCGGGGGTCGGGGTGGTCTCCCGGAGCGCGGTCCGCGACGAGCAGCTCGCCGCCGCGGCCGCCGCGCCGGCCGCCGCGGCCCGCGACGCGGCGCCCGCCGAGGACGCCCGGCCGCTGGTGGAGGGCACCGAGCCCGGCCCCGGCTGGGACGACCCGGTGGAGCCGACCACGATCGACGTGTTCCGCGACTTCGCCCCGGCGCTCGGCGAGACGTTCGCCGCGGCCGAGGCGGCCGGGCGGCGGCTGTACGGCTTCGCCGAGCACATCCTCACCAGCACGTTCCTCGGCTCCACGCGCGGCCTGCGGCTGCGGCACGACCAGCCCACCGGCCGCCTGGAGCTCAACGCCAAGTCGGCGGACATGACCCGCTCGGCGTGGGCCGGGGTGGCGACGCGGGACTTCACCGACGTGGACCTCGCCGCGCTCGACGCGGACCTCGCCAAGCGGCTCGCCTGGGCGGGCAAGCGGATCGAACTGCCCCCGGGCCGCTACGAGACGCTGCTGCCGCCGACCGCCGTCGCCGACCTGATGATCTACATGTACTGGTCGGCCGGGGCCCGGGACGCGCTCGACGGCCGCTCGGTGTTCGCCAAGCCCGGCGGCGGCACCCGGGTCGGGGAGACGCTGTCCCGCACCCCGGTGCGGATCTACAGCGACCCGAACGCCCCCGGTGTGGAGTGCGCCCCGTTCGTGGTGGCGCACGCCTCCAGCCGGGAGGACTCGGTGTTCGACAACGGGCTGCCGCTGGGCCGTACCGCGTGGGTCGACGAGGGCCGGCTCGCCGCGCTGCGGCAGACCCGCCACTCGGCCGAGCTGTCCGGACTGCCGGTCACCCCGGCGATCGACAACCTGCTCATGGAGGGGCCGGACGGCGGCCCGTCCCTGGACGAGATGATCGCCTCGACCCGGCGCGGCCTGCTCGTCACCTGCCTGTGGTACATCCGCGAGGTGGACCCGCAGACGCTGCTGCTCACCGGGCTCACCCGGGACGGGGTCTACCTGGTGGAGAACGGCGAGGTGGTCGGCGAGGTGAACAACTTCCGGTTCAACGAGAGCCCGGTCGACCTGCTCGCCCGCCTCACCGAGGTCGGCGGCAGCGAGCCCACCCTGCCGCGGGAGTGGAACGACTGGTTCACCCGCACGGTCATGCCGCCGATCCGGGTGCCGGACTTCAACATGTCGACGGTCAGCCAGGCGAGCTGACCCGCGGACGCACGCGCGCCCGTCCATCGGCGGCCCGCCGGTGGACGGGCGCCGTCGTGTCCGGCGTCGGCCGCCCGCCCGGGGCCGGGCGGCGGCGAGGCGCGCCCTGCCCGGTACGGCGGCGCGCCGTGGGGGCCGGTGTCAGGGGAGGGTGATCCCGAGCGCCGCGGCGAGCGCCTCGGCGGCCCGGCCGAGCGGGCCGAAGGGGGTGCCGGGCACGGCGACGGCGCGGACCACGGCGAGGCGGCGGGCCGTCTCCGGGCCGCGGCCCCGGCCTGCCTCGACCTCCTCGAGCACCGCCTCCACCTCCTCGCGCAGCGGCGCGGGCAGCAGCTCGCCGTGCACGTCCGCCTGGGCCACGAGCTCCCGCAGCGCCTCCGCGACGCGCCCCGGCTCCGGCCCGAGGCCCGCGCCGATCCCGGCGGCGCCGTCGGTTCGCTCGCTCATCTCCCGCCCGTTCCCGGCGGCCCGCGTCCCGGCGCCGGCCGCCCGCTCCCCTCTCATCACGCGACGGCCCGGCCCGCGGCGTCCGCGCGCGGCCGGGCCGGATGCTCAGGCGTCCTCGAGCCGGAAACCGACCTTCAGACCGACCTGGATGTGCGCGACCCGGCCCTCGGCGAGCTGGCCGCGGATCTCGGTGACCTCGAACCAGTCGAGGTGGCGCAGGGTCTGCGCGGCTCGGCGGATGCCGTTGCGGATGGCCTGGTCCACGCTCTCCGGCGAGGTGCCGACGATCTCGGTGACACGGTAGGTGCGGTCTGTCATCGGGCCTCCCTTGCTCCCCCGCCGGGGATCGTATGGCAGGGCCCCCGCCCGGGGAGGGACGCGGCACGAGCACCGCGCCAGAGGTTTACGGTGGAGGGGTGAAGACATGGCGTGGCCGCCGGGTCGTCCACGAGATCACGGACGCCAAGCCCTCCCTGTCGGAGGACATCGGGCGGAGAGAGAAGCGTTATCTCATCCAGATGGGCATCCGCACCGTCTGCCTCATCCTCGCCGTCCTCGTCGACGCCCCCTGGCCCATCAGGGCGCTCCTCGTCGCCGGTGCGGTTTTTTTGCCGTACTTTGCCGTTGTCGGGGCGAACGCTGGACATGAGGAAGGCAGAACGGCCCGGTTCACCCCTTTGGACGAGACGGAAGCTGACCAAAAAGAGATACCACGCCACCGACGCGAGATCGGGTCGTGACGAACTCTTGACGCAACCCCTGGGTAAGAGGTGTACAGTTTAGCCAAGCGCTCTGGTCCCCCGTCGGAGCGCTGGTGCCGGTGTTCCGGGCCCCCGTCGGAACACCGATGATGCGGCGCCGGGTGGTTTGCCCCCGTAACCACCCGG
>QGUZ01000490.1 GCA_003242605.1 Actinomycetota bacterium
TTCCCGGCGCCGTTCTTCCCGCTGGCGTCCGGGGCGGGGCGGGCCGCGGCGAGCCGGCCGCGGCCGGACCGGGGCGACGGGGCCGCGGCGAGCTCGCGGCCGAGCATGAGCGAGATGAGCTCCAGCCGGTCCAGCTCGGCGAGCGGGCCGGTGTGCACGAGCCGGCCGTCGCGCAGCACGGTGACCCGGTCGCAGATCCGGTAGAGCTCCTCCATCCGGTGGCTGACGTACACCACCGCGAGCCCGCGGTCGCGCAGCCGCTCGACCACGCCGAACAGCGTCTCGACCTCGCGGGGCTCGAGCGACGAGGTCGGCTCGTCCATGACGATCACCCGGGCGTCGACCGAGACGGCCCGGGCGAGGGCGACCATCTGCTGCGCGCCCACGCCGAGGCTGCGCAGCGGGCGGCGCACGTCGGTGTGCACGCCGTACTCGGCGAGCAGGCGTTCGGCCCGGGCGTTCATCTCGGCCACATCGATGATGCCGAGGCGGTTGCGCGGCTCGCGCCCGAGCAGCAGGTTGCGGGCCACGCTCATCATCGGCACCAGGTTGACCTCCTGGTAGATGGTCGAGATGCCGGACCGCTGCGCCTGCAGCGGGGTGGCGAACGTCACCGGCTCGCCCCGGTAACGCAGCTCGCCCCCGTCGGGCCGGTACACCCCGGTGAGGACCTTGATGAGGGTCGACTTGCCGGCGCCGTTCTCCCCGACGAGCGCGTGCACCTCGCCGGGCAGGAGGGCGCACGACACCTCGTCGAGGGCGAGCACCCCGGGGAATCGTTTGGAGACCCGCCGGGCCTCGAGCACCGGCTCCGGGTCGGTGGATATGGGCAACGGTCCTCCCCCGTGGCCGTCTCGTGGGTGGTCCTTGCGTGGGAACTGCGATCCCGCCGGCCCGCCGTGGGGGCGCCCCGTCCGGACACGGGCTCACGGGAAGTCCGGACGGGGCGGGCCGCACGGATCAGTACGCGTCGCCCAGGGACTCCTTCGCCGTGGACGCGTCGTACTCGCGGTCGGAGATGATGATCTTGTCCGGGATCTCCTCGCCGTTGAGGAACTTCTGCGCGGTCTCGAAGGCGAGCGGCCCGAACCTCGGGTTCGACTCGATCACGGCGTACAGCCAGCCGTCCACGATCGCCTGGACCGCGCTGCGGGTGCCGTCGATCGAGACGATCTTGATGTCGCCGGGCTCCTTGCCCGCGCCCTTGAGCGCGGTCACCGCGCCCAGCGCCATCTCGTCGTTCTCGGCGTAGATGCCGTTGATGCCGGGCCGGGACTGGATCAGCTGCTCGGTGACCTGCTGACCCTTCTCCCGGGTGAACTCACCGGTCTGCTCGAAGACGATCTTGATGTCCGGTGCCTTCTCCTGGATCCGGTCCTTGAACCCGGCGGTGCGGTCGTTGGTGACGTTGTTGCCCGGCGCGCCGAGCAGGATCGCCACCTCGCCCTTGCCGTCCAGGGCCTCGATCATCCGGTCGGCGGCGCGCTTGCCCTGCTCGTAGAAGTCCGACCCGATGAACGTGAGGTAGTCCTGGCACGGCCGGGCGTTGATCTTGCGGTCGACCGTGATGATCGGGATCTTCTTGGCGGCGGCCTGCTGCAGCACCGGCTCCCACCCGTCGCTGTTCAGCGGCGCGATCACCAGCAGCTTCACGCCCTGGGCGATGAGCTGCTGCACGTCGGTGATCTGCTTGGAGAACTGCGACTGGGCGTTGGTCACCCGCAGGTCCTTGATCCCGAGCTTCGCCGCCTCGTCCTTGATCGACTTGGTCTCGGCGATGCGGAAGGGGTTCGCCTCCTTCTCCGACTGGGAGAAGCCGACCGGCACCGACGTCAGGTCGAACCTCTCCCCGCCGAACTTCTCCAGCGTGCAGGTCGACGCGGGCTCACCCGTGGGCGTCGCCACGACCTGCTGCTGTCCCTGGCCGCCGCCGGAGGCGGCGGGCTGGGCCGTGTCCTCCTCGCCGCGGGCACAGCCGGCCAGGGCGAGCGCCGCGCACAGGGCGAGCGCCATGCCGGTACGGCGGGCCGCGCGCCGGGGACGCAGGACGGTGATCATGGTGGTTCCTTTCCGAGGGGTCAGCACGCGACCGGCGAGCCGGCGATCACGTCGCGGTTGTCGGCGCGGAGCTTGCCGACGTCCGGCTTGACGACCGCGCGGTCGTAGGTCAGCAGGCCGTTGACCTCGATCTCCACGTCGGTGATCTGCGTGTAGATCGCGGCCGACAGGCCCTTGCACGAGCGCAGCCGCTTCAGCTGCTCGTTGAGCTGCAGGTAGTGGTTCGTGAGCGCGTTCGCGTCGGGCTCACCCTGGTAGCCCCAGCCGCCGCCGGACCAGCTGTGGCCCACCACCAGCAGGCCGAGCCCGCCGTACTCGCCGAGGACGGTGGCACGGTCGCCGGTGGGCGCCGGCGGGTCGCCGGGGCCGACGTAGATGTGGTAGTCGGCGACGTCGCCGTTGCCGCCGTCCACCGCGCCGCAGCAGTTGATGCCGCTCATGTTGTTCACCAGGCGGGACGGGTCCCACGCCTTCACCTGGTCGGCGATGCGGGCCTGGTCGTACTGGCCCCAGCCCTCGTTGAACGGCACCCACATCACCACGG
>QGUZ01000177.1 GCA_003242605.1 Actinomycetota bacterium
CCGCCGCGCCGGGGCCTCCGCGGGGGGGGGGGGGCGCGGGGGTTCCCGCACCCGCCCCCTGCCCGCCGCCGCCGCCCCCGCCGACCTGCTCTACCAGGCGCTGCTCGCCCCGCTGCCGATCACCGACGCCCGCCGCGCCGAGGCGCGGGTGTGGCTGGCGTTTCTCGACCGGGCGCTGGTCCGCGAGGAGGCCACCGAGCTGCTGCGCCAGGTGTACGCCGAGTGGCGCCGCCAGGTGAGCGAGATCATCGCGCGCGGCCTGCGCGAGGGCCGGTTCCGCGCCGGGATCGACCCCGACGCCACCGCGCACGCGCTCACCGCGCTCGTCGACGGCCTCACCGTGCACGCGGTCGTCGACCCCGCCCGCCTCGACGCCGACGAGCTGCGCCGCCTCATCGACGGCCAGGTGCGATCCCTGCTCGCCGAACCCGCTCGGTGACGAGGGCCGCGGCGAGCAGGGCGACCGCGAGCGCGGCGATCGCCCCCGGCGGCGGCCCCGCCAGGCCGGCGCCGTCGCGCACGATCCCCATGTAGTCGACGACCGGCACGCCGTTCACCGCGCCGTACCACAGCACCAGGTAGCCGATCTGGAACAGCCGTTGGGTACGGCTCAGCGTGCCCAGCGCGAGCGCGAACGCGGGGATGAACAGCACCGCCGCGCACCAGGCGGCCACCCCGGCCCGGTCTCCCGCGAGCAGCATGCGGGCGAGCGGCACCGCACCGGCCGCGGCGGCGACCGCGGCCCCGGCCGCCCACTCGGCGAGCACCCGGCCCCGCGCCGCCGGATAGGCCCCGAGCAGCGCCTCGACCCCGTGCTCGTGCCGCTGCGTGCCGAGCCGCGACCAGATGAGCACCGGCCAGATCCAGGCGACGGGGAGCACGTAGGCCGCGGCGGCGGGCGCGGGCGCGACCGCGGCCGCCGCGTTGATCGCCAGCGCGCCCAGCCACCACCACCGCGCGACCCCCTGCACGAGGATGCGCAGCTCGCCCGCGAAGAGCCGGCCCGCCGCGCCGCCCCGCCGACCCCGCGCCGGGGCGGGCACCGGGCGGACGGCGGTCGCGGGCGGCTCCGGGAGCGCCGCCGCGGGACCGTCGGGTCCGGGCGCGGCCTGCGGCTCCGGCGCCGGCGCGGCCCGGCGGGCCGGGTCGAACCGGCCGAACCACAGCGCGGGCAGCAGCGCGAGCACGGCCGCGACCCCGACCAGGGCTAGCCGGCCGAGCACGAACCCGAGGCCGGGCTCGAACCCGTGCCACGCGAACGGGCGCAGCGGCCGGTCGAGGTAGGTGAGGCCGAGGCTGAACTCCTGCCCGGCCGGGTCGATCCCCTGCGCGACCATCGCCCGGCGCAGCGACGCGGCCACCGGGTACACCCCGATGCCGCCGAGCGGCGCGCGCGGCGACTGCCCGCCGAGCGCGATCGCCATCCAGACCACGAACCAGACCACGTTCCCCAGCCCGGCCCGCAGCGGCGGGATCGCCTCGAACAGCAGCGCCGCGGCCGCGGTGAGCGCCACCATCGGCACCCCGATGAGCAGGAACGGCGCGGCGAGCGCGACCGGGTCGACCGCCGTGGACTCGCCGCGGGCGAGCTGGACGACGAGCGCCGTCCCGGCGAGCACGCCGAGCATCGAGCCGAGCACGAGCAGGTTGCCGAGGAACTTGGCGGCGAGGTAGCCGGCCGTGCGCAGCGGGGTCGCCGCGAGCACCTCGCCCACCCCGGTGGCGACGTCCCGGGCGATCGCGTTGCGCACCACGTAGAACCCGCCGAGGGTGAGCCAGATCGCGCCCGCGAGCGCGGTCGCCATGCCGACGTAGGCGCTGGTGTAAAGGCCCCGGTAGTGGCCGAGGTTGAGGATGACCCAGCGGGAGCCGGCCTCCGGCACGGCGAGGTACCCGAGGCCGACCGCGGCGGCGAGGATCACCAGGTACGCCGGCCGCCGTACCCGGTCGCGGAAGTCGCCGAGCGCCAGCCCGGCGAGGCCGCGCGCCGCCTGCGCCGGGCCGCGGCGCGGCACGGCCGAGACCGCGGTCATCGCCGTACCACCTCCACCACCGGGCGCATCCGCGGGTCGACGAGCGCGAGGTAGGCGTCCTCCAGGTCGGGGGTCACCGGCGTCGCCTCCGGGTACGGCCGGGCCGCGGCGAGCAGCCGCATCCGCACCCCGGCCGGGGTGCGCACGAGGCGGGTGACCACGTGCCGCGCCTGCACCTCGGCGACGTCGGCCGGGTCGGCCTGCACCTCCCACACCAGCCCGTCGACCTCGCGCAGCAGCTGCTCGGGCGAGCCGCGGCGGCGCAGCCTGCCGCCCGCCACCACCGCCATGTCCGAGGCGACCGACTCCACGTCGGAGACGATGTGGGTGGATAGCAGCACCACCCGGTCCGCGGCGAGCTCGCTGAGCAGGTTGCGGAACCGCACCCGCTCGGTCGGGTCGAGCCCCGCGGTGGGCTCGTCCACGATGATCACCCGGGGGTCGCCGAGCAGCGCCTGGGCGATGCCCACCCGCCGCAGCATGCCGCCCGAGTACCCGCCGAGCGGCCGTCTGCCCACGTCGGCGAGGTTGACGAGCTCCAGCAGGTGGTCGATCTGGGCGCGCGCGGCCCGGGCCGGGATGCCCTTGGCCGCGGCGAGGTAGCCGAGGAACTCCCGCGCGCTGAGGTTGGGGTAGACGCCGAAGTCCTGCGGCAGGTAGCCGAGCACCCGGCGGAGCGCGTCCGGCCGGGCGACGACGTCGGCCCCGTCGAAGACGACCCTGCCGGAGGTGGGGCGGGTGACCGTGGCGGCGATCCGCATCAGCGACGACTTGCCCGCGCCGTTCGGCCCGAGGAGCCCGATCAGCCCGGGTCCGAGCCGCAGCGTGACGCCGTCGACCGCGCGCTTGCCGCCCGGGTAGACCTTGGTGACGTCGACCAGCTCGAGCACCGCCACCCCCTACCGGCCCTTTCGGATCGTCACGGCGCCGTCCGCGGCGTGCGCCACGATCACCCGGTCGCTGCCGGGGTCGCTCGGCACGTCCGACCCGGGCGCGTCGATCCGGTAGGTCTCGCCCCCGGGCGGCAGGGTGATGCCGACCGAGCCCGCGGCGCGCACCTCGACCCGGGTCGGCGGGGCTGCGAAGCCCAGGTCGATGTTCCCGTCCCCCGAGGTCATCGCCTGCACGCGGGCCGACCGCGCGTCGGTGACGGTGATGTCGCCCCCGGTGCTGTACAGCCGCAGCCGGCCCGCGGGCCGTACCACCCGGAGCGTGCCGTCGTGGCCGAGCCGGGCGGTGACGTCCCCGGTGAGGCCCTTCAGCTGTACGGCGCCGCCGGTGCCGGTGACGGTGAGCTCGACGTCCTCGGGGATGCGCACCCGGTGCTCGCTCTCGCAGGAGAGCACGAGGCCGCTGCAGTCGACGCGGATGGTGAGGGTGTCGCCGTGCAGCGACCAGGTGGCGTTGCCGTCTTGCGCGGCCGTGCCGCGCAGCTCGCGCTCGGCGGTGATCTCCCGGCGCGTGTCGCTCTCCACGATGAGGTTGGTCTCGTGCGTCTCGATGGTGAGGCGCCGGCCGAGGAACGGGAAGCTGCGGCTGTTGTGGCTCACGGTGTCGCCGCGCGCCACGCAGGCGGACAGGAAGGCGAGGAGCACGGCGGCGCCCGCCGCCGCGGGCCACGCCCTCGGGATGTGCGATCTCATGTGGTCCCTCTCCGATCCCGACTGGTGCGCGGTCCAGGATCGGTTCGGGGCCCATCCCGCCACATCTGCCGTTCGGGAGATTTCGGCGGGCCGGTCGGGGCCGCGGCCGCCGCTACCGGTCGCCGGAGCGGTCGCCGTCGGGGATCGGGATGCGGGCCCGCACCCGCCAGCCCTTCTCCTGCGGCCCGGCGGTGAGCGTGCCGCCGAGCGCCTCGACGCGGGTGGCCAGCTCGAGCAGGCCGGTGCCGCCGCCGCGCCGCTCGAGGCGGCGCAGGCCGCCCCGGCCGCCGCCGTCGTCGGTGACGGTCACCTCGACCGCGCCCCGGTCCTCGGCGGGCCGCCGCACCGACACCGTGACCGTCCTGGCCTTGGCGGCGTGCCGCCGTACGTTGGTGAGCGACTCGAGCACGACCCGGTAGACCGCCCGCTGCACCTGGCGGGGAAGGAGCTCGGCGAGCCCGTCCTCCAGCTCGAGCACGGCGTGCGCGGTGGCCGCGCCGCGGAACCGCTCGACCAGGGCGGGCAGCTCGTCGACGCGGTCCCGGCGCAGCGTGGCCGGTTCGTCGGCGGCCCCGTCGGGGTCGCGCAGCGCGCGCAGCGTCTCGTCCATCGACTCCAGGGCCCGCAGGCTCGCCTGCTCCAGCCGGGCGAGCAGCGCCTTGTTCTCCTCCGGCTCGTACGCCGCCACCTGGGCCGCCTGCACCTCGAGCAGGATGCCGGTGAGCTCGTGCGCGACGAAGTCGTGCAGGTCGCGGGCGAGCTCGAGCCGCTGCTCCCGGCGCGCCTCGGCCACCGCCCGCTCCCGCTTGCTGTCGAGCGCCCGCAGGTAGAGCCCGACCGCGGTGGCGAGCGTGACCGGGAACATCGCCGTGACGGCGAGGACCACAAACAGCCGCCAGTCGGGCGGCTCGGCCCACAGCGTGACCCGCAGCGGCACCAGCACCGCGGCCGCCCCGGTGACCGCCGCGACCACGATCACCCGGCGGCCCGGCACCCCGCGCACGACCCGCCCGAGCAGGACCGCGAGCCCGCACACCTCGACCGGCAGCCACAGCAGCGCCGCCTCGCGCATCCCGGTGTAGCCGGCGGTCACGGCGAGCGAGACCGCGCCGAGCCCGAGCCCGGCCTGGGCGAGCGTGACGCGGCCGAGCGGCCACGGCAGCATCGGGGCGGCCACGGCGAGCGCCGCCGGGACCGCGACGAAGAGGGCGCTCGGCGGGGCGAGCAGGGCGGGCAGCAGGATCACGAACACGGTCGCGCCGCAGACGGTCGCGCGGAGCCGCGAGACGGGCCGCGAACGGGACTCGGATGCGCCGCGCATGGCCCGAGCCTACGCAGCGGCCGCCGCCCGCCGCGCGGCCGTCACTCGGCGAGCCGTCCCGTGGCGTACCCCAGCTCCCACGCCCGTACGGCGATGCCGACCCGGTTGCGCACGCCGAGCTTGCGCTGGATGTTCGCGACGTGGGTCTTCACCGTGCCGGGGGAGATGAACAGCTCGGCGGCGATGTCGGCGTTCGTCTTGCCCTCGGCCACCTTGGCGGCGATCTCGATCTCGCGCTCGGTGAGCGGCTCGGGAAGGTGCTGCCGCTCGCGCCGCCCGCCGGTGACGTGCTTGAGCAGCCGCACCGTGATCGACGGGCTGATCAGGCTGTCGCCCGCCATCGCCGCCCGGACCGCCTCCACGAGCAGCGCCGGCCCGGACCGCTTGAGCAGGAAGCCGGACGCGCCGTACCGCAGCGCGGGGTAGACGTACTCGTCGAGGTCGAACGTGGTCACCACGACGACCCGCACGGGCGGGTCGGCGCCGGGGCCGGCGAGCCGCCGGGTCACCTCCAGGCCGTCCATCCGCGGCATGCGGATGTCCACCAGCGCCACGTCCGGGCGGGTCCGCCGGGCCAGCTCGATCGTGGCCTCGCCGTCCGCGGCCTCGGCGACCACCGCCATGTCCGGCTGCCGCTCGAGGATGCGCCGCATCCCCCTGCGCACCATCTCCTGGTCGTCAGCGATGAGCAGCCGGATCGTCATCGCCGATCATTTTCGCATCCGGCCGGGTGATGAGGAGGGCGGGGGCCGCGGCGGTTCGGCCGCGCGCGGGGGCCCGGCCGCCGCCGGGTGAGGCGAACCTGCCTCGCCGGGGCGCGCCGCGCTGGGTACCGTCCCACGTGAAATCGGACGAAAGGGATGACGTGCTGCCTCTTACCGGGATCACCGTGCTCGCCCTGGAACACGCGGTGGCCGCGCCGTTCGCGACCCGGCAGCTCGCCGACCTGGGCGCCCGGGTCATCAAGATCGAGCGGCCGGGCGGGGGCGACTTCGCCCGCCGGTACGACGAGTCGATCAAGGGCCAGTCGAGCTACTTCGTCTGGCTGAACCGGTCGAAGGAGTCGGTGACGCTCGACGTGAAGTCGGAGCCGGGCCGCGAGATCCTGCACGAGCTGGTGGACCGCGCCGACGTGCTGGTGCAGAACCTCGGCCCGGGCGCGGCCGCCCGGCTCGGCCTCGCCGCGGAGGAGGTGCTCGCCCGCGACCCCGGCAAGATCGTGGTGAGCGTCACCGGCTGGGGCGCCGACGGCCCGTGGGCCGGCCGCAAGGCGTACGACCTGCTCGTCCAGTGCGAGACCGGCCTCGTCTCGCTCACCGGCACGCCGGACGAGCCGGCCCGGGTGGGCATCTCGGTCGCCGACATCGCCGCGGGCATGTACGCGTTCAGCGCGGTGCTCGCCGCGCTCTACCGGCGGCGGCTCACCGGGGAGGGCACGGCCGTGGAGGTCTCGCTGCTCGACGCGCTCGGCGAGTGGATGGGCCAGCCCGCCAACTACACCCTGGGCACCGGCACGCAGCAGCCGCGGGCGGGCGCCCGGCACGCCACGATCGCCCCGTACGGGCCGTACGCCACCCGGGACGGCCGCACCGTGCTGATCTCGATCCAGAACGAGCCGGAGTGGGTGCGCTTCTGCGCCGAGTTCCTCGGGCGGCCCGAGCTCGCCACCGACGCCCGCTTCGCCACCAACCCGCTGCGGGTCGCGAACCGCGACGAGCTGGAGGAGATCGTCGCCGCCCGGTTCGCGGAGCTCGACGCGGCCGCGGCCACCGCCCTGCTCGACCGGGCCGGGATCGCGAACGCCGGGGTCAACACCGTCGCCGAGTTCCTCGACCACCCGGTGCTGCGCGAGCGCGGCCGCTGGCGCGAGGTGGACACCCCGGGCGGCCCGGTCCGCGCCCTGCTGCCGCCGATCATGTTCGCCGGGCTGGAGCCGCGCATGGGCCCGGTCCCCGCCGTGGGCGAGCACACCGCCGCGGTGCTCGCCGAGCTGGGCCGTACCCCCGAGGAGATCGCCGACCTCGCCCGGCGCAAGGTCATCTGACCGGTGCGCCGGTGACCCCGGCGGCCGGTCCTCGCGCGAGGGCCGGGTACGGCCGGCCGTCGCCGCGCCCCGCGTGACGCGGCCAGGGGCGCCGCGGGCGGGGATCGACCACCGCGCGGCCTCGCCCTGCGGCGCACGCCGCCGCGCCGGTCGTCACGGGTTGATCAACGGCCGGTACGCCGCCCGGATGTCCGAGGTGGAGGAGGACACGTATCTCTTGGACGGTGGGGCATCCCCGAGGTAGCGCGACGAGTAATAAATCCTTTGGGGGCAGCTTCGTCCGCCGATCTGCAGGCTGGTCTTTTTCACGAGTTTTCCGGTCCGCAGTTCGTAGACACGGATGGGAATCTTTCTCTTATAGAAGGTCACCGGGTAGATACTGTTCGAGAATCGCGGCTGGTAGTAGCAGGTCCGAACCCTGGTTCCGTACGCACTCTTTCCGGCGCAGATCACCAAAGTGGCCTTCGCGGGATCGCTGGTCAGCCACGAGGACGGCAGCTTGCTCTTGTGCCCGTCCTGGCCGAACAGCAGCGCACGGTGCGGTCCCTTTCCTCGGTAGCGGGGCGCGCCTTCGTACCAAGTCGGCCTCGAGCAGTAGGCGGGCAGCCGGGACTCCCCCGGTTTGAGGAGTTTCTTGACGTCCGCCAGTTGGATCGCCAGGTCGGCTTTTCGCACACCACTCTTGGCGGCGGCGACAAGTTCGTGCTCGGGATGATCGCTGATCAGAATTCGGTAATAGGAGCGTGCGTCGTGCCAGCGCTCGTCGTCCATGAGTGCCTTGCCGCATTCGGCCAGTGCCGTGGGCGCGATCGTCGACGCTCTGCTCCTGACCTGGTCCAGCACGTTGCCCGTCGGATGCCGTGCGTGGAGCCAGTTGGTGATGTCCGCGGTCTTGCAGGCGTCTCCCGCAGGTAGCCGATCGAGCAGCCGATCGAGGGCCTTCCCGGCGTCCTGCTCCCGGCCGGGGAACTGCTTGATGACGTCGTTGAGTCGCTCGTAGCCCGTCATCAGGGCACTGACGTCACCGGTCAGCGCGATGTCCAATTCGATGGCGGCCTGTGTGAGGAGAAGGTCGGCCCGCTGCCACAGCGCCGCCGGGTGGTCGGCGTACCGCTCCAGCATCCCGACGGCGCGCCGCGGATCGCTCACGGCCTCCCGCTTTGCCTGGAGGAGGATGCGGCATGCCTCGGCCTCGGCTTCGGTGCGGGCGGTGAGCGGAGCGTTGGCGACGCGATGAGCGGTCGTCAGGCCGTTCAGGAGCGACAGTGCCCGCTGGCACTCGCCGTCCCGGTGGGCGTCCCTGGCCGTCGCCACGATGTGCCCGGCGTCGAAGCGGAAGGTGCTCACGGCCAGCAGGACCGGAACCGTGACGGCGGCTGCGGCGAGTCGCTGCCTGCTCGCCGGGTTCGGCGGTGGGTGCCGGAGCGCCGTGTCGGTGGCCGCGGCGCTCGCCGCCTGCGGCTCGGTGCGCCGCTGTCGCCTCCGCGCCAGGTACCAGCCGTGCGCGGTGACGGCCACCCACCACAGCAGCACGACGCCTTCGAGCCAGGATTCCCGGACCCTGGTGGCGAGGATGACGCCGAGCGTGATGGTGACGGCCACGGCGAGGACGGCGAGCAATCGCCGTCGTAGCAGCAGGTATCCGACTCCGAGCAGGGAGGCGTTGCCCAGTGCGGCGGCGATCGGGTCGCAGGCCCGCGCCGCGGGGCCGGGTCGCGCCCCCTGGGGCGGAAGGGGAGGCCCGTCCACCGCGGTCATCGGGCCGTCTTCCGCACGCGCAGCGTTCGCAGCGGCTCCTCCGCGGTTCCGATCGCCGGCGGCGGAGCGCCCGCACTCGGATCGCGTGACGCGAGGACCTTGACGGGGAACTCACATGTTTTCGCGGCGACAGTGAGAGTCATAGGACCGCCCGAGAGCCTTGCGGAAACACCCGAGTGGAGCCACTGCCTCAACCATGGCACCACCCGCGTGGCGAATCGAGTGACAATTCCATTACCGTGCGAAATCACCTTTCGGTCCACGGTGTTTCCGGCTCTCGCCGGTCTCGCGCGCCACCCCGCATTCCGCCGAGCTCACCGGCATCAAGCAGGCGGACGTGCACCTCGATGCACCACGGCAAGAGTGGGATCCACGGACACGTGAACGCTCACACGGCGCGGGCTTGTCGTCCGCCGATCATTGGTGTCCGGGATCCTGTAAAACGCGCGGCAGAATTGCGCGCGAATATGCGTTCTCAGGAATTGTGGGTGCGACCCTTCGGCGCCTGGCACGCGAGATCCGGCCCTGGCCGTGACCGTCATCTGCGGGGGACGGGTCGGCGCCGCCGGTGGGGCGGGCACGGCCGGTCGCCGGTCGTGCCCGCCCTCGTGATCGAGAGCGCGAGGCCCGTCGTCCTGGGTCGTGCCGTGGCGGGCATCCGCGGGGCCTGCAGGCTCGCCCCTCGAGGCGACGGCACCGCCGTCATGGGTTGATCAACCGCCGCCCGGCCGTCGCCGGGGTCGGGTCCCCGGCCGACCATGGTCAGGGTTTCGTGAAGTTTCAATTCCCGCCGGTGTCCGGGGCCGTCAGGATTGCGCGGATGCCGGACACGCGCCTTGATCTCGATCGGATTCTCGCGGCCCGCCGGGTGATCGACCCGGTGTTTCTCGACTACGCCGTGCGACGCCGGTGTGGGGCCGAGCCGCCCGTTCAGCCCGCCGGGTACGGGCTCGTCCAGCCGTCCGGCAGGAGGAACGTCCAGCCGGGCCGCCAGTGGAACGGCCGGTCGACCAGCTCGTGCAGCGGCTCGCCGTGCAGCAGATGCTGCAGCGCCCAGCGTTGGCGGAGTGGGCGATGAGCAGCACCTTCCGGCCGTCCCAGGCCGCGGCCAGGTCGGTGAGGAAGTCGGCCATCTGCCGTACCACGTCCCGGTAGCTCTGGCCGTCGGGCCCCGGTTCGTCGGTGTGCCGGGCACGCAGCCGCTCCAGCTCGCGCACCGGCCTGCCGTCGAACTCGCCGTAGCGGCATTCGCGCAGCCGCCGGTCCTCAAGCAGCGGGAGCCCGACCCGGCGAAGGCGATCTCCGCGGTCTGTACGGCACGGCGCAGGTCGGAGCTGAAGGCCGCGTGAGGCCGTCGTCGCGGCGGCGTTCGCCGAGCTCGGCGGCGAGCGCCCGGCCTGCTCGGCGAGCTCGCCCGGCAGCCGGCCGCTCGCGATGCCC
>QGUZ01000178.1 GCA_003242605.1 Actinomycetota bacterium
TCCCCCGGCCCCCCGGACGGGGCCCGCGGGGCTGGGGGGGCGTCCGGATTGGGGCCCCCGGTTCCCCGCGGCGGGCGGTTCCGCCCCCCAGGCGACCTGCCCGCCCCGGGTCGTCCGTGCCACGGCCCGCTCCGTCCGCCCGGCGGACAGGCCCGGTACGGCGGCGGCCGGGGACCCGGCCTGGCCGCGGCGATGGCGGCCGGCACGGCGATCGATGACCGCCGCGGCCCGCGCGCGGGGCGGCACAGGCCGCGCCGCCCCGCCGTACCGGGCCCGCTCCCCCGGGCTCAGGGGGTGAGCTCCTCGAGGGCGGCGAGCAGGCGGTCGACGTCGGAGCGGTCGTTGTAGTGCACCAGCCCCGCCCGCACGGCCGAGCCGGCGTCGCGGATGCCGAACGCGCCGGTGACCTCCCAGGCGTAGCAGTGCCCGTCCCACACGTTGATCTTGCGGGCGGCCAGGTGCTCGGCGACCCGGCGCGGGCTGTGGCCGTCGACGGTGAAGTAGACGGTGGCGGTACGGCGGGCCGGGGAGCCGATCAGGTGCACGTGCGGCAGCGCGGCGAGGTGCTCGCACAGGTAGGCGAGCTCGGCCTGCTCGTAGGCCTCGACCGCGGCCATCGAGGCGAGCACGCGGCGGCGGCGCGGCCCGGTGGCCTGCGGGTCCAGCCCGGCCAGGTGGTCGACCGCGGCGGTCACCCCGGCCAGGTCGGCGAACGGCAGCGTGCCGGTCTCGAACCGGTCGGGCACGCGGTCGGGCGCGGAGGCGAGCTTGTCCGGGCGCAGCCGCTCCAGCAGGGCCGGGGCGGCGATCACCGCGCCCACGTGCGGGCCGCACCACTTGTAGGCGCTGGTGGCGTAGAAGTCGGCGCCGAGCGCGGTGACGTCGATCGGGGTGTGCGGGGTGGCGTGCACGCCGTCGACGTACACCAGCGCCCCGGCGTCGTGGGCCTTGCGGGCGATACGCGGCACGTCCGGCATGGTGCCGAGCACGTTGCTGGCGGCGGTGACCGCGACCAGGCGGGTGCGTTCGGTGATCAGCTCGTCGTACTGGGCGGCGGGCAGCTCGCCGGAGGGCACCTCCACCTCGGCCCAGCGCACCACGGCCCCGGCGGCCTCGGCGGCCTGGACCCAGGGGCGCACGTTGGCGTCGTGGTCGAGGCGGGAGACCACGATCTCGTCCCCGGGGCGCCACTCCCGGGCGAGGGTGCGGGCGAACCGGTAGGTGAGGGTGGTCATGTTGGGGCCGAACACCACCCCGTCGGGATCGCCGCCGACCAGGTCGGCGACCGCGCGGCGGGCCTCGGCCACGATCGCGTCGGACCGCGCGCTGGCGGCGAACGCCCCGTGGGCGTTGCCGATGCCGGCGGTGTAGGCGGCGACGATGGCGTCGATGACCGGCTGCGGCATCTGGGTGCCGGCGGCGGCGTCCAGCCACGCCGAACCATCGGACAGTGCGGGATAAAGGGCACGTACCCGGGCGACGTCGAAGCTCATGCTTCATGATTTCCCGGCCCGGCCGCGCGCCCGCAGGCACCCCCTCCCTACGGCGCACAGCGGCGCGGGCGCGGCGGTGAGACGCGCCGGGGCACGCGGACGCCCGCGCCGCCACGGGTTTCCGGGCACCGGGTGGCGCGGATTTTTGACATGGGGCGGGCGGTTGCGCTGTGCTCAGGTGCGTGACCGCGTTCGACGATCTTCTCGCCGCCAACGCCGAGTACGCCGCCGCGTTTGAGCACTCCGGCCTGACCGGCAAGGCCGCACGCGGGCTGGCGGTGGTGACCTGCATGGACTCGCGCATCGACCCGCTGGGCCTGCTGGGGCTGCGGCCGGGGGACGCCAAGATCCTGCGCAACGCGGGCGCGCGCGTCACCGACGACGTGCTGCGTACCCTGGTGCTGGCGGTGTTCCTGCTGGGCGTCGAACGCGTGCTGGTGATGCCGCACACCGACTGCGGGATGACCAAGGTCACCGACGCGGACGTGCACGAGCTCACCGCCCGCCGCGGCGTGGACACCCGCAGCCTCGACTTCCACACGATCCCCGACCAGGAGAAGGCGCTGCGCCACGACCTGGTCAAGATCCGCAGCTGCCCGTTCCTGCCGCCGGGCATGCCGGTCGGCGGCGCCGTCTACGACGTGCGCACCGGCAGGCTCCAGCCGGTCGACCTGGGCGCATCGTTCAGCAGCGCCCCGGCCTGACCCGGCCTCGGCCCGCCCGCCCGGGCGGCGCGGCCACGCCCCGCCCGGGCGAGATGCGGGGGCGCCGGCCGTTCGAGACGGCCCTGCACGGCGGCACAACGACGCGCGGCCTCACCCCGGGCGGGTGAGGGGCACCTCACCCTTCGCGGCCACCCTTGGCGTCCTCGCGCCACACACCCGCCGGCAGGCTTGAGCCGACCGGCCTGGGCGCATCGTTCGGCAGCGCCCGGACCCGACCCGGGCGTCCGGCAACGCGAGCCGTACCGCCGCACCTTTCGCTACCCGCCGCCACGATCCAGACCCGGTGGGCCGCCCGGATGGTGGGCGGGGTGAGCGAGAGGCGGGCCGGGCGGGTGCGCGCCGGTCGCCTGCGGGTCCGCGCCCATCCGGGCGGGTGCAGCCGTGCGGCGCGCAGGGTACGGCCGGGCCCGGCCACGGCCGGCGACGGTCAGGACCGGCCGGCGCGCAGCTCGGCGGCGACGGCGCGCTCCCGCAGCTGCGCGGCCTCGGCGCGGGCGGCGGTGAGCTGTTCGCGCAGGTCGCGGACGAGGGCCTGGTGCACCGACAGCTCCGCGCGCAGCCGGTCGCGTTCGGCCTCGGCCTCGCGGGCGCGCCGCTCGGCGGCCTCGGCGCGGGCGGCGGCCTCGCGCTCTGCCTTGGCCGCCTGCGCCTCGGCCATCTCGGCGCGGGCGCGGGCCGCGGCGGCGTCGGCGAGCGCCTCGGCGCGGGCCAGCTCGGCGGCCTCGGCGCGGGCGATGGCCTTGCGCCGTTCGGCCTCGGCGGTCTCCGCGCGGGCCTGGGCGGCGGCGGTGGCGCGGCCGGCCTGCTCGGCGGCGCGGCGGGCGTGCTCGGCGCCGTCGTGGGCGCGGCCGCTTTGGGAGCGGGCCTGCTCGGCGGCCTCCATCGCGCGGCGGGCGCGCTCCTCGGCGGCGCGGACCTGGGCGAGCGCCTGGTCGACGCGGTCGGCGAGCTCGCGCACGGCCTGGTCGCGGGCCTGCTCGGCAAGCTCGGCGCGGCGCAGGGCCCGCTCGGCCGCGGCCTGGGCGCGGCGTTCGGTGGCGGCGGCCTCGCGCAGCGCGGCGAGCGCCTGCTCCCGGGCGGTCTCGGCGTCGGCGAGGGCGGCGTCGCGTTCGGCGATCGCCGCCTCGGCCTCGCGGCGGGCGGCCTCGGCGGCCTGGCGGGCGATCCGAACCTGCTCGGCGGCCTGCTCGCGTTCCGCCCAGGCGGCGGCGACGCGGGCGGCGGCCTCGGCCTTCACCGCGCTGATCTTGGCTTCGACGCCGGCCGGGCTGAGCTCCTGCTGCAGCGCGGCGGCGAGCGGGGCGATCGCGGCGGCGAGGCCCTTTTCCATGCGCTCGTACAGCTCCTCGGCGCGGGCGAGCGCGCCCTCGAGGCCGGGGGCGGCGCGGCGGAGCTCGCGCTCGCGTTTGGCGGCGGCCTGGCAGCCCTTGTCGGGGCAGTAGGCGCGGCGGCGTCCGCGGCCGCCGCGCTGCTCGATCGGCGCGCCGCAGTACCGGCAGGGGGTGATCACGGGTGCCCGGTCACCGTCTCCACGCGACGACATGACCCGCAATTTAGCATTTGGAATTTCTGGAAATTGAAATTAAAGGCCTGGCCGGATGCGGCCATCCGGGCAGCGGGTGCCCGGATTCGCCGCAGGTGATCAGGGCAGCCGCTGCCCGGATTCGGGGCGCGGTGATCCGGGCAGTGACCGCCCGGATTTACGGTGGTGGCCCGCGGTGATGGCCCGCCACGCCACGCCCAGGGCGGCGCAAAACTTGCCTGATGCGCATTGATGCATGTCGTGCAACTTGCCGGATATGTCCATCGGTGGTGCCGGAACCCGCCCGCACCTGCGGGCGATCAGGAAAGGGGCGTGGTGATGACCAGCACCGGCGACCGGACGCAGACCACCCAGGCGAGCAGATCCCCCACCGAGATGCGCCTGCTGCTCGAGCAGGACCTGCTGGAACGCAGCGGCGACGACCCCTTCGGCCCGCCGCCCGGCCTGCTGCGGCGGCGCGGCCGGGGCCCGGTGCAGCGGCTGACGCTGCGCAACGGCGCCCCCGCCTGGCTCGTCACCGGCCTGGACGAGGCCCGCACCGTGCTGTCCGACCCGCGGTTCAGCGCCGACCGGGTCCGCCACCCCGACGCCACCAGCCTGACCCCGCGGCAGGCGCGGGCCTTCGCCGCCACCGGCGTCGCCCCGGCCCCGCCGCAGGTCGGGCACCGCACCGACGGCATGTTCGTGTTCATGGACCCGCCCGAGCACACCCGGCTGCGCAGGCTGCTCACCGGCCAGTTCACCCTGCGGCGGATGAAGGCGCTGGAGTCCCGCATCCGGCAGATCGCGGCCGAGCTGATCGCCGCGATGACCGCGGCCGGCACCGAAGCCGACCTGGTGCCCGCCTACGCGCAGCCGATCCCCTCACTGGTGATCTGCGAGCTGCTCGGCGTCGACCCGGCCGACCGGGCCGGCTTCCAGGAGCGCACCGCGATCTCCCTCAACACCCGGGCGAGCGAGGAGGAACGCGCCCGCGCCGCGGCGCAGATGCACGCCTTCATCACCGAGCTGGTCGCGGCCAAGCGGGCCCGCCCGGCCGACGACCTGCTGTCGGGGCTGGTGCACGAGGCCGACCCGCCGCTCACCGACGCGCAGCTGACCGACATCGCCCTGCTGCTGCTCGCCGCCGGGCACGAGACCACCGCCAACATGCTCGGGCTCGGCGCGTTCGCGCTGCTGGAGCACCCCGACCAGCTCGCCGCGCTGCGCGCCGACCCCGCGCTGCTGGAGACCGCGGTGGAGGAGCTGCTGCGCTACCTGTCGATCATCCAGATGGGGGTGTCCCGGGTCGCCGTGGAGGCGGTCACCCTCGCCGGCGTGACCATTCCCGCCGGCGGCACGGTGATCATCGCCACGCCGGAGGCGAACCGCGACCCCCGCCACTGGGCCGACCCCGACCGGCTCGACGTGCGCCGGCCGCGCACCGCCCACCTGGCGTTCGGCCACGGCGTGCACCAGTGCCTGGGCCAGCAGCTGGCGCGGGTGGAGCTGCAGGTCGGCCTGGGCGAGCTGATCACCCGGCTGCCGGGCCTGCGGCTGGCCGTACCGGCCGACCGGGTGCCGCTCCGCAATGAGATGCTGATATTCGGCGTGCACGCGCTGCCCGTGACGTGGGCCTGACCACCCCGGCCGGCGGGCCCGGGGCGGCGGCGCGCCGGCCGGCAGCAGGCCGACAGAAGGGACCCGTCATGGTTCGCGCCGTTCCCCCCGGCGCCGCCACGGCGCCGGGCCGCCGCGAGCGCAAGAAGCTCGCCACCCGGGCCGCGGTGCGCGAGGCCGCGCTGCGGCTGGCGCTGCGGCACGGCGTGGCGAACGTCACCGTCGAGCAGATCGCCACCGAGGCCGACATCGCGGTGCGCACCTTCTTCAACCACTTCGGCAGCAAAGAGGAGGCGATCGTGGCCGCGGCCGCCGCCGGCGCCGAGGCGCTCATCGCCGAGTTCCGCGCCCGCCCCCGCACCGAGCCGGTGCTGCGGGCGCTGCGCCAGGCGGTACTCGCCGTGCTCGACCGGGACGACGAGGCCACCCGCGCCTGCATCCGGGCGATGTGGCTGATCACCCGCTCCCCCTCGCTCGTCCCCCACCAGCTGGGGGTGCTCGCCGCTCAGGAGCGGGCCCTCGCCGACGCCATCACCGAGCGGCTCGGCCCGCGCGCCGCCGGCGGCGTCTACCCGCGGCTGTGCGCCGCGACCGCGCTGACCGCACTGCGGGTCGCGCTGCACGACTGGCTGCAGCACGCAACCGGCCCCGACGCCACCCCGCCGGTCGCCGACCTGCGCGACCGGGTCGACCGGGTGATCGCCGAGCTGGCCGCCGGGCTCGACCGGCCCGCCCCGGCGGCGCGGTGATTGCGCGACACGCCGCGCACCGCGCGCTCGGGCGGGCCGCGCTTTTAAAGTGAACGGCGACACGCCACCGGGCCGCACGGGAGGCCCGGCGGCACGGCGGACGGCGTGTCCGCGACGGGACGGGTTGTCGGCAAGGAGAGCATCCGATGGGCCTGCACGCGACACGGCACGACCACACCGGCCACGCCGCGGCGGAGGCGGTCTTCCACCGCCCGCGCCTGTACGACCTTTCGGCCGAGGTGCTGCTGCTCGGCCGGCGGCGGGAGATCTTCCTGCGCCTGGCCGCCCTGGCGGGGGTACGGCCGGGCCAGAAGGTGCTCGACGTCGGCTGCGGCACCGGCTACCTGTCGCGGATCCTCGCCGCGGTGGCCGGGCCCGAGGGGCACGTCACCGGCGTCGACCCCTCCCCCGAAATGATCACGCACGCCCGGCTGCGCGCCCCGGCCAACTGCACCTACCTGGTGGGCGTGGCGCAGTCGCTCGAGCTGGCCGACGGCGCGTTCGACCTGGTGGTCTCCACCCTCGCCCTGCACCACGTCCCGGAGGAGGCGCGGGCCGCGGCCGTGGCGGAGATGTTCCGGGTGCTGCGGCCGGGCGGGCGGCTGCTGATCGCCGAGTACCGGCCGCCCGCAAACCCGCTGCTCGCCCGCATCGCCGGCCTGTTCACCGGCCCGGCCGTGCGGCACGACACGCGCCGCATGCTCGCCGAGCTCGTCCCGCAGGCCGGGTTCCGGGTGGAGGAGACCGGCGAGCTGCCGGTGGCGCTCCACTACCTGCGGGCCGTCCGCCCCGCCGCCTGACCGGCCACGCCGCGCACCCCGCCCCCGGCCGCGGCGCCGGGTTCGGGGCCGGGTGCGGGGCCGGAAGGCGGCGGGGTCAGAAGGCGTAGGGGCCGAACCGGCCCCAGGCCACCACGGCGGCGAGCACCCCGGCCACCACGTTGACGATGATCTGCTGCCGCTCCTTGCGGCGCAGGTGGACGACGGCGGCGCCGCACATCAGCAGCACGATCCCGGCCGCGGCCAGCGGCGCGAGCACCGGCGCGATCCGCGTGGCGGGCGGCAGGATCAGCCCGGCCGAGGCGAGCACCTCCAACACCCCGATGATCTTGACGTTGCGGGCGGAGAAGTCCTCGGTCCAGGTCATCCCGGAGGCGGCCAGGTCCTGCTTCGGCCGGGCGAGCTTCATCACGCCGGCGAGGAGGAACATCAGCGCCAGCAGCCCGGCGATCACCCACAGCACGATGTTCACGCGGTCAATCCTTCCAAGCGGCGCGGCCTCCCCGGTCCCGATCGGGGTGGCGCCGCCGATCCTGCGGTCTGGTCCGGAGTTGGAGGGTAGAAGACGGCCGGGCCGGCCCGCGCCGCGGGGCCGTACCGGCCGCCGGACCGGTCAGCGGGCGCGGCGCGGCGGCACCAGCCCGGACTCGTAGGCGAACACCACCAGCTGCGCCCGGTCACGGGCGCCGAGCTTGACCATCGCCCGGTTGACGTGGGTCTTCGCGGTGAGCGGGCTGATCACCATGCGCTCGGCGATCTCGTCGTTGGACAGGCCCTGGGCGACGAGGGCGACCGCCTCCCGCTCCCGGTTGGTCAGCTCCTCCAGCCCGGCCACCGGGGCGAATCCGGCCGGGCGATCCGCCTGCCGCACGTAGTGGGCGATGAGCCTGCGGGTGATCGACGGGGCGAGCAGCGCGTCCCCGCGGGCCGCGACCCGTACGGCGTGCAGCAGGTCCTCGGGCAGCACGTCCTTGACCAGGAACCCGGCGGCCCCGGCGCGCAGCGCGCCGAGCACGTACTCGTCCATGCCGTAGTTGGTGAGGATCACCACGTGCACGCCGGCCAGGTGCGGGTCGGCGGCGATCCGCCGGGTCGCCTCCAGCCCGTCGACGACCGGCATCTGGATGTCGACGAGCGCCACGTCGGGGCGGTGCCGCCGGGCCAGTTCGACGGCCTGCGCGCCGTCGCCGGCCTCGGCGACCACGTCGATGTCGTCCTCCAGCTCCAGTAGCGCGCAAAACCCGCTGCGGATCAGCGGCTGGTCGTCGGCGAGCAGCACCCGGATCACGGCAGACGCTCCACCGGCAGCTCCGCCTCGACGGTGAACCCGCCCTGCTCGCGCGGCCCGGCGCGCAGGCGGCCGCCGAGCGCGGTGACCCGTTCCCGCATGCCGAGCAGGCCCACCCCGGGCACCGGGTCGGCGCCCGGGCGGGCGACGCCGTCGTCGTCGACGCGGACCGTCACCGCCTCCGGGCGGCACTCGACCCGCACCGTGACGCCGGTCGCGCGGGCGTGCCGGGCCGCGTTGGTGAGCGCCTCCTGCACGATCCGGTAGACGGTGCGGCCCACCGCGGCGGGCACCTCCTGCTGCGGGCCGTCGACGGCCAGGGTCGCCGGCAGGCCCATGTCGCGGGCGCGTTCGACCAGCTCGGAAAGGTCGGCCAGGCCGCGGGGCGGGCCGGTGGCGTCGTCCCGCAGCGCCTGCAGGGTGGCGCGCAGCTCCCGGCTCGCCTCCCGCGCGGCCTGCAGGATCACCGGCAGGGCCGGCGGCGGCCGCTCGCCCCTTTTGCGCGCGGTGTGCACGGCGACCTCGGCCTGCACCTTGATGATCGAGATCTGGTGGGTGAGCGAGTCGTGCAGCTCGCGCGCGATGCGCAGCCGCTCCTCGTGGGCGCGGCGCCGCGCGGTCTCCTCCCGGGTGCGCTCGGCCTCCGCCGCCCGCCGCTCGGCCTGCCGCAGCGCCTCCCCGGCGGCGCCGGCCGCGATCAGCCAGGCCAGCTCCAGCACGCGGCGGGAGTGCGCCAGCGCGTCCCCCGCCTGGTGGGTGCCCGTGGCGAGGGCGACCAGCGGCAGCCCGGCCAGCAGGGCCGCGCTCGCGGCCACCGCGGCGCGGCGGTGCCCGGCGCGGACGGCGAAGTACACCGCGAACAGGAACGCCACCGCGGGCACGTCGAAGCCGGCCGCCTGGTAGCCGGCCGTGCACAGCGCGGTGCCGGCGAGCACGCCGACCGGGTGGCCGCGGCGCAGCCCCAGCGCCAGCCCACCGGCGGCCAGCAGCGCGTACCCGGCCGGCGCGGGCCAGGCGCCGCCGCCGTAACGCCCGGACAGGCCGGTGATCAGCAGCACCGCGGCCACGCAGCCGGCGACCGCCCAGTCGAGGAGGCCGGCGGGCGGGCCGGGCCGTGCCGTTCCCATGCGCGCACTGTAACCCGCCGCGCCGGGCGGGCGGATCCGCCTCAGGGAGGAGCCTCGGCTACCGCGTCCGCAGTAGCCGCGCGCATGCCGCCGCGGGCGCGGCGCGCCGTACTGCCGCGGCGGCGGCATGGCGGAATGTCCGCGGCCGGGCGACGACGCGGCGCCGAACCGGCGGACATCATCGGGCGCATCCCCAGTCGGCGAACAGCGAGGAGCAGTCATGCCGGTCCACAACGCATCCTTCCGGTCCGCGGCCGCACGCCGCATGGCGGTGGGCGCCGCCGCCGTCGCCGCCACCGGCCTGGCCGTGGTCCTGGCCTCGGCCGTGCCCGCGGCCGCCGACGCCGGGCTGCAGCCCGCCGTCCCCGCCGGGTACTGGACGCCCGGGCGGATCTGGTCGGTGGTGGCGGGGGTGACGGGTCTGGCGGGCACGGTCACCGGAGCCGTGGCGCTGGCCCGCGCCGCCGTCCGCGCCCGCGCCGCCACGGTACGGCTGGGCGGGGCGGCCGCGGTGGCGGGGCTCACCTGCGCGGTCATCGGCGCGGCGGTGGTCGCGGCTGCCGAGGGCGGGCCCGGCACCGGGTACGGCATCGTCGGCGGCTTCATCGACCTGGTGATCGGCCCGGTCGCGATCGCCCTCGGCAGCCTGGCCCTGTCCCGCGCCCGCCGCAAGGCCGCGCCCGAAAGCTGACCGGTACCGCGGAGCCGCCCCGGCCGCCGTGGCGGGCGCGGGCCGGGAACGGGGGCGCCGTGGCCGGAGCGGGCACCGGCGGCCGGGGCGCACCCGGGGCCGGCGGGCAGGCGGGCCGGGGCCCGCCCGGTGTCCGCCCGGCGGGGATAGGGGGCCGTTTGGGGGGGTGGCCCGGGCCGGGGCCCGGGCGGCGCCCGGACACCCCGGCCCCTCCCCCGGACCCCCG
>QGUZ01000491.1 GCA_003242605.1 Actinomycetota bacterium
GGGGCTTGCCGGCCACCTTTGGATTCACACCCGCCTTTCTCCAGCACTGTTCCAAGGCGGACGCCATGGCGTTGTCGATGTCCGTCCGCTTCCGTGGCGGAACACCGGCCTTCAGCAGCTCATACGGCGGCAATCGTCGAACGTTCCCGGACCGTTTTCCGGGTCGCGGCGGGGCCGGACGTTCGAGCATCGCCTTCAGTCGGGCCGCGACCTCGCTCGCCGTGCTCGGACGCTCCTCGGGTTTCTTGGCCAGCAGATGGAGGACCAGCTCGTTGAGCTCGACGGGAACATCGGCTCGCAGCTCGCTCGGCGCCTTCGGCTCATCACGACTGTGTCGCAGGGCCACCTGCATGGGGGTGTTGCCGTGGAAGGGCCGGTCGCCGGTGAGCATCTCGTAGAGCACGCAGCCCAATGAGTACAGGTCGCTCCGTTCCTCCGGCCGGCCGTCGAACTGCTCGGGCGCCATGTAGGCGACGGTGCCCACCTGTGCCGTCGCCTTACCGTCCGGGTCGATGACCCTTGCGATGCCGAAGTCGCAGAGCTTGGTGCGGTCCCCCGCGAGCAGCATGATGTTCGCGGGCTTGACGTCACGATGGATGATCCTCTTGGCGTGCGCCGCGGCGAGGGCGTCGGCGATATCGGCGCCGATCCTAATCACGCGATCGATCGGGAGACCGTCGGGTGCCTCGGCGATCACCCTCCTCAGGTCCGTGCCGTTCAGCAGCTCCATGACGAAGTACAGCCGCCCTTGGTCCTCGTCCGCGTCGTGGACGACGACGATCCCGGGGTGCTGGAGCCGTCCGCAGATCATCGCCTCGGACCTGAACCGCTCCACGCGACGCGGCTCGAGATCGGGGTGCCCGGGGTAGATCTTGACCGCCACGTCGCGGTGCAGCCGCAGGTCGAACCCCTTCCAGACCTCGCCCATGGCGCCTGCGCCCAGCTTCTCGTCCAGGCGGTAGCGACCGGACAGCGTGAGACCGCGCACGGCATCCTCCATTCCGATCAACGGCCGCGTAGACCGGCTTATCACGACACCCGCCCTGGGGAGGGAAGAACCCGTGACACCCGTGCACGGCCATGGCGTTCGGTCGAGCGCCCGGGCCGAGGCCGGGTCGCCCGCGGACGGCACCACGTCAACCGGTCCACAACGCTGAGGCTGCAGAGCTCATCACCACATTGTGGTGCGGGGTGTAAAGGTTCCGGACCCGGACGCAAAGGCGGTTCGGCCTGCGTAGAGTTTGACCATGGCCGTGGCGAGACCGGTGGGCGCATCCAGCGAGGCCGTGCGCAAGAGCATGCAGGCGAACAAGGGCCGGGACACGAAGCCGGAACTCGCCCTGAGGCGCGCCGCGCATGCCCTCGGCCTGCGCTATCGCGTGTCGTCACGCCCCATCCCCACGATGCGGCGAACCGCCGACATGGTCTTCTCCAGGGCCAAGGTGGCCGTGTTCCTTGACGGATGCTTCTGGCACGGGTGCCCGGAACATCACACCAAGGCCGCTACCAACGCGGAATTCTGGGCGGAGAAGGTCAGGCGTACGCGTGAGCGTGACGCGGAGACCGACCGGATTCTCTCCGAGGCCGGATGGCTCGTCATCCGAGTGTGGGAGCACGAGGACCCACATAAGGCGGCCCTGCACATAGCGGAGCAGGTACGGCTGCGCAGAGGCTGATCCGCCGCTTGACGTCAGCCCGTAACGGGTCGTCGCTTGCCCCGGCCGAGCGGCCGCCCTGCCGGCTTCGCAGGGACGGCCGCTCTTGAATCGAGTCCTACCTCATATGGCGTTCGGTGGCGGCGAGGCCCGCCACCTGCTCGTCGGCGCCCGACGGGTCACTTGAGCGGACCCGAGCCGACGGGTGGCGCGGGATCGCGGTTAAGTGCGGTGAGGACTTCGGTGGCGGCGCGGTGGGCGGAGCGGACGGCGCCGTCCATGTGGCCTTCGCCGAGGTAGGAGGTCTCGCTGCCGGCCCAGTGGAGGGGGCCGATCGGGCGGGTGAGCCAGGCGTGGTGGGTGCCGAGGAGGCCTGGGGGGACGCGGGGGAGGCAGCCGGTCTGCCAGGGTTCGGTTGACCAGTCCTGTTCGTGGTACTCGATGGTGTCCCGGGCCTGCGGGCCGAACAGGATGGTCAGGTCGTCCACGATCCTTTGGCGGCGGTGGTCCCGGGCGTCGGGGTGGAGGAGGGCGGGGTCGTCGATCAGGGGGAGGCCGAGCAGGGCGAGGAGGATGCCGGGGCCGTCGCCTGGGGGTGAGACGTCGAAGGTGAGGCGGACGGTGCCGGTGTCGGTGACCGCGGCGCCGGTGAGACCGAGGTCGCGCCACCACGGACGGGGGTAGACGAGGTGGGCCTTGATGCCGCTGCCCGTCTGCCAGCGGCTTTGCAGGTCGGCACGTGGGGGTGGCAGGGGTGGGTCGTGGGCGATGGTGCGGGCGGTGGCCGGGTCCATGGCGATCACGACGCGGCGGGCCGTGATGGGGGTACGGCCGGGCACGGTGACGGTGGCCTGGTCGGCGGTACGGACGATTCGGGTGACCGGGTGGTCGAGCAGGATGCGGCCGGTCAGCTCGGTGGCGAGGCGGGGTGGGCAGGG
>QGUZ01000009.1 GCA_003242605.1 Actinomycetota bacterium
CGTACGGCACCAGCCGCTCCCCCAGCGCCCGCAGCAGCGCGGGCGCGCGCATGCCGTCCGGCCTGATGCGCAGGCCGTCGAGGTCGAACTCCCAGACACAGCCGATGCCCTTCAGTACGTCCCGCACGCCCTCCAGGGTAGTTGGGCCCTTTTGCCCCAATCACTGCACCTCCGGACTGAAAGTGCGGTTCTTGAGTTGCCGCCCGGATCGTCCGGAGGCGGAGCCCCGGCGACGCAGGCCGTCCCCGCCGGACTGCGGCCGGAATTCGGTTGCCCGCACCGGCCGGTCGCCGCGATGCCTCACTGAGCCAGGTGCCAATCGCATGCGCGAGGTCACGAGGGTGCGCCACCATGGCGGGCCGGCGGGCGGGCGGAGACACAGCGGGGCGGACGCCTGCGACGGCGGCCGCGGTCCTGCCGCCGATCGTCAGGTCATCGGCCCGGTGGGCGCGGCGCCGCGCGGCTCGCCACGGCGCCGGCCGGTCACGGGGATCGCCCGGCTACTCGCCCGCGGCGGCGACACCCACCGGGCAGGCCACGCCGGTGCCGCCGAGGCCGCAGTAGCCGTTCGGGACCTTGTGCAGGTACTGCTGGTGGTACTCCTCGGCGTAGTAGAACGGCCCGGCCGGGGCGATCTCGGTGGTGATGGGGCCGTAGCCGGCGGCGGTGAGCACCTTCTGGTAGGCCTCCTTGGAGGCGTAGGCGGCCCGCTCCTGCTCAAGCGAGTGGGTGTAGATGGCGGAGCGGTACTGGGTGCCGATGTCGTTGCCCTGGCGCATGCCCTGCGTCGGGTCGTGGGACTCCCAGAAGATCTTGAGCAGGTCCTCGTACCTGATGCGCCTGGGGTCGAAGACGACCCGGACGACCTCGGCGTGGCCGGTGAGGCCGGTGCAGACCTCCTCGTAGGTGGGGTTCTCGGTGTAGCCGCCCGCGTACCCCACGGCCGTGGTCACCACGCCGGGGGTCTGCCAGAAGACGCGTTCCGCCCCCCAGAAGCAGCCGAGGGCGAAGTCGGCGATCTCGGTGCCCTCCGGGAAGGGCGGGACCAGCGGGGTGTCGAGTACGGCGTGGCGGGCCGGCACCGCCATGCGCTGAGGACGGCCCGGGAGCGCCTCCTCCGGGGTCACCATCCTCGTCTTGTCGTGGCCGAAGAACCAGCCCATCGTCGTCCTCCCATGCGCTGTCGCCGACGCGTCGCGCGACGCGTCACCCGGTGCAACCAGCGGGCCGCCCCGGATGTTCCGCATGTTAGCGTCACTAAACAATGGGCGAAGATGTACTAATTTGTGATTAAGGTGTGTCAGGAGCAAAACTGGATTTCATGCCTGAATACCGACGCGGGATCCTGTACGCAGTGGCGGCCTACGTGATCTGGGGCCTGTTTCCCGTCTACTGGCCGTTGCTCAAACCCGCCACCGCCGTCGAGATCCTCGCGCACCGCATGGTGTGGTCCCTGCTCCTGGTCGTCGCGGTGCTCGCCGTCCGCCGCCACTGGTCGTGGCTGCGGGAGCTGGCGCGGCAGCCCCGCAAGCTCGGGCTGCTCACCCTCGCCGCGCTGCTCATCGCGGTCAACTGGGGCACCTACATCTACGCGGTGAACATCGGGCACGTGGTCGAGGCGGCCCTCGGCTACTTCATCAACCCGCTGGTGAACGTGCTCTTCGGCGTCGTGCTGTTCCGCGAGCGGCTGCGCCGGTGGCAGTGGGTCGCGGTCGGGCTCGGCACGGTCGCGGTGCTCGTGCTCGCCGTCGCGTACGGCAAGCCGCCCTGGCTCGCGCTCACCCTCGCGTTCAGCTTCGGGTTCTACAGCGTCATCAAGAAGGGCGTGAACATCGGCGCGGACGAGAGCCTCGCGGTGGAGACGCTCGTGCTGTTCCTCCCCGCGCTCGGCTACATCGGCCTGCTCGAGTTCCAGGGCGCCGGCACCTTCGCGGGATACGGCCCCCTCCACGCCGTGCTGCTCGCCGGGGCCGGCGTGGTGACCGCGGTGCCGCTGCTGTTCTTCGGCGCCGCCGCGATCCGGGTCCCGCTGTCGGCGATGGGCCTGCTCCAGTACATCGCCCCGATCCTGCAGTTCCTGTACGGCGTGCTGATCGCCCGCGAGACCATGCCGCCCGCCCGCTGGGCCGGGTTCGCCATCGTCTGGCTCGCCCTCGCGGTGTTCACCTGGGACGGGATCCGGGCGAGCCGTGCCGTGCGGCAGGAGCGGCGGGCCGCGGCGCAGGCGGAAGGCGCCCCGGTCGGCACCTGAGCGGCCCGGCCGGACGGCCCGACGACGCGCGGCGGCCCGCACCCCTGCCGGGTGCGGGCCGCCGCGTATCGCGTACCGCGGATGGGATCTCAGCCCGTGCGCTCCACCACGAAGTCGCACAGGGACAGCAGGGCCTCCCGCGCCGGGATCGCCGGAAGCTCGGCGAGGTCCGCCTTGGCCCGGTCGATCCAGCGCAGCAGCTCGGCACGGGCGCGGTCCATCGCCGGGTTGGCGCGCAGCAGGGTGAGCGCCTCCTCCAGGTGCTCCTCCGGGACCGGCCCCTGCAGCAGCTCGCGCAGCCGCGCGTCCGCCGGATCGTCGGAGGCGAGCACGTGCAGCACCGGCAGCGTGCGCACGCCCTCCCGCAGGTCCGTGCCGGGGGTCTTGCCGCTCTCGCCCGCGGACGCGGCGACGTCGATCAGGTCGTCGCTGAGCTGCCAGGCGACGCCGATCGCCTCGCACGCGTCGGTGATCCGCTCGACCACCGGCTCCGGCGCGCCGGACAGCAGCGCGCCGAACCGGCCCGAGGTGGCGATGAGCGAGCCGGTCTTGTCGGCGAGGACCTCGATGTAGTGGCGGATCGGGTCCTCCCCCTCGGCCGGGCCCACGGTCTCCCGGATCTGGCCGCGCACCAGCCGGGAGAACGTCCGGGCCTGGATGCGGATCGCCTCCGGGCCGAGGTCGGCGAGGATGTCCGAGGCCCGGGCGAACAGGTAGTCCCCGGTGAGGATCGCGATCGTGTTGTTCCACCGGGCGTTCGCGCTCGGCGAGCCGCGCCGCACCTGGGCCTCGTCCATGACGTCGTCGTGGTAGAGCGTGCCCAGGTGGGTCAGCTCGATCACCACGGCTCCGGGGATCACCCCGGGGGCCGTGGGATCGCCGAACTGCGCCGCCAGCAGCACCAGCATCGCGCGGAAACGCTTGCCGCCGGCGAGGATGAGGTGCCGCGAGGCCTCGGTGACGAACGCGTCCTCGCTCTCCACCGAGGCACGCAGCATCCGCTCCACGGCCGCGAGACCGCTCGCCAACTCCTCCGCGAGCCGCTCGTCAACATTGGGCAGGCCGACAACCGGCGGCGCAGGCATCAGGCGTTACTCCTCGACTTATCGGACGAACAGCGACTCGGCGGCGATGCTCGCGAGGTTGAGCACCGGCTCCGGGATCACTCCCAGCACCACGGTAGCCGCCGCCGCGAGGGCGACGACGATCGAGGTGCTCACCGTGGGGACCGCGATCGTCGGGCCGTCCGCGGCCGGGTCGCTGAAGAACATCAGCACGATGACGCGGACGTAGAAGAACGCGGCCACGGCCGAGGCGATCACCGCGACGATCACGAGCGGCCACGCGTCCGCGCCGCCCGCCGCCGCGAAGATCGCGTACTTGCCGAGGAAGCCGGAGGTGAGCGGGATGCCGGCGAACGCCAGCAGGAAGAGCGCGAACACCCCGGCGAGCAGCGGCGCCCGCTTGCCGAGCCCGGCCCACCGCGACAGGTGGTTCGCCTCACCACCGGCGTCCCGCACCAGCGTGACCACCGCGAACGCGCCCACCGTGGCGATGCCGTAGGCGACCAGGTAGAACAGCAGGCCGGTGAGCGCCTCCCGGTTCTGCTCGGCGTCGCCCACCGCGACCACGCCGACGAGCAGGAAGCCCGCGTGGGCGATCGACGAGTAGGCGAGCATGCGCTTGATGTCCGTCTGCGTGATCGCGAGGATCGCGCCGACGAGCATCGTGAGGATCGCCACGCCCCACAGCACCGGCTTCCAGTCCCACTCCAGGCCGCCGAGCGCGACCCAGAACACCCGCAGCAGCCCGCCGAAGGCGGCCACCAGGGTGCCGGAGGCCATGAGCGCGGTGACCGGCGTGGGCGCGCCCTGGTACACGTCCGGCTTCCACGCCTGGAACGGCGCGGCACCGATCTTGAACAGCAGGCCCACGCCGAGCGTTGCCGTGCCGGCGAGCAGCAGGGTGTCCATGCCGCCCACCCGGGTCAGCGCCTCGGCGATGCCGCGGAATTCGACCGTGCCGGCCACGCCGTACAGCAGCGCCGTGCCGAACAGGAAGAACGCCGAGGAGAACGCGCCGAGCAGGAAGTACTTCATCGCGGCCTCCTGCGACAGCAGGCGGCGGCGACGGGCGAGGCCGCACAGCAGGTACAGCGGCAGCGACATGACCTCGAGCGCCACGAACATGATGAGCAGGTCGTTCGAGGCGGGGAAGAGCAGCATGCCGCCGACCGCGAACAGCACCAGCGGGTAGACCTCGGTGTGCGCGGCGCGCGCGGTGATCGACTCCTCCTCCTCGGCCGAGCCCGGCAGCGCCGAGGCCTGGCCGACGAAGTGGTCCTCGTCGCTGATGAGCAGCACGCTCACCACCGCGAGCACGAGGATCGTGCCCCAGACGAACAGCGTCGGCCCGTCCACCGCGATCGCGCCCATCGCGGCCGCGTTGTGCGGGGACTGCGTCGCCTGCCACACGGTGAGCACGAACGCGCCGGCCAGCGACAGCAGCGTGAGCGGCATGTGGATCGCCTTGCGCAGGTAGCGCGGCGCGAACGCCTCCACCACCACGCCCAGCACGGCGGCGCCGAACACCACGAGCAGCGGCGCCACCTGGGCGTATTCGATGACCGGTGGTTCGATCTGGTTCACTGGCCGGCCCCCCTCTGCACGGCGACGTTGAGCGTCGGCTCAGGATCCTGGGTGACGCCGGCGATCGACAGGGTCTGCGTCACCGACGGGTTGATGACGTCGAACAGCGGCTTGGGATAGACCCCGAGCGCCAGGATCACCGCGATCAGCGGGGCCATCACCCACTTCTCCCGGCCGTTCAGCTCACCGAGCGACTTCACGCCCTCGCTCGGCGGCCCGCCCGCGACCCGCTGGTACAGCCACAGCATGTAGATCGCCGAGAGCACCACGCCGAAGGTGGCGATCACCGCGGCGACCAGGTAGGTGCGGTTCTGGAAGGTGCCGATCAGCACGGTGAACTCGGACACGAACGTGGCGAGGCCGGGCACCGCGGTACCGGCGAGGCAGGCGAACAGGAAGCTGCCGGCGAGCACCGGGGTCACCTTCTGCACGCCGCCGTAGTCGGAGATGTACTGCGAGCCGCGCCGCTGGATGAGGAACCCGGCGACGAGGAACAGCGCGCCAGTGGCGAACCCGTGGTTCACCATGTACAGCGTCGCGCCCGCGCCCGCGGTGGTGGTCATCGCGAACACGCCCATCGCGATGAACCCGAAGTGCGAGATCGAGGTGTAGGCGATCAGCCGCTTGATGTCGGTCTGCCCGATCGCCACGATCGCGCCGTAGATGATGCCGATCACCGCGAGCGTGATCACCAGCGGAGTGAAGAACCGCGAGGCGTCCGGGAACAGCTCGAGGCAGAACCGCAGCATGCCGTACGTGCCGACCTTGTCGAGCACGCCGACGAGCAGCACCGCGGCGCCCGCCGGGGCCTGGGCGGCCGAGTCGGGCAGCCAGGTGTGGAACGGCACCAGCGGCGCCTTGATCGCGAAGGCGATGAAGAACCCGAGGAACAGCCAGCGCTGGACGCCCGGGTCGGTGATCGCGCCGATCAGCTCGGTGTGCAGGAACGTGTTCTTACCGGCGATCACGTACAGGCCGATCACCGCGACCAGCATGAGCAGGCCGCCGAGCAGCGAGTACAGCAGGAACTTGACCGCTGCGTAGGACCGCTGGGCTCCGCCGTACGACCCGATCATGAAGTACATCGGGATCAGCATCGCCTCGAAGAAGACGTAGAAGAGGAAGACGTCGGTCGCCGCGAAGACGCCGATCATCATCGCCTCGAGCACGAGGATCAAGGCGAAGTACGTCTTCACCGAGCGCTTCGCCGGAGCCTCGGGGGTGCCCGCCGCCTCGTTCCAGGAGGCGAGCACCACGATCGGCACGAGCAGCGCCGACAGCAGGATCAGCACCAGGGCGACGCCGTCGACGCCGAGCGCGAAGTGAATGCCGAACGACGGGATCCAGCTGTAGGTCTCCGTGAACTGCAGCCGATCCCCGCCGGGGTTGAACTGCGCGGCCATGACCGCGGCGAGCGCCAGCACCACCAGCGACACCGCGAAGGTGAGCTGCTTGGCGAGCGTCTCGTTGCGCTTGGGCACCGCCGCCACGGCTACGGCGCCCACCGCGGGCACGGCCATCAGGGTCGAGAGCCAAGGCATCAGAAGCTCCCTACGGCCAGCAGAGCACCGACGACCGCGGCGGCTCCGAGGAATACGGACAACGCGTACGAGCGCACGAACCCGGTCTGGATCCGGCGCAGGCGGCCGGACGTGCCGCCGATCGCCGCGGCGAGGCCGTTCACGATGCCGTCCACGCCGCGGTTGTCGAAGAACACCGCCAGGCGGGTGAGCCACTGGCCCGGCCGCATGAACAGCGACTCGTTCAGCGCGTCGCCGTACAGGTCACGCCGGGCGAACGTGGTGAGGAACGAGCCGCGCGGGGCGACCTCGGGCACCGGGCTCTTGGCGTACTTGGTCCACGCGTACGCCGCGCCCGCCAGGACGAGCACGATCGTGACGATGCCGGGCACGCTCACCGGGTGGAACGCGAGCGGCTCCTCCGGCGCGCCCACGGCCGGGCGGAGGAACTCCGCGAACGTGCCGCCCGCGATGAGCAGGCCGCCGCCGAGCACCGAGCCGACCGAGAGCAGGATGAGCGGCCAGGTCATCACCTTCGGCGACTCGTGCGGGTGGGCGTCGGACGCCCAGCGCTTCTCGCCGAAGAAGGTCATGAACATCACGCGGGACATGTAGAAGCCGGTGATGCCGGCGCCGATCACCGCGACCCAGCCCAGCACCGGGCTGACGTGCATCGCCGCCTCGATGATGCTGTCCTTGGTGAACCAGCCGGACAGCGGCGGGATGCCGATGATCGCCAGGTAGCCGAGGCCGAACGTGGCGAACGTGATCGGCATGACCGTGCGCAGCCCGCCGTACCGGCGCATGTCGACCTCGTCGTTCATGGCGTGCATGACCGAGCCGGCGCCGAGGAACATCGCGGCCTTGAAGAAGCCGTGCGCGATCAGGTGCGCGATGGCGAAGGCGTAGCCGATCGGGCCGAGCCCGGCGGCGAGCACCATGTAGCCGATCTGCGACATCGTCGAGCCGGCGAGCGCCTTCTTGATGTCGTCCTTCGCGCAACCGATGATCGCACCGGCGATCAGCGTCGCGGCGCCGACGATCGTCACCACGAGCTGCGCGGTCGGCGCGCCCTCGTAGATCGCCCCGGACCGGGTGATCAGGTACACACCGGCGGTGACCATGGTCGCGGCGTGGATGAGCGCCGACACCGGGGTCGGGCCCTCCATCGCGTCGAGCAACCAGGACTGCAGCGGGAGCTGGGCGGACTTGCCGCACGCGCCGAGCAGGAGCAGCAGGCCGATCACGGTGAGCGTGACCTGCTCGGCCGCGCCCGCGTTCGCCAGCACGTCCTTGTAGGCGACGGTGCCGAACGTGGTGAAGATCGTGAAGATGCCGAGCGCGAGACCGAAGTCACCGACCCGGTTCACCACGAACGCCTTCTTCGCCGCGGTCGCCGCGGACGGCTTGTGCTGCCAGAACCCGATCAGCAGGTAGGACGCCAGGCCGACGCCCTCCCAGCCGATGTACAGGCCCAGGTAGTTGTCGGCGAGCACGAGCACGAGCATCGCCGCGACGAACAGGTTGAGGTACGCGAAGAACTTGCGCCGCTTCTCGTCGTGGGCCATGTAGCCGATCGAGTAGATGTGGATCAGCGAACCCACACCCGTGATCAGCAGGGCGAAGGAGATCGACAGCGGGTCGATCAGCAGGCCCATCTCGACGTGGAACGACCCGGCCGGCAGGAAGTCGTACAGCATCACCTGGCGGCGCCGCTCGGCCTCGTCGAAGCCGAGGAGCTCCACGAAGGCGAGCACCGCCACCGCGAAGGAGGCGAGCGACATCGCCGTGCCGAGGAGGTGGCCCCAGCGGTCCGTGAGGCGCCCGAACAGCAGCAGGATCGCGGCGCCGACCGCGGGCAGCGCGATCATGAGCCAGGAGGCGCCGATCACTCCACCGGTCTCCGTGATGATCTCAGCGGGTTGCACGGAACACCTCTTAGTTCTTCAGCAGGTTCGCGTCGTCGACCGATGCGGACCTGCGGGTACGGAACATCGTCACGATGATCGCGAGGCCGACCACGACCTCGGCCGCCGCCACGACCATGACGAAGAACGCGATGATCTGTCCGTCCAGGTTCCCGTGCTGCCGGGCGAACGTGACGAAGGCCAGATTGCAGGCGTTGAGCATGAGCTCCACGCACATGAACACCACGATGGCGTTGCGGCGCACCAGCACGCCGATGGCGCCGATGGCGAACAGCAGCGCGGAGAGCACCAGGTAGTGAGTGGTCATTCGCCGCTCTCCTTCTCGACCGCGCGCTGGGCGCGTACGGCCTCGCGGACCCGCTCGTCCCCCGAGTCGTCGTCCGCGTCTCGGACCAGGGACCGGTGGACCGACAGCTCCGACACCGTGCCGTCGGGCAGCAGCGCCGGCATGTCGATCGCGTTGTGCCGGGCGTAGGTGCCGGGGCCCGGCAGCGGGGTCGGGATCCGGCCCTTCTCGGCGAAGGCGCGGAACCTCGCCCGCGAAAGATCCTTCTGCGTCGGCTTGGGCGCGGTGCGCTCCCGGTGCGCCAGCACGATCGCGGCGAGCGCGGCGGTGATCAGCAGCGCGGAGGTCACCTCGAAGGCGAACACGTAGCGCGTGAAGATCAGCTGCGCGATCTGCACCACGTTGTCGCCGACCGGCAGCTCCGGCGCCGCGGCCTCGATCACCGCGTTCCCGATCGCGAGCGCGATCAGGCCGGCGAAGCCGAGCCCGGCGACCCCTGCCCAGAAGCGCTGGCCGCGGAGCGTCTCCACCAGCGAGTCGGCGCTGTCGACGCCCACGAGCATCAGCACGAACAGGAAGAGCATCATCACCGCGCCGGTGTACACGATGATCTGCACCGCCGCGAGGAACGGCGCGCCCTGCACCGCGTACAGCACGGCGAGCGAGATCATCACCGTGCCGAGCATGAGCGCGGAGTAGACGGCCTTTCTGCTGAAGACGATCCCGAGCGCCGCGGCCACGGACACGACCGCGAGCACCCAGAACGTGATGGCCTCACCCATTGTCTCGTCCCAGGCGGTAGTAGTCCTCTTCGGTCTCGCCGAGGCGCATCGGGTGCGGCGGGGCCTCCATACCCGGGCCGAGCGGGGCGAGCAGCATCTCCTTGGTGTAGATGAGGCTCTCCCGGCTGGAGTCGGCCAGCTCGTACTCGTTGGTCATGGTGAGCGCCCGGGTCGGGCACGCCTCGATGCACAGCCCGCACAGGATGCACCGCAGGTAGTTGATCTGGTAGATCCGCCCGTACCGCTCACCCGGCGAGTACCGCTCCTCCTCGGTGTTGTCCGCGGCCTCGACGTAGATCGCGTCGGCCGGGCAGGCCCACGCGCACAGCTCGCAGCCGACGCACTTCTCCAGCCCGTCGGGCCAGCGGTTGAGCTGGTGACGGCCGTGGAAGCGCGGCGCGGTGGGGCGCTTCTCCTCCGGGTACTGGACCGTCACCGGCTTGCGGAACATGTGGTGGAAGGTGACGCCGAAGCCCTTGACGGGGTTCAGCCAGTCAGTTGCTCCCACTGGGCACCTCCTTACGAGCGGCCCCGTGGTAGTGCGGCAGATCCAGGGGCGGCACCGGGAATCCTCCGGCGGTGGGGTTCTCGCGAAGCTGCTGGAACTCTTCCTCGACCTGGGCCTTCTTCTCCTCGACCGTCTTCTCGGCGACCGTGGTGAACCGCCACCACACCGCGAGCACGCCGAACACCACGGCGGCCGCGATGGTGAGCACGACGGGGCTCTGGTCCTCCTGGCCGCGGATCGCGCGCATCACCGCGACGAGCAGGATCCAGCCGAGGTTGACCGGGATCAGCACCTTCCAGCCGAACGCCATCAGCTGGTCGTACCGGACGCGCGGCAGCGAGGCGCGCACCCAGACGAAGAAGGAGAAGACGAGCACCAGCTTGATGAAGAACCAGAGCATCGGCCACCAGCCGGTGTTCGCCCCGTCCCACAGCGAGATCGGCCACGGCGCCCGCCAGCCGCCGAGGAACAGCGTGATCGAGATCGCCGAGACGGTGAACATGTTGATGTACTCGGCGAGCATGAACAGGGCGAACTTCAGCGACGAGGAGTACTCGGTGTGGAAGCCGCCCACCAGCTCGCCCTCGCCCTCCGGCAGGTCGAAGGGGAGCCGGTTCGTCTCGCCGAACATCGTGATCACGTAGATCACGAACGACGGGAACAGCAGCACGGCGAACCACGACGGCGTCGGGATCGACAGCCCGAACAGCTCGAGCGTGCCGCCGTGCGCCTGCTTGGCCACGATCTCCGAGGTGGACAGCGTGCCCGCGTAGAGGAACACCGCCACGAACGACAGACCCATCGCGATCTCGTACGAGACCACCTGGGCGCTCGACCGCAGGCCGCCGAGGATCGCGTACGGCGAGCGGGACGCCCACCCGCCGAGCACGATGCCGTACACGCCGATCGAGGCCATCACGAGCACCAGCAGCGCGGCGACCGGCAGGTCGGTGAGCTGCAGCGGCGTCTCGACCCCGAACATCGACACCTTCGGGCCGAACGGGATCACCGAGAAGGTGAGGAACGCCGGCACGGCGATGATCACCGGCGCCAGCACGTAGACGACCTTGTCGACGGTGCGGGGGAGGATGTCCTCCTTCAGGCCCATCTTCAGGCCGTCGGCCACCGACTGCAGGAGACCGAACTTACCCGCCCGGTTGGGGCCGTAGCGATGCTGCATCCGGCTGATGAGCTTGCGTTCGAACCACACGCCGAACAGCACGCCCAGCAGCAGGAACACGAAGATGAAGACCGCCTTGATGATGGTGATCCAGAGCGGGTCCTGCCCGAAGTCCTCGAGCGTCGGCCCGGCGGGCTCCGGGGCGGCGGTGAGCTGCGCGATCATGAGGCGCTCCCAATCTTGACGACGTCACCGGCGGTCGCGCGCAGGTCGCGGGTGACCGAGCAGGTGGCCGAGTGGGCCGGCACCCACACCACCCGGTCGGGCAGCTCGGCGGTGCGCACCGGCAGGGTGACCGAGCCGAGCCCGCTGCTGACCGTGATCTTGTCGCCGTCCGCGACCCCGATCTCCGCGGCGGTCGCCGCCGACAGCAGCGCGACGGTCTCGCGGGCGGTCCCGGCCAGGAACGGCTCGCCGTCCTGCATGCGCCCGGCGTCGAGCAGCAGGTGCCAGGTGGCGAGCACGGCCTCGCCGGCCTTCGGGGCGGCGGGCACGCCCGGGGCGACGTTCGGCGCCGGGGCGCGGGTGCCCTTCCAGGCGCCGAGCGCGGCGAGCTCGCGGCGCGCGGCGGCGGTGTCGGGCAGGCCCAGGTGCACGTCCATGTGGTCGGCGAGGGCGGCGATCGCCCGCAGGTCGCTCAGCACGCCCGAGGCGGGCAGCGCCGCCTCGAACGACCGGCCGCGGCCCTCCCAGTCGACGAACGTGCCGTCCTTCTCGGCGACCGCCGCGACCGGCAGCACCACGTCGGCCCGGTCGGTGACCGCGCTGGCGCGCAGCTCCAGGCTGACGATGAACGGCGTGTTCTCCAGCGCGGCGAGCGCCGCGTTCGGGTCCGGCAGGTCGTAGGGGTCGACGCCGGCGATGACGAGGGCGTCGATCTCCTCGTTCACCACGGCGGCGAGGATGCCGGAGGTGTCCCGGCCCGGGGTCTCCGGCAGCGAGGCGACGTTCCAGGCCCGCGCCACCTCGGTCCGGGCGGCCGGGTCGGTGACCGGCCGGCCGATCGGCAGCAGGTTCGGCAGCGCGCCCGCCTCGAGCGCGCCCCGCTCGCCCGCCCGCCGCGGCACCCAGGCGAGCCGGGCGCCGGTGGTGGCGGCGAGCCGGACGATCGCCGACAGCGCGCCGCGGCTGGTCGCGAGCCGCTCGCCGGCGAGGATGATCGCGCCGGGCTTGCGCAGCGCCGCGGCCGGGGCGCTGTCCTCGGCGATGAGCTCGCCGATCGCCTCGGCCTCCCCGCCGGGGACGGCCGGGATGAGCGTGCCGCCCATCTTGACCAGCCCGGGGCTCGCGTACGGGGCGATCGAGTAGACCTTCAGGCCCTTCTTCCGCCACGCCTTGCGCAGCCGCAGGAAGACGATCGGCGACTCCTCCTCCGGCTCGAAGCCGGCGAGCAGCACCGCCGGGGCCTGCTCCAGGTCGGCGTAGGAGACCTCGATGCCCTTGCCGGCGACGGCGTGGGCGAGGAACTCGGCCTCCTCCGCCGAGTGCGGCCGGGCCCGGAAGTCGATGTCGTTGGTGCCGAGCGCGATCCGGGCGAACTTGCTGTAGGCGTACGCGTCCTCGACGGTGAGCCGGCCGCCGACGAGCACGCCGGCCCGGCCGCGGGCCCGGGACAGGCCCTCGGCGGCGCGGGCGAGCGCCTCCGGCCAGGACGCCGGGACGAGCACGCCCTCCTCGTTGCGGACGAGCGGCGTGGTGAGCCGGTCCGGCTGGGTGGCGTAGGTGAACGCGAAGCGGCCCTTGTCGCAGTTCCACTCCTCGTTCACCTGCGGGTCGTCACCGGCGAGGCGGCGCATCACCCGGCCGCGGCGGTGGTCGGTGCGCAGCGCGCAGCCGCTGGCGCAGTGCTCGCACGCGCTCGGCGTGGAGACCAGGTCGAACGGCCGCGCCCGGAACCGGTACGCCGCGCTGGTGAGCGCGCCCACCGGGCAGATCTGGATGGTGTTGCCGGAGAAGTAGGAGTGGAACGGCTCGCCGTCGGCGACGCCGACCTGCTCCTTGGCCCCGCGCTCGAAGAACTCGATGAGCGGGTCGCCGGCGATCTGCTCCTGGAAGCGCAGGCAGCGGGTGCACTGGATGCAGCGCTCCCGGTCGAGCAGCACCTGCGTGGACAGCGGCAGCGGCTTGGGGAAGGTGCGCTTGGTCTCGGTGAACCGGGACTCACCCTGCCCGTTCGACATCGCCTGGTTCTGCAGCGGGCACTCGCCGCCCTTGTCGCAGACCGGGCAGTCCAGCGGGTGGTTGATGAGCAGGAACTCCATCACCCCGCGCTGCGCCTTCTCGGCGACCGGGCTGGTGAGCTGGGTGTGCACGACCATGCCCTCGGTGCACACGATCGTGCACGAGGCGGCCGGCTTCGGCATGCCCTCGATCTGCACGAGGCACTGGCGGCACGCCCCGATCGGGTCGAGCAGTGGGTGCTCGCAGAACCGCGGGATCTGGATGCCGAGCTGCTCGGCCGCCCGGATCAGCAGGGTGCCCTTGGGCACGGCGATGTGGAAGCCGTCGATGGTGACGTTCACCATCTCGACCGGCTGCTCGGCCTTCGCGGCCGACGAGGTCTCAGCGGTCATGCGCACCCCCCAGCGACCGGGCCGCGGGTGTCGATGATCTCGCTTGGCGCGATCATTGCTTGCTCCATGCGGTGGATGCGGCGGGATCGAAGGGGCAGCCGCCGTTCTCGAAGTGCTGGATGTACTCGTCGCGGAAGTACTTCACGGACGAGTGGACGATGCTCGTGGCACCGTCGCCGAGGGCGCAGAACGAGCGGCCCAGGATGTTGT
This sequence comes from Actinomycetota bacterium, assembly GCA_003242605.1. Classification (GTDB taxonomy): domain Bacteria; phylum Actinomycetota; class Actinomycetes; order Streptosporangiales; family Streptosporangiaceae; genus Thermopolyspora. The sequence goes on from QGUZ01000009.1 coordinate 13,887, forward strand.
CGGCGATGTCGGTGATCGTGGCCAGGTCCTCCTCGGTGCCCTGGCCCCGCTCCAGCCGCTGCAGCACCTGCTTGAGCCAGTAGGTGCCCTCCCGGCAGGGAGTGCACTTGCCGCAGGACTCGTGCGCGTAGAACTCGATCCACCGCATCGCCGCCCGCACCACGCAGGTCGTCTCGTCGAAGATCTGCAGGGCGCGGGTGCCGAGCATCGACCCGGCCTTGCCGACCGACTCGAAGTCGAGCGGCACGTCGATGTGCTCCTCGGTGAAGATCGGCGTGGACGAGCCGCCCGGGGTCCAGAACTTGAGCCGGTGCCCCTCGCGGATGCCGCCCGCCATCTCCAGCAGCTCGCGCAGCGTGATGCCGAGCGGCGCCTCGTACTGCCCGGGCCGCTTGACGTGGCCGGACAGCGAGAAGATGCCGAAGCCCTTCGACTTCTCGGTGCCCATCGAGGCGAACCAGCCGGGCCCGTTGAGCACGATGCTCGGCACCGAGGAGATCGACTCGACGTTGTTGATCACCGTCGGGCTGGCGTACAGGCCGGCCACGGCGGGGAACGGCGGCTTGAGGCGCGGCTGGCCGCGGTAGCCCTCGAGCGAGTCGAGCAGCGCGGTCTCCTCACCGCAGATGTACGCCCCGGCGCCGCAGTGCACCACGAGCTCCAGGTCGAAGCCGGAGCCGAGGATGTTCTTGCCGAGGTAGCCCGCCTCGTACGCCTCGCGGACGGCCTGCTGCAGCCGGCGGATGACGTGCAGCACCTCGCCCCGGACGTAGATGAAGGCGTGGTTCGCCCGGATGGCGTACGAGCTGATGATCGCGCCCTCGACGAGCACGTGCGGGTTCGCCATCATCAGCGGGATGTCCTTGCACGTGCCCGGCTCGGACTCGTCGGCGTTCACCACCAGGTAGTGCGGCTTGCCGTCGTTCTGCGGGATGAAGCCCCACTTCATGCCGGTGGGGAAGCCCGCGCCGCCGCGGCCGCGCAGCCCGGAGTCCTTCACCGCCTGGATGATCGCGTCCGGGTCCATGGTGAGCGCCTTGCGCAGCGCCTGGTACCCGCCGTTGCGGTGGTAGCCCTCGATGGTGAAGGAGTCCGGCTGGTCCCAGGTGGCGGTGAGGACCGGGGTGAGGGTGGTCATTCCACGTCCTCCTTCCGCGGCGCCGTCCAGCCCTTCTCCTTGGCGAGCCGCAGGCCCTGCAGCGAGGCGTCACCCGCGGACGGGCCCTCGTTCGCCAGACCGTCGGACAGGCCCGCGAGCACCCGCGAGGCCTCCTTGAACGTGCACAGCCGCTTCGGGCCCCGGGTGGGCGCCACCGGCTTGCCGGCCCGCAGGTCCTCGACGAGCTGCTTGGCCGACTCCGGGGTCTGCCGGTCGAAGAACTCCCAGTTGACCATGACCACCGGGGCGTAGTCGCAGGCGGCGTTGCACTCCAGCCGCTCCAGCGAGATCTTGCCGTCGGGCGTGGTCTCGTCGTGGCCCACGCCGAGGTGCTCCGACAGCGTCTCCCAGATCTGGTCGCCGCCCATCACCGCGCACAGCGTGTTGATGCACACGCCCACGTGGTACTCGCCGGCCGGCTTGCGCTTGTACATCGTGTAGAAGGTGGACACGCCCACGACCTCGGCCTTGGGAATGCCGAGCATCTCGGCGCAGAACTCGTGCCCGCGGTCGGACACGTAACCGTCCACCGACTGCACCAGGTGCAGCAGCGGCAGCAGCGCCGAGCGCGGCTTCGGGTAGCGGGCGATGATCTCCTTCGCCTCGCGCTCGAGCCGCTCGCGGACCTCGGGCGGGTAGCCCTGGTTCTCGCTCACCTGTCAACTCCCCCCATGACCGGGTCGATCGAGGCGATCGCCGAGATGACGTCGGCGACCATGCCGCCCTCCACGGTGGCCGGGATGGCCTGCAGGTTCGTGAAGGACGGGTCGCGGAAGTGCACGCGGTACGGGCGGGTGCCGCCGTCGCTCACCACGTGCGCGCCCAGCTCGCCGCGCGGCGACTCCACCGCCGCGTACGCCTGCCCGGCCGGCACCCGGAAGCCCTCGGTCACCAGCTTGAAGTGGTGGATGAGGGCCTCCATCGAGGTGCCCATGATGTGGGCGATGTGGTCGGGCGAGTTGCCCAGGCCGTCGGGGCCGAGCGCGAGCTTCGACGGCCAGCCGATCTTCTTGTCCTCGATCATCACCGGCTTGCCCTTGAGCTCGGGGCCGGTGAGCCGGTCGAGCGCCTGCTGGATGATCTTCAGGGACTCCTCGACCTCGGCCATCCGCACCAGGTACCGGCTGTAGACGTCGCAGCCGGTCTCGGTGGGCACCTCGAAGTCGTAGGTCTCGTAGCCGCAGTACGGCTGCGCCTTGCGCAGGTCCCACGGCAGGCCGGCGGCCCGCAGCATCGGGCCGGTCACGCCGAGGGCCATGCAGCCGGTGAGGTCGAGGTACGCGATGTCGCGGGTCCGGCGCAGGTAGACGGGGTTCTCGTCGAGCACCTTGCGCATGTCCTTGACCCGCTTCGGCATGATCTTGAGGAACTCGCCGATCTTGTCGACCGCGCCGGCGGGCAGGTCCATGGAGACGCCACCGGGCCGGACGTAGGCCATGTTCATCCGCAGGCCGGTGATGTACTCGAACAGGTCGAGCACCATCTCCCGCTCGCGGAAGCCGTAGATCATCACCGAGGTGGCGCCCAGCTCCATGCCGAAGGTGGCGATCGCCACCATGTGCGAGGAGATCCGGTTGAGCTCCATCATGAGCACCCGGAGCACCTGGGCCCGCTCGGGGATGCGGTCGGTGATGCCGAGGAGCTTCTCCACGGCGAGGCAGTACGCCGTCTCGTTGAAGATCGGCGAGAGGTAGTCCATGCGAGTGACGAACGTGACCCCCTGGGTCCACGTCCGGTACTCCATGTTCTTCTCGATGCCGGTGTGCAGGTAGCCGATCACCGGCCGGGCCTCGACCACGGTCTCGCCGTCGAGCGTCAGCACCAGGCGCAGCACCCCGTGCGTGGACGGGTGCTGGGGACCCATGTTGACGACCAGGTGCCGGTCGGACGACTCGCTGATCTGTTTGACGAGCTCGTCCCAGTCCTGGCCGTTGACGGTGTAGACCTTGCCCTCGGTCGTCTCGTCGTGCAGGGCGGTCATACATCCTCCTTCGCGCCCGGCTGCTTCGCACCCGCTTCGGTCGCCACCGGCCGGTCGGCCGGCCTCATGACGGAGCTCACGAGTACGACCTCCTCTGGTCCGGGGCGGGGGTCGAGGCACCGCGGTACTCCACCGGGATGCCACCCAGCGGGTAGTCCTTGCGCTGCGGGTGCCCCTCCCAGTCGTCGGGCATCTCGATCCGGGTCAGTGCGGGGTGGCCGTCGAAGATGATCCCGAAGAAGTCGTAGGTTTCCCGCTCGTGCCAGTCGTGCGTGGGGTATACCGACACCGTGGAGGGAATGTGCGGGTCGGCGTCAGGGCACGAGACCTCGATCCGCAGCCGTCGGTTGTGGGTGATGGAACACAGGTGGTACACCGCGTGCAGCTCGGCGCCCGTCTCATGAGGGTAGTGCACCCCGGAGACGCCGAGTGACAGCTCGAACCGCAGCGCCGGATCGTCGCGCAGGTGGCGCATGACCTCGACGAGCCGCTCCCGCTTCACGTGGAACGTGAGCTCGCCGCGGTCGACCACGACCCGCTCGACGGCGTCGTGGAAGCCGTCGCCGAGCGCGCGCTCCAGCTCGTCGGCGATCACGTCGAACTCGCCGGGCTCGCCGGTACGGTCCGGCCCGCCGTACGGCCGCGGGCTGGACAGCTTCGGCGGGCGGCGCACCACGAGGCCGCCGTAACCGGAGGTGTCGCCGGTGCCCTTGACGCCGAACATGCCCTTGCGGGCGATCGGCAGCTCGATGGGGTTGACGGCGGGCAGGTTCTCCTGCGGCTTGTTCTGCTCTTCGCTCATCTGACGGCCCCCCGGTCGTCCACCAGCGGCAGCGGGTTGAGGGCCCGCCGCTCCAGCTCCTCGATCTGCCGCTCGCGGTGCACGCCGAACTTGGTGTTCTGGATCTTGTCGTGCAGCTTGACGATCGCGTCGAGCAGCATCTCCGGCCGCGGCGGGCAGCCGGGCAGATAGATGTCGACGGGCACGACGTGGTCGACGCCCTGCACGATCGCGTAGTTGTTGAACATGCCGCCGCTCGAGGCGCACACGCCCATGGCGATCACCCACTTGGGCTCCGCCATCTGGTCGTAGATCTGCCGCAGGATCGGCGCCATCTTCTGCGACACGCGACCGGCGACGATCATCAGGTCCGCCTGGCGGGGCGAGGCGGACGCGCGCTCCATGCCGAACCTGGCGAGGTCGTGCTTGGGGCCGCCTGCGGCCATCAGCTCGATCGCGCAGCAGGCGAGGCCGAAGGTGGCGGGCCACACCGAGTTCTTCCGCGCCCAGCCGGCGACCTGCTCGACGGTGCTCAGGATGAACCCGCTGGGGAGTTTCTCTTCCAGACCCATGTCGATCCTCTCAGTCCCAGTCCAGGCCGCGGCGCCGCCAGACGTACGCGTACGCGACGAGGACGGTGACGATGAACAGCACCATCTCGACCAGCCCGAACACCCCGAGCGCGTCGAACGCGACCGCCCACGGATAGAGGAAGATGATCTCGATGTCGAATACGATGAAGAGCATCGCGGTGATCATGTACTTCAGCGGGAACCGACCACCGCCGGGCGGCTGGGGGGTCGGCTCGACACCGCACTCGTAGGCGTCGAGCTTGGCGCGGTTCCAGCGCTTAGGACCGGTGAACGGCGCGATGGCAACGGAGAAGACGGCGAAACCCGCGGCGAGAACCGCGAGCACCAGGATCGGCACGTAGAGGTTCATCCGCACGCATCCCGTTTCATGAGGCTAGGAACAACGATCATGGTCTTCGCTTCGGGGAGGGTCATGCCGGTGGCGTGACCTTGGACAGGGCGTTGACGATCCGGTCCGTCGCGTCACCTCGCCGGTCCGTGAGATTAGCAAGCAGCTTCAGCGCGAATCTCATGACACGAGGGTGCGGCAGGCCATGACGAGTGGCGAACTTCATCACGCCGGGACGCCCGATCAACTGCACGAACAGCCGCCCCAGCGTGAAGTACCCGCCGAACATCTCTTTGAGGATCCCAGGATAGGTGCGCAGCACCCGTTCCCGTTGCGCGGCCGTCGCCCGGGCCAGGGCCTGCACGACGACCTCCGCCGCGATCTTCCCGGTCTCCATGGCGTAGGCGATGCCCTCGCCGTTGAAGGGGTTGATCATGCCGCCGGCGTCGCCGACGAGCACCAGCCCGCGGGTGTAGTGCGGCTGCCGGTTGAACCCCATCGGCAGCGCCGCGCCCCGGATCGGGCCGGTCATGTTCTCCTCGACGAACCCCCACTCCTCGGGCATGGTCGCGACCCAGCGGCGCAACAGGTCCCGGTAGTCGATTTGCTGGAACGCCGCGCTGGTGTTGAGCAGGCCCAGCCCCACGTTGCTGGTCCCGTCCCCCACGCCGAAGATCCACCCGTACCCGGGGAGCAGCCGGTCGCCGTCCCACAGCTCCAGCCACGACTCCAGGTAGTCGTCGTCGTGCCGCGGGCTGGTGAAATACGTGCGCACCGCGACGCCCATCGGGCGGTCGGGCCGCTTGTGCAGGCCCATCGCGATCGACAGCCGGGAGGAGTTGCCGTCCGCGGCGATCACCAGCCGCGACCGGTAGACGACCTCGCGGCGCTCGCCGTCGTCGTGCCGGGCGCGCACGCCGACGATGTGCCCGCTGCGCTCGTCGATCACGGGGCCCACGACGTTGACGCCCTGCAGCACGGTGGCGCCGCCGCGGGCCGCGTTGTCGGCGAGGATCCGGTCGAAGTCCTTGCGCACGCGCACCAGCCCGAAGTCGGGATAAGACGACAATTCGGGCCAGTCCAGCTCCAGCCGGATGCCGCCGCCGATGACCCTGAGGCCGCGGTTGCGGACCCAGCCCGGGGCGTTGATGTCGATGCCCATCGCGAGGAGCTGTTTCACGGCGCGCGGGGTGAGCCCGTCGCCGCACACCTTCTCCCGCGGGAAACGGGCCTTCTCCAGTACGAGGGTGGTCAGCCCGGACTGCGCGAGGTAGAAAGCGGTCGTCGAACCGGCGGGTCCGGCGCCGACGACGATGACGTCGGCGTCCAACTCGCCCCGCTGTCCGGGTGCTCGCCCGCTAGTCCGCACGCTCACTGGACCTGTCCTGTCCTCGAGGCCGAGGCCCCAGGGGTTGTGGGAACCTTCGTGCCTTTGTGAACCCCTTCACAAACTTGTCGCGCCGAAGTCTAGTCCCTTTTACCCGGTGAGTGTGAGGGGGCCTCTCCCCCGCGCGACGGCCCCTTCACCGCAGCACACGGGCGGTGGCGTCTCGGCCGCCGGACACCTGTTTTCGAATCGTGATCGGAGACGCCCGCCCCGGGTGGGACGCACGCATCGGCCGTGCGCGGAACACGCAGGTCGGCGCCGGGTCGGTGCGGCGCGAGCGCGCATCGCGCCGTGCCGTGCGGGCGCGCGGCCCGCCCGCGCGCCCGGGCCTGCGCGGCGGCGTCCGCCGGCGGCTCCCCCGCGTCCGGGCGGGCGGGTGCGCCGGGGCGATCTCGCGGGAGATCTCGGTCGGGCGCCGCGCCGGCCGTCGGCGGCGGATGCACAGTGGTTTATACCACTTCGCGGAACGTGATCAAGTTCGACACGGCCCTCGTGACCGAGGCGAGACGGAGGCCGCCGCGGCACGGGACGTGGCGCCCGCCCCGGCGGACGGCGGCGCGCCCCGGCGAAACGTACGGCGCGTACGGCGGGGCGCTCAGTCCGCGGGCTTGTACGCGCGATGCAGGGCGACGACGCCGAAGGTGAGGTTGCGCCAGGCCACGCGGTGCCAGCCCGCGTCGCGGATGATGCCGGCCAGGGTGGGCTGGTCGGGCCAGGCGCGGATCGACTCGGCGAGGTACTCGTAGGAGTCGGGGTTGGAGCTGACCAGCCGCGCGATCCGGGGCAGCAGCCGGACGAGGTACTGCGAGTAGACCAGGTCGAAGAGCTTCGCCGTGGGGTGGGAGAACTCACAGACGACGAGCCGGGCGCCGGGCTTGGCGACGCGGAGCATCTCGCGCAGCGCGGCGGAGGTGTCCTGCACGTTGCGCAGCGCAAAGCTGATCGTCACCGCGTCGAACACCTCGTCGGCGAACGGCAGCCGCAGCGCGTCCCCGGCGATGAACGTCACACCGCGCCCACCGCCGCCGTGGATGCCGGAGCCGCCCCGGCGCCGCACCCCGGTGCGCAGCATGCCGAGGGAGAAGTCGCTCGCGATCGCGCGGGCGCCGAGCCCGGTGAAGGCGTCGGTGCTGGTGCCGGTCCCCGCGCCGAGGTCGAGCACGAGCTCCCCGGGGCCGGCGTCCACGGCCTGGGCCGTCGCCCTGCGCCAGTACCGGTCCCGGCCGAGCGACAGCACGTCGTTGACCAGGTCGTAGCGCCGGGCGGTGCGGTCGAACATGGCCGCGACCTCGTGCGGCTTTTTGTCCAGCGATGCGCGCGTCATGGGACAAGCCTAGTGCGCGATGACCAATTTCACTGAAAGTAGTCGCATGCTCACACGGCGAATGGTAGGAAGTTCTGCGTGCTCTCACGGAACAGGAAGATCATGACAACCTTCGGGGCCTGCGCCCTCGGCGTGTGCACGGCGGCCGCCACGCTCCCCGCCGCCCCGCCGACCGCCGCGGCGGCGCTCGGCGGCGCCGGGCAGCACCGGGCCCAGGCGATGCCCCGGGGGGCGGTGAGGCACGCCCGCGTGGTGTCGGCCGACCCGGTGGACTACACGCCGCACGTACTCGACGGCATCGTCAACGCGTTCGCGCTCGTGGGCCGGAAGGTCGTGGTCGGCGGCTCGTTCACCCGGGTGCGGAACGCCGGCGAGTCCCGGGAGATGCGGCGCACCAACCTGTTCGCGTTCGACCTGTACACCGGCCGGATCGATGAAAGTTTCGCGCCGGTGCTCGACGGCACCGTGTACGCGCTCGCCCCCGGGTCCGGCGGCACGGTCTACGTCGGCGGCGCCTTCGACACCGTGAACTATTGGCCCACCCGCGCCCTCACCCGGCTCAGCCTCGCCGACGGGCGGGCGGTGCACGGGTTCACGCCCTGGATCCGTGGCGGCGAGGTGAACGCGCTCGTCGCGCACGGCGACCACCTGTACGTCGGCGGCACCTTCCGCAAGGTCGGCGACACGGTCCGCCCGGCGCTCGCCCGCCTCGACGCGCGGACCGGCGCGCTCGACCCGGCCTTCACCATCACCCCGGGCGATCCGCCGCCCCGCGCCCGGCTCCGGGTGTACGCGATGGCGCTCTCCCGGGACCGGCTCGCGGTCGACGGCGCGTTCACCACGCTCGACGGACGGTCACGCCCGCAGCTCGGCCTGATCGACATCGGGCGGAACCCGCCGCGGGTCGCGCCCTGGCGCACCCGGGCGTACGCGGCGAAGTGCTGGTCGGCGTTTCCCTGGTACGTGCGCGGCCTGGATTTTTCGCCTGACGGAAAGTACTTTGTGGTCGTTACCACGGGGGGACCGAAACACCGGGGCGGCACCGGACCCACATGTGACTCGGCGGCCCGTTTCGAAACCTATTCCAAGGGCACCAATATCCGTCCCACCTGGATCAACCACACCGGGGGTGACTCGCTTTACTCGGTGGCGGTGACGGGCGCCGCGGTCTACGTCGGCGGACACCAGCGGTGGCTGAACAACCCGCACGGATCCGACACCCGGGGTCCGGGTGCGGTGTCGCGAAAGGGCATCGGTGCGATCCATCCCGTGACCGGGCGCGCACTCCCCTGGAACCCGACCCGGACCCGGGGCATCGGGGTGAAGGCATTCCTCGCGCATAAGACCGGCCTTCTCGTCGGAAGCGACACGACCGAGCTGGGGCGCGAGTACCATGCCCGCGTCGGCATGTTCCCCGTGCGGCACTGAACCCGATTCACCGGTCCCCGCGGGACTCCCGCCTTCTGGCGATGGCTTTGCTCATCTCGTCACGTTGTCCGGACAGCAGCACATAGCTCGCGAGGCCGCTGACGAGGAAGGCCACCACAAGGAGCCAGAACCAGTCCCGCAGACCGGTCAGATACAGCACGGCGAAGGCCACGGCGAACAGGCCGAGCCGCGACAGGGTGTAAACCACAACTGGACGCACAGCGTCGAGGTTACGTCACTCTCACGATGGAGCGTCCTCACTTCGCACGAGGCGCGAGCGCTGCTAGTCTTACCCAACACGGCGCTTTCATAAAGAAACACCCATCAGAGCCCCAAAGAGGCTCTATCATATAACAATCGGGCAGTCAGCCGATAACATCACGTGATCTTTGTGAAAAGCACGGATAAATCAGGCTCCGCTCGGCACACTGGTTACCTGTCCGCCCGCAGCAGGACGCGGGATGCGAGGGGGAGAGATTGTGGAGAGTAGCAGCGAGCGTCTGCTGACACCCGGGGAGGTCGCCGCCCTCTTCCGGGTCGACCCAAAAACGGTGACACGCTGGGCGGCCGCCGGCCGAATCAGCAGCATCCGCACCCCCGGAGGGCACCGGCGCTTCCGCGAGTCGGAGGTCCACGCCCTCCTGCGTGGTGAGGAGGTCCTGACGGCCGAACGCCAAAACGGCGAGTCACCGCGCGTCTGACGTCGACACCGTCACACCGGTGATCCTGCGACCCCCGGAAGCCGCAGGGTCACTGGAGTGGGGGACCGGGACGCGCCGCCCGGCACCCCCCGACGACGCTCTTGGTCCTGCTGTGCCCATCGCACCCTCTCGTGTGCTGATTCATCCGCGTCGTCGACCACCGGGGCCGGCACACCCCGGCACCCGAGGTTCCGCGCCGGACGCGACCGGCCCGCGGTGAGCGCACGCCCGCCGTACCGCGCCCACCGCACGGGCCACCGCCCGAACGACGGCCGCAGCGCGGCCCGGTGCGGTGAGATGGGACGGCGCGGTTGACACGCCCGGAGGTGCCGCCGTGGCACGGCGGAGCACCCGGACGCTCCGGGATCAGCGCCGGGAAACGAAGACCGGGAACGAACACTGGGACCGAACACTGCCGGGAAAGGGCGGGCCCCGGCGACCGGAGCCCACTCCGGCCGTGACCGCCGATCCCGTCCGCCACGCCTCCCGGCACCGCCGCCCGGACACCCCGCGCAGCGGCATGGCCCGCGGCGACGCCGGGCGCCGCCGGTGAACTCCGCCCGCGAGCACCGCCGCGATCGCGGCGGACATCGCACCGCGGCCCGTCACCGTGCGCGCCGTCGTGCACCGCCGCAGGCATGGCCACCGCCGCACCGTGCGCCCGCGCCGCACGCGGCGGCCCCGCCGGAGCGCCCCGGCCGACCGGCTCCGCCGGCAAACGTGAGCGCGGCGCATCGCCGGTCCTCTCGACCGGTCCTCTCGACCGGCCCTCTCGACCGGCCCTCTCGACCGGCACGGTCAACCGGCGCCCTCAGCCGGCAGCGTCGTTACCGGTACCGTCATTCGCCCCTCACCGAGCGGCGGCACGCCGTCTCGTCCGCACCACGTCGGGTACCCCCCGATCGCGACCCAGGCCGTCAGCGCTCCTGCTCCGCCTTGAAGGCGAGGAACGCGCGCTCCAGTTCGTCGTTCTCCTCCCGCCAGCGCCGCCGCATGGTGGCGAACTCCTCCTCGCTGACCGCCTCCGCCGACCAGCGCTCGTACTCCGGATCACCCGGCGCGATCTCCACGTACGCGTTGCCGATGAGGCGCCCGTCATCGCTGGCCAGGGTCCGCGGCACCCGCAGGGTCCCGTCCGCGAGCCGGATCACGTACATCTGAGATCACCTAGATTCCGTAACGCCGGTTGAAGAACAACATCACGTTGAGCGCGGTCCTGGTGTCCCCACCGAGCATGTCCACGAGCGCGGGGCGCTGGCGGGAGGCGATGGCGGCGAAGGCGTCGGCGAAGAACTCCTTGCGCCCCAGGCCGTTGCCCTGCTTGTGGAAGGCCGACACCAGATGCGGCAGGCACTGCTCGTAGAGCGCCACGAACTCCGGGGAGTCCGACACCCAATCCCCCGGCGGCGCGTCGACGTCGTCGAGGGCGTGGCCCACCTCGTGCATCATCACGTCCGGGGTGGGCGAGGGCCGGTCGCCCACCACGATCTTGCGGTCGCCGTAGGCACCGGCGCAGATATCCCAGGTGGCCCGGCCCGACGGCAGCGGGGCGCCGCGCAGGTACCCCATGTCGTCGAGGTCCGGCACGCCGCCGGGGCCGACGTAGATGCCCTCGAGCCCTGAGGCGAGCTTCTCCTTCAGCCCGTCCGGGAGCCGGGCGAGGCTGTCGATCGCCCGCACGATCTCCGGCGGGGGCGGGCCGTCGGCGGCGTCCCACTGGCGGTGCAGCACCCGCTCCAGCGCGCCGCAGTGCCGTCGCCCGTCGCCGAGGTCGGGCACGTCCGGCGGGTGGGGTTCGCACTCCACCGGACGGTCGTCGAGCTCGAAGTCCCGCCAGGTGTAGGCCGGCCGGTCCATGACCGGGGCGGTCACCGCGGCGCGGTAGGCCCGCTCCGGACGCCGCAGCCGATCGCGCGGCTCGAAGACGTTCCGCCGCTCCGGCAGCTCGCCGGCCTCGACGCGGTCCCCCCGTTCGGCGCGGCGGAACCAGCCGAACCGCTCGGTGCGTTCCGGCCGCGCCGGCGCATCGCCCCGCTCCGGGCGCATCGCGTGCCGTTCGGCCTCTCCCCGCGACTCCATCCCGCCGCGCGAGGTGTACGGCCCGCGCTGCCACCAGCGAAGCCCCCGCCGATGACGACCTCTGTCGCCCAACTGCGCCATCGCGCCTCTCTGTTCTCCACGGTCGAGTCGGCCGCGCCCGCCCGCTCGCCGCCGCCCGGCCTCTCGGGGCCGTTCGCCCGCCTCCGCCCGTCCGGCGGCGCACGCCTCGGCCGGGGCCGGCCTCCCCTCCCCAGCTCGCCGAGAAGTGTTGTCGCGTCCCACGGTACGACGAGCGTCTCCGCCGAGTCACCCGTTATGCAGGGTTCACCGGGTGCCGGAGCGCCTGCGGCGCGCCGTAATCCGGCGCGGGGGTGTCCGAATGGCCCGTATGGTCGTCCACCGGCCGCGGCGGCGATCCGGATCCTCCGGGGACGGGCCTATCGAACCTTGCGCAGTCCAAAGGGCGATCTATGCCTGCTATGCCGTACGCTGCGCATATGGCTGTGGTTATCGGTCTGGCGCTGCTGGCCTTCTGGCTCTACTGCCTCTTCGACGTCATCACCACGCCCGAGGACCAGGTCCGAAACCTCCCGAAGGTGCTCTGGGTGCTGGTCGTCGTGCTCCTGATGACGGTCGGCGGCCTGCTGTGGCTGCTGCTCGGCCGCCCGCTGCAGCAGCAGGCGCACACGCCGGGTGGCTCCCCCCTCTCCGGCGGCGGCTTCTTCGGCAGCGCCACGCCCCGTCCCCCGGCCCCGCGGGGCCCGGACGACGACCCCGAGTTCCTCCGCAGCCTGGAGCGGCGCATCCGCGGCGAGGAGTGACCGGCGGGGCGGCGCCGTACCGGCGCGCACGGGCCCGGTACCCGGCCCGGGCGCGGCGGCGCGGCGCCGGTCGGAGGGCGGTGACGACGCACGTCGCCGGGCGGCCCGAGGGCCGTCCCGGCACCGGCGAGCGGCGGACCGCGGGGATCAGCCCGGAATGTCGGCGTAGGAGTGCAGGCTGCCGAAGAAGAGGTTCACCCCGACGAGGTTGAACAGCAGGCAGCCGCAGGCGACGAGCTGGATGATCACACTCCGGGTGCCCCGCCAGCCCGCGGTGGCGTAGGCGTGCAGGTAGGCCGCGTACGCCAGCCAGGTGATGAACGACCAGACCTCCTTGGGGTCCCAGCCCCAGTAGCGGCCCCAGGCGCGGTCGGCCCACAGCGCGCCCGCGATCACGGCGAAGGTCCAGATCGGGAACGCGAGCACGATGGCGCGGTGCATCACGCGCTCCAGCGTCCGCCGGTCCGGGAGCCGTACCGCGCCCGGGCGGCGCACCAGGTAGAGCACGCCGGTGACCCCGGCCAGGAAGAACAGCCCGCTCGCGATGATCGCGGCGCCCACGTGGAGGGCGAGCCAGTAGGAGTTGAGCGCGGGCACCACCGGTCCGGCCTGGACGTACAGGTAGCGCACGGCGAAGCCGAGCCCGAGCACGGCGGCGACCATGACGAACGCGCCGAGGAAGCGGATCCGCTGCCGCAGGCCGAGCACGAGGAACGTGGTCACGGCGGCGAAGCAGATCGCGACCGTGAACTCGTACATGTTGCCCCACGGCCATCGGCCGGCGGACACGCCGCGGGTGACGATGCCGGCGAGGTTCGCCGCCCAGCCCAGCCAGCTGACCGCGACCGCGACGCGTCCCACGGTGGCCGCCCACGGGGCGTACGGCACGGCCGCGCCGGTCTCCCCGGCGTCGCCGGTCTCCTGCGCGGTGTCCGTCTCGGCCCGGCCCGCCGCTCCCGCGCCGACGGCGACGGGCTCGCGGGTCCGCCGGGCGGGCGCCTGGCCGCGGGGGCGGCCGAACGCGAGCTCCAGGGCGTATCCGATCATGGCGCCCAGGTAGAGCAGGACCGTCACCAGGATGAGCTGGTCGCTCAGCTGGGCGAGTCCGGTGTTGACCTGATTGCCCACCGTGTCACTCCTTAGTGCGGCCGCCGTCCGGCCGCGCGGTATCGGATGCGACCGCGAACCGGCCGCGCAGTGTGCTGACGATCTCGTCGAACTCCTCGGTGAAGCTGACGTTGCCCTCGGTGCGGGCGAGGCCGCCGACCTCGATCGTCGCGGGGCCGTCGGCGCGGCTCACCCGGATCCACACCCGGCGGCGCCGGATCACCAGGGACAGCACGAGCGCCACCGTCGCCACCACGGCCGAGACCAGCGCGGGCAGGCGGCCGGGATCGTAGGTGATCTGCAGGGTGATCCACTCCCGGACCCCGGTGAACGCGATCGTGCCCGCCCCGTCCGGGAGCGTGAGCGACTGCCCGGGCTGCAGCGGGTCGGACTGCATCACCAGCGGCTTCAGCCCGTCGGTGTCGAGCTGGTACACCGACTGCGGCACGCCGTCGTCGAGGCCGAGGTCGCCGGAGAACGCCCAGATCTGCACGGTGGGGTTGATCGCGGCCGGGAACACCGAGACGTAGCCGCCGCCCTGCGCGCTCGCCGTGCTCGGCAGGAACCGGGCGAGGAAGCCGAGCTGCTGCGGCCGGGCGTCCGGGACCTTGATCACGCACTCGGAGGTGAGGGTGCGCTGGTCGACCGGGAGGCACGGCACCGGCCCCTCGAAGGCGACCTGCCCCTCGCCGTCGGTGACCTTCACCACCGGCGCGTAGCCGTGGTTGAGCAGGTAGGTGAGCGTCCCGTCCACCTCGAGCGGCTCGTTCACCCGCAGCTCGTAGTCCCGCTCGGGCGCGCCCGGCCGGTCGGTCACCGCGAGCCGCGCCACGTAGTCGAGGGCCTGGCCCTGCCGCTCCCCCTCGGTCTGGTAGGTCGCCCGGAAGTCCTTGAGCGTGAACGAGAACGGCGCCAGCGAGTCGGCGGTCACCAGGCGGCCCGGCTGGAACCGGTCGTACACGGCGACCGTGTTGGCGAATCCCTCCCCCTCGACGACGAGCACGTTGCCGCGGTAGCCGTACACCGCGCCGACGCCGACCGCGAACAGGATGCCGAGCAGGGCGAAGTGGAAGAGCAGGTTGCCGACCTCGCGCAGGTAGCCCTTCTCGCCCGCGACCCAGTCGCGGCCGGTGGCCACCCTAAAGCCCTTGCGGCGCAGCTCCGCGGCGAGCTCGGCCACCTCGGCCTCGCCCTGGAACGCGGCGTGGCGCGGCAGCCGGGACAGGTTGCGCGGCGCGGCCGGGGGCCGGCGGCGCAGCTCCCGGACGAGCGTGGCCGTGCGGGGCAGCACGCAGCCGAGCAGCGAGACGAACAGCAGCAGGTAGATCGCCGCGTACCAGGGGGCCTGGAAGACGTCGAACAGGGAGAGCCGGTCGAGCCACTCGGCGAGCGCCGGGCTGTCGCGGAAGTACTCGGCGACCTTCTCCGGGCTCACCCCGCGCTGCGGGAAGATCGAGCCGGGCACCGACGCGACCGCGAGCAGGAACAGCAGGATGAGCGCGGTGCGCATCGAGGTGAGCGTGCGCCAGCCCCAGCGCAGCCACGCCACCGGGCCGAACCCGGCGGGCCGCGGCGGCGCGGTCTGGCGGGTGGCGGGCTCCGGGGCGTGCGCCGTGGCGACGGCGGCGGCCTCGGCGGGCCGCTCGGCGCCGGTCTCGCCGGGGGTGTGCGAAGAACTCATGTCAGATCACCGGCCTGAACCCGCCGATCCAGCCCTGCATGCCGGCGACGAGCTCGGTCCACAGCCCGGTCACGAGCAGCAGGCCCACGGCGACGAGCATGCCGCCGCCGATGCGGGTGATGAGCTGCGTGTGCCGCCGCAGCGCCCGGAAGGCGTGCAGCGCCTGTCGGTAGGCGAGCCCGGCGAGCACGAACGGCAGGCCGAGCCCGAGCGCGTACCCGAACGCGAGCGCCGCGCCGCGCGCCGCGCTGCCCTGGTCGAGGGAGAGCCCGAGCACGACGGCGAGCGTGGGGCCGATGCACGGCGTCCAGCCGAGCCCGAACACCACGCCGAGCAGCGGCGCCCCGGCGAGGCCGGCCGCGGGCAGCCGCGAGATGCGGTAGTCGCGCTGCAGGCCCGGGATGAAGCCGAGGAACGCGAGCCCGAGCACGACGGTGACCCCGCCGAGCACCCGGGTGATCACCTCGGCGTTCGCGTGCAGCGCCGCGCCGACGCCGCCGAACAGCGCGCCGCCGGCGACGAACACCACGGCGAAGCCCAGCACGAACAGCGCGCTGCCGAGCACCATGCGGCCCCGCCTGGGGTCGCCGCTCATCCCGGTGACGTACGACAGGTAGCCGGGCACGAGCGGGAGCACGCACGGCGAGAGGAAGGAGACGACCCCGGCCGCCACGGCGATCGGCAGCGCCACGAGGAGCGAGCCCGCCGCGACCGTGTCGGCGAGCCCGTCAGCCACCGCCGCCCTCCCCGCTCACCTTCGTCACCACGTCGAGCAGCGCGGAGTGCTTCACCTCGCCGAGCGCGCGGGCGGCGATGCGGCCCTGCCGGTCGATCACGAGCGTGGTGGGGATCGCGGCGGGCGGCACCGTGCCGTTGAAGGCGAGCGCGACCTTGCCCGGCTGGTCGAAGATGCTGGGGTAGCCGAGCTCGAACCGGCGCTGGAAGGCGAGCGCGTCGGCCTTGCGGTCCTTGAAGTCCACGCCGAGGAACGTCACCCCGCGGTCCTTGGTCCGCTCGGCGACGTCCTTGAGCGTGGGGGCCTCGCTGCGGCACGGCGCGCACCAGGAGGCCCAGAAGTTGAGCACGACCACCTTGCCCTTGTGGTCGGCGAGCGCGACGCGGTCGCCCTCCAGCGTCTCGCCCTCGATCGCGGGGGCCTGGCGACGCGCGGCCGGTTCGAAGAGCTGCACGCGTCCGTCACCGGCGACGTACCGGGTGTCGCTCGACTGGTCGGCCGTGGACTGGCCGCCCGCGCAGCCCGACAGGACCGCACCGGCCAGCGCGGCGATCAGAACGATGGCTTTCCTGGACACGACAGGACGTCTCCTCGCACTACACCCGGTAGAGCGTCACAGTACCCGGTCGAGGCGTAGGTCCCGGAACCGGGGTTCGCGCGCGCGGCTAGGCCCCGGAGGGCGGTTCGGGCCCGCGCAGCAGCGCGGCCGCGGGCTCGCTGTATCCGATGCTGATCAGGCGGTCGCCTTCGAAGGTGAGGGTGGTGAGGCTCGCCAGTGCGCACTGGCGGCGGCGCGGGTCGTGCCACAGCCGGCGGCGCTCCGCGGCGAGGCGGATGACCCAGATCGGAAGCTGGTGCGAGACGAGTACGGCCTCATGCCCGCGGGCCGCCGCACGCGACTCGTCGATCACCGTTTTCATGCGCCGCACCACGTCGATGTACGGCTCGCCCCACGAGGGTCGAAAGGGGTTCCACAGGTAGCGGTAGTGACGTGGACTGCGCAGCACGCCGCGCCCGACGCCGATCCGATGCCCCTGGAACACGTTGTCGGCCTCGATGAGCCGCTCGTCGATCTTCACCTCCAGGCCGAGTCGCTCGGCGAGCGGTGCGGCCGTCTCCCGCGCGCGCTCCAGAGGTGAGCTGGCGATCAGCACGATGTCCCGGTCGGCGAGCGCCTTCGCCACCAGCTCGGCCATCTGCCGCCCGGTGCTCGACAGGTGGTATCCGGGCAGCCGGCCGTACAGGACGCCGTCGGGATTGTGCACCTCGCCGTGCCGCAGTAGGTGAACGACAGTCGTGTCAGCCATGGTGGCCACCAGCTTACCCGCCGGTCGCTTTCGCGCCCGTGGGCGCACGGGCGGCCACGCGGCGTGGCCGGAGCCGCTCAGCTGCCGGATGTGCCCGGTTTGCCCGCCCCGGCGGCGGCCGGCGTCCGGACGGCGAGGTCGGGGGGTACGGCGTCGACGGTCTCGGCCGCGGCGCGGATCGCGGCGACCGCCGCGCGGATCGCCGGGCGGCGCGCCGCCTCGGTGCGCCACAGCGCGATGATGCGGCGCACCGGGCGGGGCCGGATCGGCACCATGCGCACGCCCTCGGGCACCCAGACCCGGCCCAGCCGCGGCACGATGGCGCAGCCGTGGCCCGCGGCGACGAGGGCGAGCTGGGTGGCGTACTCCTCGGCGTAGCAGGTGATCTCCGGCTCCAGCTCGGCGGAGCGCAGGGTGAACACGAGCCAGTCGTAGCACATCTGCCCGGGCGCGTTGCTGATCCACTTCTCCTCGCACAGCTCGTTGAGGTGTACCTCGTCGCGGTCGGCGAGCGGGTGCGAGGCGGGCAGCGCGACGTCGGCGATGTCCTCCAGGATCGGCGCCCGGGACAGCCCCTCGGGGATGGGGAGCGGCTGGTTCTCCCAGTCCTGGACCACCACCAGGTCGAGCTCGCCGCGGAGCACGTCGCGGATCTGGCGTTCCGGGTCGCGCTCGTACAGCACGAGTTCGAGGTTGGGGTGCTCGGCCTTGAGCGTGGCGAGCGCCTTCGGCATGATGCCGCGGGCCGCGGTGGGGAACGCGGCCATGGCGAGCCTGCCAACGACCGCGCCGCGCATCGCCTCGAAGTCGGCCTCCGCCTGCTCCACCATCGCCAGGATGCGCCCGGCGTGTTCGGCGAGCACGCCCGCGGCGTCGGTGAGCCGCACGCCGCGCCCGCTGCGTTCGAGCAGCGGCGCTCCGGTCTCCCGCTCCAGCTTGGCGAGCTGCTGGGAGATCGCCGACGGGGTCACCATGAGCGCCTCGGCGGCGGCGACGACGGAGCCGTAGACGGCGACGGCGTGCAGTGCCTTGAGCCGGTTCAGGTCGAGCATGTAGCAACTCTAAACCATATGGCCAAGAAAGTCTCGATTGTCCTTCACTGTTTAGCGATGAATGATTGATCCATGACTTTCCTTCACCACCTCTTCATCAAGAAGCCGGGCGACTCCCGCCCCTCCTACCTCGCCGCCCTCGCCGCCGAGGCACGCAACACCCGCGCCGCCCGCCGCCGTCGCCGCGAGGAGGAGGCCGACGAGCGCGGGCGCTCCGGCCCAGCCGGCCGCCGTCTCGGGCCGGGCCCGCCGCGCGCGGCGGCGATCCGGCCGGGACGGCCGGGGCCGTGCGCGGCGTGAGAGCGCTCCCGGCCCGGGGCCGACCGGCCTCGGGCCGTGCCGTACGGCGCGCGGCCCGCGGGAACGTGACCGGCCGGCCCGGCCGCGGTCCTGGCGCCGGCACGGCTCCTACCTCGCCGCCGAGGCACGCGAGCGGCGCGCCCGGCAGCGGCGCAGGGCACGGCAGGCCGCCGCACGGGCCGGCGAACGCACCGGGCCGCCGCCCGATGCGCCGGTCGTAGCGCCGGACACGCCCGACCGGCCGGCCCGCGAGCCGGCCGGGAACCGCGAGGAACGGGTGAGATGAGCGAGGGCCGGAGCGGACGCCCACCCCGGACGTTCGCCCGGCCCTCCCACGGGTTCTCCCGGGTTCGCCGCGCTCCGCGGCGAACCCGCGACGGGGCACGCGACCCCGCGCCCGCGCCGCACGGCAGGGCGACGACGCGGGTACGGCACGGCGAACGGCCGCAGGCCCGCGCACCGGCCCGCCCGGGCCGTCCGCCCGTCACACCGCCCGCAATACGCGGCCGCCCGCACACCGCGGCGGCGTGCGGGCGGCCATCGGCCTCCGGCGGGCGGTACGCGCGCGGCGACCGCCCCCACCGGCTAGCCGCGCGCCGATGCCGCGGCGGCCGCCTTGGCGGCCGCGGGCAGCGCCTCGACCACCTGCGAGATCGCCGCGTCGTCGTGCGCGGCCGAGACGAACCAGGCCTCGAACGCCGACGGCGGCAGGTAGACGCCCCGGTCGAGCATGGCGTGGAAGAACGCGGTGAACGCGGCGGTGTCCTGCCGCCGGGCGGTGGCGAAGTCCGTGACGTCCTCGTCGATGAAGAAGATCGAGAACAGGTTGCCCGCCCGCTGCAGCCGGTGCGGCACGCCCGCGGCGGCGAGCGCCTCGGTCGCCGCGTCGCCGATCGCGGCCGCGGCCGCGTTCACCCGCGCGTAGACGGCGTCGTCGCAGGCGCGCAGCGTGGCGAGCCCGGCGGCGCAGGCGAGCGGGTTGCCGGACAGCGTGCCCGCCTGGTACACCGGGCCCTCCGGCGCGAGGTGGGCCATCACCTCGGCCCGGCCGCCGAACGCCGCGGCCGGCAGCCCGCCGCCCATCACCTTGCCGAACGTCATCAGGTCCGCGTCGACCGGGTCGATGCCGTACCAGCCGGACCGGGACACGCGGAAGCCGGTGAGCACCTCGTCGATGATGAGCAGCGCCCCGTGCCGCGTGCACAGCTCGCGCAGCCGCCGGTTGAAGCCCTCCCGCGGCGGCACCACGCCCATGTTCGCCGGGCACGCCTCGGTGATCACGCACGCGATCTCGTCACCGACCTCGGCGAACGCGGCCTCCACCGCCTCCACCGAGTTGTACGGCAGCACGATCGTGTCGGCCGCCGACGCCCCGGTCACCCCGGGGGTGTCCGGCAGCCCGAAGGTGACCACGCCCGACCCGGCCGAGGCGAGCAGCGCGTCCACGTGGCCGTGGTAGCACCCGGCGAACTTCACCACCTTCGACCGGCCGGTGAAGCCGCGCGCCAGCCGTACCGCGGTCATCGTCGCCTCGGTGCCGGAGTTGACCAGCCGCACCTTCTCCACCGGGGCGACGCGGTTGACGATCTCCTCGGCGAGCTCCACCTCGCGCGGGGTGGCGGTGCCGAACGAGGTGCCCTGCGCGGCCGCCTCGGTGAGCGCCGCGACCACCTCGGGGTGGGCGTGGCCGAGGATCATCGGCCCCCACGAGCAGACCAGGTCGACGTACCGGTTGCCGTCGGCGTCGAACACGTACGGCCCCGCCCCCGACACCATGAACCGGGGCGTGCCGCCCACCGCGCCGAACGCGCGGACCGGCGAGTTCACTCCGCCCGGCACGACCGCCCGGGCGCGCTCGAACAGCTCCTTCGACCTCTCGTCGCCCATCGGGCGCCCTCCGCTTCGCTCGCTCACCGCACCAGGGTACGGCGGGCCTGCCGCGGCCCCGCGCCCGCTCCGGCTACTCCAGGAAGTCCGCCAGATGGTCGAGCACGCGCAGCGGGTCGGGCAGCGCCGCGCCGACCGGCGGGCGCAGCCAGGTCACCGCGCCCCCGTCGCGCAGCGCCGACGGCGGGGCGAGCACGTAGCTGTCGCGGCAGTGCCAGCGCAGCCCCGGCTTGTCGTCGATCGTCTCCGGGTAGCAGTCGAGCTGACAGGACCACCACTCGTCCTCGTCCTCGGGCGCGCCCCGGGTCGCGACGAAAAAAAGGACCCGGTCGCCCCTCTCGGCGACCGGGCCGACCTGGAAGCCGGCGGCGTCCATCCCCGACAGCGCCCGCAGACCGGCGGCACGGGGCACGTCGAACACGTCGAACACCCGGCCCGTCGGCAGGATCACGTTCGCCTCGGGGTCCCGTTCCCACCACCGCCGCAGCAGCTCCGGGTCGGTCGTCGCCTGGATCGCCCAGCCCGGCGACAGCGGGTGGCCGCCGGGATCGGGACAGCCGAGCCGGTCACAGGAGCAGGCCCGGCCGCCCTTGTCGAGCGGGTGCGCCCCCGGCACGCAGGCCCAGCCCAGTTCGGCGTACTCGAGAACCGCGCGGATGATCTCCGCCGACCCATGCCTGCGTCGTTTGGACCGACGAGTCAGCGGAACCCCCACCATTCACGCTCCTCCCCGACTCTCCGCCGGCCCTCGCGCCCGGCGGATGAGATTCAGGATAGGACCCGCGCAATCTCGGTGGCCCAGTAGGTCAGGATGAGGTCCGCGCCCGCCCGGCGGATCGCGATCAGCGACTCCATGATCACGCGCTCCCGGTCGAGCCAGCCGTTCCGGGCGGCCGCCTCGATCATCGCGTACTCGCCGCTCACCTGGTACGCCGCGACCGGCACGTCGACCGCGTCGCGCACCTGGCGCAGCACGTCGAGGTAGGCGAGCGCGGGCTTCACCATCACCGCGTCGGCCCCCTCGGCGAGGTCGAGCCGCACCTCGCGCAGCGCCTCCCCGATCGGCCCGGCCGGGTCCTGCTGGTAGGCGCTGCGGTCGCCGAACCGCGGGGCGCACTCGGCGGCGTCCCGGAACGGGCCGTAGAACGCCGAGGCGTACTTGGCCGAGTAGGCGAGGATCGGGATGTGCGGGAACCCGTTTGCGTCGAGCGCGCCGCGGATCGCCGCGACCTGGCCGTCCATCATCCCGCTCGGCGCGATCACCTGGGAGCCCGCGGCCGCCTGCGCCACCGCGATCGACGCGTAGCGCTCCAGCGTGGCGTCGTTGTCCACCTCGCCGTCCTCGGTGAGCAGGCCGCAGTGCCCGTGGTCGGTGTACTCGTCGAGGCACAGGTCGGTCATGACCACGAGCGCGTCGCCGACCTCGGCGGCGAGGTCGGCGACGGCGAGCTGCACGATGCCCTCGGGGTCGTCGGCGGCCGAGCCGCGGGCGTCCTTGACCGCCGGGACGCCGAACAGGATCACGCCGCCCACGCCCGCCTCGGCGGCCTCGGCCGCGGCCTTGCGCAGCGAGTCGCGGGTGTGCTGCACCACGCCCGGCATCGAGGCGACCGGCTGCGGCTCGGTGATGCCCTCCTTGACGAACATCGGCAGGATGAGCTGGGCCGGGTGCAGCCGGGTCCCGGCCATCAGGCGGCGCATCGCGGCGCCGCGGCGCAGCCGGCGCGGCCGTACCGCGGGGAACGCCCCGCCCGCGGGCAACTCGGCACTCACTGCCATGTCACACCTCTCGCGACTGGTTCGCACTCTTGCAGGGCGCCGTCACTTGGCGCGGCGCCGGGCGCCCCGCCGCATCTGGGACGGCTTGCGCGGCGTCTCCCCGGCGGCGAGGGCGGCCTGCCGCCGCTTCGCGCCGTACTCGGCGAGCGCGGCGGCGAGCGCGTACGCGGACGGCTTGTCGGCCATCACGTCCACCCGGAGCCCGAACTCCTCGGCGGTCTTCGCGGTCTGCGGGCCGATCACCGCGATCACCGTCACGTTGTGCGGCTTGCCGGCGATGCCGACGAGGTTACGCACCGTGGAGCTGGAGGTGAACAGCACCGCGTCGAACCCGCCGCCCTTGATCGCCTCGCGGATCGGCGCGGGCGGCGGCGCCGCGCGCACCGTCCGGTAGGCGGTGACGTCGTCGCACTCCCAGCCCATCTCGGTGAGCCCGGCGACGAGGGTCTCGGTGGCGATGTCCGCGCGCGGCAGCAGCACCCGGTTGATCGGGTCGAGCATCGGGTCGTACGGCGGCCACTCGGCGAGCAGTCCCTCGGCCGACTGCTCACCGCTCGGCACCAGGTCGGCCCGCACCCCGAACTCGGCGAGCGCGCGGGCGGTGGTCTCGCCCACCGCGGCCACCTTGAGCCCGGCGAACGAGCGGGCGTCGAGGCCGTACTCCTCGAACTTCTCCCGGATCGCGCGGACCGCGTTCACCGAGGTGAACGCCACCCACTCGTACCGGCCGTTGATCAGGCCCTTGATCGCGCGGTCCATCTGCTGCGGGGTGCGCGGCGGCTCCACCGAGATCGTGGGCACCTCGACCGGGACCGCGCCGTAGGAGCGGAGCTGCTCGGTGAGCCCCTTGGCCTGCTCCTTGGTGCGCGGCACGAGCACCCGCCAGCCGAACAGCGGCTTGGTCTCGAACCACGACATGCGGTCGCGCCCGGCCACGTGCTCCCCGACGATGAGCACGGCGGGGCCCTCGAGGGCGGCGTGCTTGAGCTCGCGGGCGAGCCCGGCGAGCGTGGAGACGACGGTGCGCTGCTCGGTGGTGGTGCCGTTCACGGTCACCGCGATCGGGGTGGTGTCCGCCCGGCCCGCGGCCACCAGCGCCTTGGCGATCGCCGCCGCCTCCTCCACCGGGGCGTGGATCACCAGCGGGCCGGCGCAGCTCGCGTGCGCCGACCAGTCCTCGACCCGGGCGGCGTCCACCACGCGGAACTCGGCGGTTCCCGTGGTGGCGGTCGGGATGCCCGCGTAGGCGGGCACGGCGGTCGCCGCCGGGACCCCCGGCACGATCTCGAACTCGACCTCCGCCTCGGCGCAGGCCGCGATCTCGTCGGTGACGTCGGCGAAGAACAGCGGGTCGCCGGGGCACAGCCGGACCACGTTACGGCCCGCCTTACCGGCCTCGAGCATGCGGGCGACCGCCGCCTCGCGGCCCTCGGCGAGGTCGGCGACCTCCACGCCGGACCGGCAGTGGCGCAGGAAGTCCTCGTGCGCGGCCCGGTCGAGCACGACCAGGTCGGCCTTGGCGAGCAGGTCGGCACCGCGCAGGGTGAGCAGGTTCGGGTCACCCGGCCCCGTGCCCACGAACGCGACCATCTGACATCCGGAGCTCAATGGATCCGCTCCCCCATCAACGTGCCGGCACCGTCCGCGATCATGGCGGCCGCGAGCTCGCGGCCGAGCTCCATGGGGCTCGTGGCGGGTCCGGCGGTGGACTTGCGCACCGACCGCGTGCCGTCGATCGCGACCACGGCGGCGGTCAGATTGAGAGGTTTTTCCCTGTTCTGTTCCCGATCGGTCAGGGCGAATGCGCCGACCGGAGCGGCGCACCCGGCCTCGAGCGCGGCGAGCACGGCGCGTTCCGCCGTGACCTCGGCCCGGGTCGCGGGGTCGTCGAGGACCGCGAGCAGCTCGATCAGATCACTGCGTCCGGCCGCGCACTCGACCGCGAGCGCGCCCTGGCCGGGGGCGGGCAGCACCTCGTCGACCTCGAAGATCTGCCCGATCTCGTGGCCGCGGCCCACCCGGTTGAGCCCGGCGGCGGCGAGCACGACCGCGTCGAGCTCGCCCGCGGCCACCTTGCCGATCCGGGTGTCGATGTTGCCGCGGATCGGGACGTACTCCAGGTCCGGCCGCATCGCCCGCAGCTGGGCGACCCGGCGCGGCGAGCCGGTGCCGATCCTCGCCCCGGCGGGCAGGTCGGCGAGCTTCATCCGGCACACCAGCGCGTCCCGCGGGTCCTCGCGGGGCGGCACCGCCGCGATCACCACGCGCGGGTCCGGCGCGGTCGGCAGGTCCTTGAGCGAGTGCACGGCGAAGTCGATCTCACCGGCGATGAGCTTCTCGCGCAGCGCGCTGACGAACACGCCGGTGCCGCCGAGCCGGGTGAGCTGGGCCCGGGTCACGTCGCCGAAGGTGGTGACGCCGACCAGTTCGACCGGCCGCCCGGTGAGCCTGGTGAGGCGGTCGGCGACCTGCCGGGACTGGGTGGTGGCGAGCTCGCTTCTCCGCGTGCCCAGCCTCAAGGCGTCCATCGCATCTCCTCGCGTGTCCCGCCCGCCGCGCGCGGGCACGGGCGGACCGACCCGGTGGGCCACCGCACGGCCCGGTGGGGCGGCCGCGCGGCGGGGACGGCCGCGCCGCCACGCGCGGGGCCCGCGGCGCCCGGCGCCGCCCGCGGCCCGCGGGGGACGGGCGCGGCCGCCGGACGGCGGCGCGACCCGAGGGCCGGCCCGCGCGGGGCGGCGTCCCCGGGTCGAAGTCGTTGAGAGAACAACAAGGTTACTCCAGATCCGTCACCGGCCCGCCCGCCGCGCGACCGCCCGGCAGCCCGCGCTCGGGCCCGTCCGGCCGCGCCACCGCCTCCGGCGTCATCGGATCGAGGGCGAACAGCTCGCGCAGCGCCCGGGCGTAGTGGTCGCCGCCCGGCGCGGCGGCGAGCCGCTTCACCCGCACGGTGGGCTCGTGCAGCAGCTTGTCGACGACGCGGCGCACCGTCTGGGCGACCTCGTCGCGGGTGCGCTGGTCCATGCCGGGCAGCCGCGCCGTGAGCCGGCCCAGCTCGGCCTCGACCACCCGGGCCGCCTTGCTGCGCAGCGCGACCACGGTGGGGGTGACCCGGGCGGCCCGCTCGGCCTCGAGGAAGGCGGCCACCTCCTCGTCGACGATGCGCTCGGCCGCCTCGATCGCGGCCCGGCGCCCGCCGTCCCGGGTCGCCGAGCCGACCCCGGACTCCTGCATCGACTCCAGGTCGACCAGGGTCACGCCGGGCTGCAGCCGTACCTCGGGGTCGATGTCGTGCGGCAGCGCGAGGTCGAGCAGGAACAGCGGCCGGTCGGGCTCGCGGCCGCGCATCGCCTCGGCGACCATCTCCGCGGTGATCACGAGGGTGCCCGCGCCGGTGCACGAGACCACGATGTCGGCCCCGGCGAGCTCGCGGGCGATCTCGCCGAGCTCCACCGCCCGGCCGCCCACCGACTGGGCGAGCTGCAGGCCGCGCTCGAACGTGCGGTTGGCGACGACGATGTCGGTCACCCCGGCGCGCACCAGCGTCGCGGCGGTGAGCGCGCTCATCGAGCCCGCGCCGATCACCAGCGCCCGGCGGCCGGCGATCGGGCCGCCGAGCACGGTCTCGGCGAGCTCGACGCCGACGCCGATGAGCGACGCCCCGGCGCGGTCGATGCCGGTCTCGGTGTGCGCGCGCTTGCCGACCCGCAGGGCGTACTGGGTGAGCTCGTTGAGCGCGGTGCCGACCGTGCCCTCCCGCTGGCCGAGCTTGAGGGCCTCGCGGACCTGGCCGAGGATCTGCGCCTCGCCCACCACCATCGAGTCGAGGCCGCAGGCGACCCGGAACAGGTGCTGCACGGCCCGGTCCTCGTAGTGCACGTACAGGTGCGGGGCGAGCTCGTTCTCCGGCACCCCCGAGTGGGCGCTGAGCAGGGCGGTCACCGCGCTCACCGCGGGGTGGAAGCGCTCCACGGCGGTGTACACCTCCACCCGGTTGCAGGTGGAGACCACCATCGTCTCCGCGACGTTCTCGTCCTGCTGCACGTCGTGCACGAGCTTCCGCAGCGCCTCACCGCTGACCGACACCTTCTCCAGCAGCGCCACGGGCGCGGTGCGGTGGCTCAGCCCGACCACGAGCACGCTCACGGTTCCTCCTTCACCCCGGCCGCGTGCCCGCGGTCCCGCTCGCCGATCCGTCCACTCCAGTCACGCACAGCGTTCGCCTCCATCACGACCGTGTCCCGCCCGGCGGTCCACCGCCGCGGCGGGCGCGGGCGGTCCCGCGTCGCCCGTTCCCGTGCGTCCCCCGATGGCCGCCCAAGTCCGCTCACGTCGTGGCCGTCCCCCCGTCGCGTGCCTTACGGCGTCCGCCGGGCCCGCCCGGCCGCGCCCGTCCGGCCCGCCGGCCCGGGGCCTGCCCGTTAACGTCGTTCCTGCCCTGCCGGGTGGCGGTAAGCGCGCCCGCCCCGGCGGCGTCCTCCGCCGCGGCGGAACGGGCCGTCTCGCCGGTCCCGGGGCCGCCGGCGGTCCCGCCGTACGGCGCGGCGCCGGTGGCGGCGCGCTCGCCCCGCGGCGGCGCGGCCGAGGCCGCGGCGCGTTCCGCCTTGCGCTGCTCGTGGAAGGCGAGGATCTGCAGCTCGATCGCGAGATCGACCTTGCGCACCTCCACGCCCTCGGGCACGGACAGCACGACCGGGGCGAAGTTGAGGATGCTGGTGACGCCCGCGTCGATCACGCGGTCCGCCACCTCCTGGGCGGCCGCGGCGGGCGTGGCGATCACCACGATCGACACCCCGCGCCGCCTGATGACGCTCTCCAGGTCGTCGATGTGCTCGACGACCAGGCCCGCGATCCGCTCCCCCACCACCGCGGGGTCGGCGTCGACCAGGGCGGCCACCCGGAAGCCGCGGGAGACGAAGCCTCCGTAGTTCGCCAGCGCCCGGCCGAGGTTACCGACACCCACGATCGCGATCGCCCAGTCCTGGGTGAGGCCCAGCTCACGGGAGATCTGGTAGATCAGGTACTGCACGTCGTAGCCGACGCCGCGGGTGCCGTACGAGCCGAGGTGCGACAGGTCCTTGCGGAGCTTGGCGGAGTTCACCCCGGCGGCCACCGCGAGATCCTCCGAGCTGACCGTCGCCGTGCCCCGCTCCGCGAGGCCGTTGAGGGCGCGCAGGTACAGCGGCAGCCGGGCCACGGTCGCATCGGGGATACCCCGATCGCGCGGTTGCGGGGTTCGGCGTGTCACGTGCCGGAGCTCCTGGGGGACGGGCGGCCGGTGCGCCTCCGGCCGCACTCGCGGATGCGACGGTTGTCGAGGTGAAGGCGCAGACATTCAGGTTAATCCCTTTGTGAAGGGACGCACAAAGTGACTGCACCGGCCCTCACCGTCCTCGCGGGCTGTCTTCCTCCAGGGTCCCAGCCTGGGGTGCCGGTCCCGCGTCCGGCCCCGCCCCTCGGCCGCCCCGGCCGCCGCACCCGCCGCCCCGGCACCGCCGTACGCTTGCGGTATGGCTCCTAGCGATCACCACATCACCCTGTACGGCAAGCCCGGCTGCCACCTGTGCGACGAGGCCCGCGAGGTGATC
This sequence comes from Actinomycetota bacterium, assembly GCA_003242605.1. Taxonomy (GTDB): domain Bacteria; phylum Actinomycetota; class Actinomycetes; order Streptosporangiales; family Streptosporangiaceae; genus Thermopolyspora. The sequence continues at coordinate 41,867 of QGUZ01000009.1, forward strand.
GCGCGGGTCGCGGCCGAGCTCGGCGTGACCTGGGAGGAGCGCGACATCACCGCCGACGAGGAGGCCTACGCCAAGTACTGGGAGCTGATCCCGGTCACCCTCATCGACGGCGTGCAGCACGACTACTGGCGGGTGGACGAGGCCCGGCTGCGCGCCGCGCTCGCGCGCTGAGCCGCCCCGCCCGGGGCCCGGCCGCTCGGTACGGCCGGCCGGCCCGGCCGGGCGCGCTCAGATGCGGAACGCGGTGGGCAGCGGCACCACCTTGGCGCTGTTCACGTTGAGCTCGATCACGTTGGCGGCGAGCACGTGGTTGACCCGCTCGCTGGCGAACCGCTCCATGTGCGGCTGCCGCTGGTGCTCCAGGTAGGCGTGCTCGTCCCGGTAGAGCTCGTACACGATGCGCTGCAGCGGCGCGGACTTCACCGAGTGGCAGGCGAAGACCAGCGTGTCGGGCTCGTTGCGCTTGACCGCCTCGACGGTCTCGGCGGCGAGCCGGTCGAAGGCCTCCCCGGCGCCGTCCACCAGCGTGAACACGGTGAGCAGGCCGTAGATGCCGGGGGCGAGCCCGCCGTCGGGCGGGGTCTGCTGCGCGGCCGCGCCGGCCTCGCGCGCGGCGAGGTCGGCCGGGGAGAACAGCGCCCCGGTCGCGGGCATGTCGTCGGGCGACGGTGCGGCGTGCCGCGGGCCCTGCGGCGCGGCGTGGCGGCCGTTGGGCCGGTCGGGCGGCGCGCCCGGGCGCGTCCGGCCCGCGGGGAACGGCCCCGACGCCATGCGGGCGGCATAGTCGGCCTCACCGGCGTCCGCGGCCCGGTACTCGGCGACGAGGTCGCCGAGGCCGGAGCGGCGCGGCGGCTGGCTCCTATAAACATCTCCGAG
>QGUZ01000492.1 GCA_003242605.1 Actinomycetota bacterium
ACCCCGGCCCGCCGCGGGCGGGCTCCCAGGAGGACGCCGGCGGCACGCGCGCGGCCCAGGGCACCGCGGCGCCGCCGCTGCCCGTGCGCCGGCCTGCGCGCCTCCCCGCGGTGCCCGGGCGGCCGCCCGCCGCGGCGGCGCGGGCCCACGGCCGGGGCCTGCTCCGCAGGCCGGTGGTGCTCGCCGTGGTGGCCGCGCTCTGTCTCGCCGCCGGAGCCCTCGGCCTGCTCGCCCTCCGGAGCGGGACGGCGGACGGCGGGTGGCTCACCGGCGGGGAAGGGCTGGTGGCCGATGCCGCCTTCCCCGCGCGGGGCGGCCGCAGCCACGTGCTCAACGCCGTCGCCGCGGCGGGCTCCATGATCGTGGCGGCCGGGAGCGACACCACCGGCCCCCGGCCCAGGCCGCTCTTCCTGGTCTCCCCGGACGAGGGCGAGACCTGGGAGGCCGGCCGTACGCTCGGCCCGGCCGCGGGAGCGGCCGGCGCGGTAGGCCGGGTGGCGAGCGGCGGCGGACGCTGGCTCGCGGTCGGCACGGACGCCACCGGGCGGGCCGGGCACGCGATGTGGACGTCCGCGGACGGCCGGTCGTGGACCCCGGTGGATCCGGCCCGGCTCGCCGCGTTCGCCCCAGGGGACCGGGTCAGCGACCTCGCCGGCGGCGAGCAGGGGTTCGCCGCGGCCGGGGTGACCACCCGCCCGGACGGCACCCCCGGCCCGGTGGTGTGGTTATCGCCCGACGGGGAGCGGTGGACCCGGGTGGACGACCGCGGCGGCCTTCCCGGGCGGATCGGCGGGATCGCCGCGATCGCGATGCGCGGGGACCGGGTGGTGGCGCTCGCGGACGCGGGCGGCTCCGCCTCGGTGGTCTTACGGTCGGACGACGGAGGCCGCACCTGGCGGGCGGGGGAGAGCCCGCTCCCCGGCGTGCGCGCGGAACCGGGCGCGCTCGCCGCGACCGAGCGGGGGTTCGTCCTCGTCCCGGTCCGGCAGCGGACCGCGGACGGCCGGGTGCCGGTGTACTGCTCGCCGGACGGCGGGCGGTGGACCGGGTGCGGGGCGATCGGCGGGCTCGGCCCGGACGGGCCGGGGGTGCGCGCCGTGGGCGCGTCGGAGGCCGGGGTCGCCGCGCTCGTCGAGACCGAGTGGGGCCGGTACACGGCGTACACCAGCGCGGACGGCGGAGCCTGGACCCGGGCCGCGGAGCTCGGCGAGATCCCCGGCACGCTCCGCGGGCTCACCATCACCGGCGCCGGGCTGCTGGTCGCGGGCGGCGACCGGCGCGGCCGGGGCGACGTGGAGAACCTCCCGGTCCTGGTCACGGCGCGGGCGGGCGGCTCCGTCACCGCCGTGCCGCCGGAGCGGATCGCCGGGCTGCGCCGGGATGCCGGGGAGGTCGCGGACCTCGCGGCGGCCGGCGGCACGTTCGTCGCCGTGGGCTCGGCGGACGGCGACGCGGCGATCTGGACCGCCCGCGACGGCGCCGGATGGGCGGCCGCCGGCCCGGCCGGCCCGCTGTCGGGACCGGGCCGGCAGGAGCTCACCGGGGTGGCCCACGGCCCGGAGGGCTGGCTCGCCGTCGGCAGCACCACGCCCGAGCCCGCGCTCACCCGGCCGCTGCTCGTCACCTCGGCGGACGGCCGGACGTGGCGCCCCGGCCCCGAGATCGAGGCGCCGGCCGATCACCCGGCGCTCGCGCCGGTCGCGGTGGCGGCCGGCCCTCAGGGGTATGTGATCGCCGGCGAGGACCACGGCCCGGACGGGGCGCGGCCGGCCCTGTGGTTCTCCGCGGACCTCACCCGGTTCGCCCGCATCCCGGCGGAGAGCCTGCCGGACGAGGGCGCCGGCGTGCGACTGGCCGGCGTCACCGCCACCCCGGACGGCTTCGCCGCCGTGGGCTCGGCAGGCCGGGACGGGCGGGAGACCGGGATCGTCTGGCGCTCCGCCGACGGCAGAGCGTGGACGGCCGCGGCCCGGGTGCTCCCGCCGGGGGCGCGCTCCGCGGCGCTGCACCGCGTGGTGAGCGTCCGGTCGGCGCTCGTGGTGCTCGGCACCGCCGCCACCGGGGACGGCGCCCGCCCGTTCTCCGCCGTCTCCACCGACGGCGGCGCGACCTGGCGGTACGGCCGGCCGCCGGCCGAGGAGACCGCCGCCGTGCTCGACGTGGCGGTCACGGCCCGCGGCCTCGTCGCGGTGGGCGCGGACGGCGCGGCCGGCGCCGGGGACGGCACGGTGTGGCTCTCCGCGGACGGGCTGGCGTGGACCCGCCACCCGCTGACCGCGGAACCCCTCGGCGGCCCGGGCGACCAGTGGCTCGGCCTGGTCGCCGCCTCGGGCGACCGGGTGGTGGGCGTCGGGGGATCCGCGGACGAGGACGGCGAGCACGTCATCGTCTGGCGCACCACGGTGGCCGCGGCCGGCGGCTGACCTCCCCGCGGTGGTACGGCCGAGCCCAGCGGTGTGCCATGGCGGCGCGGCAGGTGCCTGAAGCGAGCGGCGGGGCGGTACGGCCGGGCCCCCAGGCGGGCGGCGCGGGGCGCGGGTGGGCTCGCCCGAAGCCGAGCCGCACGGTTGACGGACGAGCCGCACGGT
>QGUZ01000493.1 GCA_003242605.1 Actinomycetota bacterium
GCGTACACCTGGCGCAGCAGCTCGGTGGCCTCCTCGCGGGCCAGCGCCCGGTCGAGAAACGCCAGCCACACCCGCGCCTCGGCGCGGCGGGCGTCGGTGATCGGCAGCGGGGCGAGCAGCGCCTGGTAGAGCAGGTCGGCGGGGTCGGCGTCGGCGGGCAGGGTGCGGATGCGGAACCCGCTGCGCGCCACCACCTCGGCGAAGGCCGCGGCGAGCAGCGCGTCCTTGTCGGCGAAGTAGTGCGCGAGCGCGCCCGTCGACAGGCCCGCGGCCGCCGCGGCCTTACGCACGGTCAGCGCCTCCGCCCCCTCGGTCGCGACGAGGTTGATCACGGCGTTGACGATCTCGGCGCGGCGGGCCCGGTGATCGACCACTCGTGGCATGGCGCTATCGTATCGTTTTAAGACGGACGTCCGAAATAAAAAGGAGGGCGACGATGACGACAGTGGTGAGAGCGGACGCCCGGCGCGCCGACCTTCGCGGGCTGGTCTGGTTCTATGTGCTGGCCACGGCGGTCACCTGGGCCTGCTACGTGCCGGTGGTGCTCGCCCAGAACGGGACGATCCACCTCGATCTCGACATCCAAGGGCTGCTCGGCCTGACCGCGATCCTCGCCCCCACGTTCACCGCGTGCCTGCTCGCCGCGCTCCGCGGCGGCCGCCGGGAGCTGCGCGGCCTGCTCGGCATGGCGGTCCGGGTGCGGTTCCGCCCGCGGTGGTACCTGCTCGCGCTGGGCGTGCCGTTCGCCGTCCCGCTCACCGCCGTCGCCCTCGACGCCCTGCTGTCCGGCACGGCCCCCGCGGCCTGGCTGATCGCGCCCACCGCGCAGACCCTCGCCACGTTCTGGATCGCCGCGATCGGCGAGGACCTCGGCTGGCGGGGCTACGCCCTCGCCCGCGCGCTCGACCGGTGGGGCCCGGCCACCGCGTGCACGATCCACGGCGTGCTGTGGGGGCTGTGGCACCTGCCGATGTTCTTCCGGCCCGGGACCGCGCAGGCCGACCAGGAGTTCTGGCTGTTCACCCTCCAGGTGATCGGCGCGACCATGATCTTCGCCCGGCTGTTCACCGCGACCGGCGGCAGCGTGTTCGCGATGATGCTCATGCACGCCGCGGCGAACCTCGCGTTCAACACCGTGCCGGTGTTCGCCACCGAGGGCGGCAACCCCGTCCGGACCACGCTCGTCTCGGTGCTCTACCTCGCCGCCGGGCTCGTCGCCATCGCCACGATGCCCCGTCGCACGTGGCCTCGCCGTACGGCGCGCCGTACCGCGCGGGCGGCGGCGGACCGCGCGGCGGCGTGACCCCCTGGCGTGACCCCTGTGGCGCCGGGCTCGCGCCGCCCATCCCCATCGCGCCGCGAGCCCGGCCGAACTAACCCCCCACAGGGCGGCCAGGTGCCCTGTTCGCGCCGGAGACGTTCTGGACCCGGCGTGAGGACGGGATCATGTGTAGCCGCGGCGCGGCGACGCCAGCAACAAATCACCTGAAAGTTGCACAAAATGGCATCAAGTGGCCAGTCGCCGGCCGCGGCGGTCAGCCGCGCCCCGCCGCCGCGGTGAGCGCGGCGTCGAGGATCTCCACGCCCCGGTCGAGCTCGTCGTCGGTGATGGTGAGCGGGGGCGCGATGCGGAAGATGCCGCCCATGCCGGGCAGCTGCACGATGTTCATGTGCAGGCCGCGGCGCAGGCACTCGGCGGTGACCTCCTGGCCGAGCTTCTCGGCGGGCCGCTTCGTCTCCCGGTCGGTGACGAGCTCGATCCCCTGCAGCAGGCCCCGGCCGCGCACGTCGCCGATCACCTCGTGCCGCCGCTGCAGCTCCAGCAGGTGCTCGCGCAGCCGCGCGCCGAGCGCGGCGGCGCGCGCCACCAGCCCGTCGCGCTCCACCACCTTCAGCACGGTGAGCCCGACCCGGGCGGCGAGCGGGTCGGAGACGTGGGTGGTGTAGAAGAGGAAGCCGCGCGAGTGGCACACCTCCTCGATCTCCTCGGAGGTGACCACGGCGGCCACCGGCAGTCCCGCGCCGAGGGTCTTCGACAGGGTGAGGATGTCCGGCACCACGCCGTCCCGCTGGAACGCGTACATCGTCCCGGTACGGCCCAGCCCGGTCTGCGCCTCGTCGAGGATGAGCAGCATGCCGCGCTCCTCGCACTTGCGCTTGAGCGCGGAGAAGTAGCCGGGCGGCGGCTCGATGATGCCGCCGGAGGACAGGATCGGCTCGACGATCACCGCGGCGAGGTTGCCGGACGACTGCCGGTCGATGAGCTGGAAGCCGAAGTCGAGCTCGGTCTCCCAGTCGTAGGTGCCGTCGGCGCGGCGGAACGGCGAGCGGTAGGCGTACGGCGTGGGCAGCGCCAGGTTGCCCGGGGCGGCCGGGCCGTACCCGCGGCGGCCCGCCGAGTACGTCGCGTTGGCCGCGGCCGCGGTCATGCCGTGCCAGGACCGGTCGAACGAGACGACCTCGTGGCCGCCGGTGTACAGCTTCGCCATCTTGATGGCGAACTCGTTCGACTCGGCGCCGGTGGTGAGCAGGCACACCTTCGACAGCGAGGGCGGCAGCGTGGCGGCGAGCCGCTCGGCGAACTCC
>QGUZ01000494.1 GCA_003242605.1 Actinomycetota bacterium
ACCCGGAGTGGGCGGGCTGGTGCGCGGTGCTGGTCAACGTCAACGACCTCGCCGCGATGGGCGCGGAGCCGGTCGGCCTGCTCGGCGCGCTCGGCGCGCGGGACGCCTCGCACGCCGCCCGGGTGCTCGGCGGGCTGCGCCGGGCCGCCGACGCGTACGGCGTGCCGGTGCTCGGCGGCCACACCCAGCTCGGCGTGCCCGCCGCGCTCGCGGTCACCGCGCTGGGCCGTACCGGCCACCCGGTGCCGGGCGGCGGCGGGCGGCCCGGCCACGCGGTGCGGCTCACCGCCGACCTCGGCGGCGGCTGGCGGCCCGGCTACCGGGGCCGCCAGTGGGACTCGACAACGCACCGCCGCACCGGCGAGCTGCGGGCGATGCTCGGCGCGGTCGCCGCCGCCCGGCCCGCGGCGGCCAAGGACGTGTCGATGGCCGGGATCGCCGGCACGCTCGGCATGCTCGCCGAGGCGAGCGGCTGCGGCGCCGTGCTCGACGTCGCCGCCGTGCCCCGGCCCGCCGGGGCGACCGTGGGCGACTGGTTCACCTGCTTCCCCGGGTTCGCGATGCTCACCGCCGCCGAGCCGGGCGCGCCCGCGCCGCCCGCCGGGCCCGCGGTGAGCGCCGAGTGCGGGGAGCTTGTGGCCGGGCGCGGCGTGGCGCTGCGCTGGCCGGACGGAGAGATCACCGAGGCCGTGGCAGGGCCGGTCACCGGGATGGGGAAGGCATGAGCATCGTTCGCATGGCGGCCGTCGCCGCCGAGTTCGGCCGCGACCTGGAGGCGGACTTCGCCGTGGTGGCGCGGCTCATCGAGCAGGCCCGCGAGGCCGGGGTACGGCTGCTCGCGCTGCCCGAGGCGTGCCTCGGCGGCTACCTGCTCAGCCTCGACGGCGACGCCGAGCTCGACGAGGGCCCGCCCCCGCTCGAGCTCGACGGTCCGGAGATCCGGCGGCTCGCCGCCCTCGCCGGGGACATGGTGGTGGTCGCCGGGTACTGCGAGGCCGCGGGCGGGGCCCGGTACAACAGCGTGGTGTGCGTCACCGGGGACGGCGTGCTCGGCAACCACCGCAAGGTGCACCAGCCGCTCGGCGAGGGCAACGGGTACGCCTCCGGGGACCGGTTCCGCGCGTTCGACACCCCGGTCGGCCGGCTCGGCATGATGATCTGCTACGACAAGGCGTTCCCCGAGTCGGCGCGGGCGCTCGCGCTCGACGGCGCGGAGATCGTGGTGTGCGCCTCGGCGTGGCCGCGGTCCCGCACCAGCCCGGCGCCCACCCTCGCCGAGGACCGGTGGACGCGGCGGTTCGACCTGTTCGACCGGGTGCGGGCGCTGGAGAACCAGATCGTGTGGGTCTCCGCGAACCAGGCGGGCAGGTTCGGGTCGCTGCACTTCGTGGCGAGCGCGAAGGTGGTCGACCCGGGCGGCGAGATCCTCGCCACCACCGGGTACGGCCCGGGCATGGCGATCGCCGACGTGGACGTGGCGGCGGCGCTGGCGGCCGCGCGGCGGTCGATGGCGCACCTGCGGGACCGGCGGCCCGAGGCGTACGACCTCGTGGCGGCGGGCGCGTGAGGCCGCGGTGAGCGGCCGCCCGATCCGCATCGCGGCCGCCGCGGCCCACTTCGGCCGCGACCTCGAGTTCGACCTCGCCCGCATCGCCAAGCTGATCGAGGACGCGCGCCGGGAGGGGGCGCGGCTGCTCGTGCTGCCCGACGCCGCGCTCGGCGGCTACCTCGGCGACCTGCGCCACCCGGACCCGGAGGCGCTGCCGCCCGCGCTCCGGCCCGACGACCCGCTGATCACGCGGGTGGCCCGGCTCGCCGCCGAGATGGTGGTGTGCGTCGGCTACTGCGAGGACGCCGGGGACGCCCGGTACAACGCGGCGGTGTGCGTCAGCGGCGACGGCGTGCTCGGCCGGCACCGCAAGGTCCACCTGCCCGCGGGCGAGGCCGCCGCGTACACGCCCGGGGACCGGTTCGACGCGTTCGACACCCCGGTCGGCCGCGTCGGCATGCTGATCGACTACGACAAGACGTTCCCCGAGTCGGCCCGGTCGCTCGCCCTCGACGGCGCGGAGATCATCGCCTGCCTGTCGGCGTGGCCCGCGAGCCTCACCAACCGGGCCCCGCGCATGGCCCAGGACCGGCAGGCGCGGCTGTTCGACCTGTACGACCAGGCGCGGGCCGCCGAGAACCAGGTGGTGGTCGCCTCGGCGAACCAGACCGGGGCGATGGGCGGCATGCGGTTCCTCGGCCAGGCGAAGGTGGTCGGTCCGGGCGGCGATATCCTCGCCCGCACCTGGTCGAAGGCCGGCCTCGCCGTGGCCGAGATCGACGTGGCCGCGGAGATCGCCCGGGCCCGGCGCGTGTTGCGCCACCTCGATGAACGCCGGCCGGCCGCCTACCGGTGCCGGCGGCCGGCCGGGGCGCCGCCGTGACGCCCCCACACCCCGCCCGCACGGCGCCCGCCGTACCGGCGGCGGGTGCCACTGCGGCCCGCGTCCCGGCGCGCGCCGGGCGGGCGGCGGCCGCGACGCCTCCTTCCGCGCTGCACCGTGCGGCCGCCGCCCCACACCCCGGCCCGGCCCCG
>QGUZ01000179.1 GCA_003242605.1 Actinomycetota bacterium
TCCACCGACGCCCCGGTGGCCTCGGCGGTGACCTGGTAGCCGGGCAGGTGCTTGGTGAGCAGGTCGGCGTACCCGCCGCCGAGCTGGTAGTAGACGCCGGTGGTGTTCCCGGTGGCGATCGACAGCCTGCCGCCCTTGTACGCCTCGCCGTCCGCCCCGCCGCGCCGCTCACCCCCGCAGGCGGCGAGCAGGAGGGCGAGGCCCGCGGCGACGGCCGCGATACGGGTCAGCGATCTCATACCGCTCCTTTCAGGGCCGGGCCCGGCGGTCGGGGGAGCGCCGCAGCACCAGGTGGACGGCGAGCGCGACCGCGAGCAGGACCAGGCCGGTCACGACGGTGACGGGTTCGAGGTAGAGGAGGACGAGCGCGGCGGCGGCGCACAGCACCCGCTCGGGCACGCCGGCGCCGCGGATCATCCAGCCCCCGGTCGCCGCCGCGAGCGCGGCCACGGCCACGGCCGACACCGCGAGCGCGAGCAGCACCTGGGGCAACGGGGCCTGCCCGAGCAGCGCGCGCCCCGCCGGGGCGAGCACGAACGCGAACGGCACCAGGAACGCGGGCAGGGTGTACTTCCAGGCCATCATCATCGTCTTGATCGCGTCGCCGCCGGTGATCGCCGACGCGGCGACCGCGGCGAGCGCGGTCGGCGGCGTCACCTCGGAGAGCACCGCGTAGTAGAAGATGAACATGTAGGTGGCCTCGGGCGGGACGCCCAGGGTCTGCAGCGCGGGCCCGATGATCACCGCCGCGATGATGAACGATGCGGTCACCGGTACGGCGAGCCCGAGCACGAGCACCGCGAGCGCGGCGACCGCCGTGGTGAGCAGGAGGTCGCCGCCCGCCAGGTCGACGATGATCCGCGACCCCTTCAGCCCCAGCCCGGTCAGGGTCACGACGCCGACGATGATCCCCGCGGCCGCGGTGGTGGCGGCGACCGGCAGCACGCTGAGCGTGCCCGCGGACAGCGCCTTCGCCGTCCGGCGCGGGCCGAGCCGTCGCTCCCGGTCGAGGAACGAGAGCAGGAACGCGAGCACGGTGGCGTACACGACCGCGCGGAACGGCGACAGGCCGAGCGCCATGAAGACCACGATCGCGATCAGCGACGAGAAGTGGTAGCCGAACCGGGCGAGCAGCCGCCCCGCCGAGGGCGTGTCCAGCTCGACCTCGCGGGTGCCGAGCCGCCGGGCGTCGATCTCGATCGCGAGGATGATCCCCAGGTAGTAGAGGATCGTCGGCACGGTGGCGTAGAGCAGCACCGTGAGATACGAGACCTTGAGGTACTCGGCGATGATGAACGCGGCCGCGCCGAGCGTGGGCGGCGAGAGGATCGCCCCGATGCCCGCCGCGGCGAGGATGCCGCCGCCGCTCTCCCGCGGGTACCCGGCCCGCCGCAGCACCGGCCAGGCGACGCTGCCCAGCGAGACCGCGGTCGCCGTACCCGAGCCGGACACCGTGCCGAGCAGGAAGCCCGCGAGCGTCACGGTACGGCCGGCCGCCGCGCTCGACCGCCGGAACGCGGCGAACGCGATGTTGACGAAGAACTCGCCCGCGCCCGAGTACTCGAGCACCGCGCCGTAGATCGCGAACAGCACGATGTAGGTGGCGGCGACGTCGAGCGGCACCCCGAACAGGCCCTCGGTGCCCATGTAGAGGTGGGCGACGATGCGGTCGATGTCGTAGCCGCGGTGCCCGAGCGACCAGTCCACCGGCAGGTAGCCGCCGTAGTAGGCGTAGGCGAGGAAGCCGAGGCAGATCGCGGGCAGGATCGCGCCCACGGTCCGCCGGGTCGCCTCCAGCACGAGCACCAGGCAGCCGAGCCCCATCGCCACGTCGAGCACCGACGGCTCGTACACGCGCCGGATGAAGTCGTCGAAGCCCACCAGCGGGTAGGCGCACACCACGAGGGAGAGCCCGGCGAGGATCCAGTCGAGCACGCCCGGGTTGTCGCGCCCCTTCGCGGGCGGCGCCTCGGTGGCGGCGGCCTCGGTCTCGGCGGTACGGCGCGGGCGGTGCCGGCGCGGCCGTACCCGGGCGCGGTAGCAGAGGAAGGTGAGCGGCAGCACCGCCGCGAGGAACCCCATGCGGTACGGCAGCACCTGTACCGGGACGAACACCGCGTACAGCGCGTAGACCGACACGCCGAGGGCGACGGCGCCGACGGCCCGGGCGAGCGGCCCGCTCAGCCGCCGTGCCGGCCGCTCCTCGTCGAACTCGGCGATGAGCTCCTCGGTGCTGCGGACGGGCGTCGTCTCCTCCGTGCCCGTGCCGCCGGGGATGCGGCGGTCGGCGTCCTGTGCGGCGGATTGCACGGTCCCCTCCCGGCTCGGTACGGCTGCGGGGCGGCCTGATGCGCCCCGGGGCAACGGTAAACACCGCAGGTGGCGCCCGGTGGATCGGCGATGTCTTCTTGAGGAACCCTTAGGGTTGCCGCCCGCGGCCCGGGCCCGGCCGGAAGCGGCGGCGAACGGTGCGGGCACCGGATGACGTGCATTGTCCTGCGGTTTCGCCCTAATTTCCGGGTCGGATTACCGGTATGGCGGACGCGGGCTCGGCGGGCCTTCGCTTCGGTGTCAGATCAAATCTTCCCTAAGAGATCGACGCGACTCGTTGCTGACGGACTTATCCGACTTGTACCTTCGCTCCCGAGTCGGTCCGAGGTAACGATTAACAGGAGGCCGCCATGGTCGCCGTGGCCGAGACTGACGCTCCTCCTCAAAAAACGTTCGCATCCCGTTCAGATAACCGGCATCCGGCATTTACCCCCGTCGACCTCGACACGGTTCCCGAGGTCGAACAATTCCTGCGGGAATTGGGACTGGGTGGTTTCCGGCGCGACTCCGTAACAGCCCCGATCGGTCGCAACGACACCTGGGCCGGGGTCACGGAGAGCGGCCGGAAGGTCTTCGTCAAGCGGCTCGAGGGGCCGCGGGAGGACGTCGCGGCGCGCATGCGGCGGCTGCTCTCCTTCGAGCGGTTCGCCGCGCTGCTGCAGGGCACACCGTTGCGCTCGCCGGCCTTTCTCGGCAGCGACCTCCCCACCCGGCTCGTCGCGTTCGAGTTCGTCGAGTCGGGGGTGAGCGGCGCCCGGCTGATGGTCGAGGAGACCTTCCACGATGGGCTCGCCGAGGCCGCCGGCGAGGCGATCGCCGCGCTGCACGAGGGGGAACCGCCGGAGGGGGAGGAGCTGGACCGCTCGACGCCGGTGCTGCCCGCGCTGCTGCTGCGGCCGGGGGTGACGCTGCAGGCGTTCCGGAACTTCAGCTTCGCCGAGATCGAGGCCTGGCGGCTGGTGCAGGGCGACGCGGCCCTGCAGGAGGCGATCGCGCAGCTGTGCCGCAGGGAGGCCGCGGCCCCCAGGGTGCCCGCCCACTGCGACCTGCGGGTGGACCAGTTCATCGTCGCCCGCGAGCGCCTCTACATCACCGACTGGGAGGAATTCCGATTGGCCGACGGCGCCCGCGACGTGGGTTCCTTCGCCGGGGAATGGCTGTACCGGTCCGTGCTCGACATCGTCACCTCGCGCGGGGATTCCGTTTACGTCGATCTGGAATTCGACCACGCGACGATCCTCCGCCGCGGAGCCGAGAAAATCGAACGACTGCGGCCCAAGGTGCAGCATTTCTGGCGTGCTTATCTGGGCGGCCGCGAACGGATCGACGACGAATTCGCACAGCGCGCCACGGCGTTCGCCGGATGGCACATGCTGGACCGGCTTATCGCCGGCGCCCCGCGCCGCGGCCGGATATCCGGAATCGAAAAGGCCGCCGCCGGAATCGGGCGGAAACTGTTGCTGGAACCGGGCAAATTCGCCGCGACGATAGGCCTGGGGGCGGAAAAGTGAGTACCACGGTGAGCGCGCTCCCCGCGGCGTTGACGGCCGCGCTGGACGAGGTGCGGGTCTCCCTCGGCGACCTGGCCGCCACGGTCGGCGACCGGGAGGTGACCGCGGACAACCCCCGCGAGCTCCAGTCGCTGCTGGCCACCGCGCTCTACGACGTCCTGCACGCCGGGATGCGCGAGGAGGTCACCACCTTGCCGCGCCGGCTCCGGGACGCACGCCTGGAGGCGGACCTCGCCGCGGCCGTGCCGCACGCGGAGACCACGACGCGGGCGGTGGTGTGCGCCCCGCCGCCACGGCCGGCGCGGGCCGTACCCGCGGCCGGACCGGAGGCGGCGGCCGACCCCGCGCTCCGCCCCCTGCCCGATCCGGCCTCCGGGGTGCTGGTCCGGCTGGACGGCGTGCGGGTCTGGGCGCCGCGCGAGGCCGTCCGGTCGGCGGGACCGCCCTGGGCGCCCGGCCAGGAGATCACGCTGGCGATGCCCCCGTCGCGCCCCGCGCTGTCGCCCGGCTTCTTCCTCGTCGACGGGTCGGCGGGGACCGTGGCGTCGCCCCGGACCCTGCGGATGTACGTCCACCTGCGCGACCCGCGCAGCGCGGTGCAGGCGTGGCGCCGGGTGCTCACGCTCCTCGAGGAGCGCCGGGTGCGGTACCGCGCGAAGGTCGTCTCCTCGACGTTCATGTATCCGCGCCGCGACGCCCTCGTCGTCTACCTGGACGCCGACGGGTGGCGGGCGCTGCCCGAGCTCGCCGAGGCGGCCGCGGACGGCCCCGGCGTCGGCGGCGACGTCTCGGCCTTCTGCCGCCGCCTCCGTCCCGGGGTCGCCGTCGCCTGGGAGCCGGAGGACGACCGCCCGGCGATGCGCGGGCTCAGCTTCGGCCAGCACCGCGCCGGCGTGCTCGCCCAGGCCCTGCTCGACAGCGCCAGGGACGGCGCCGGCCGGGTGGAGCGGATCCTCGCCCGGTTCGCCGAGAGCAACATCGACCCGGCCGAGCCGGCCCGCAACCGGACCTCGCCGCGGGTGCGCACCCCCGACGGGACGGTCCTGCTCTAAGACCCCGGCCACGAATTCGACGGTTCGCCGAAAAGCGCACGAATCCTGCGCTGAAGCGATTGCAGGGAGTGCGCGCGCGCACTTCCTGTTTTGGCTTCAGCCGACCCGCCTGGGAAAGGAGCGATCATGAACGCCACGTCGATGATGGAGCTCGTCGCGGGCTACGACACCTACGCCGCCCCCGCCGAGCTCAACCTCGAGGCGAGCGTCGACGCCCCCGCCACCTCGCCCGTCTGCGCCGTCTCCGCCGCCAGCTCGTGGTACTGCGTCAGCGCCAGCCTCGGCGCCTCCGCCGGTGCCACCTACAAGGTCGGCTGCTGACCCGGAGACGGCCCGCCGACCACCCCCGAGCCAGCGAAAAGACGCTCGTCGCCGAAAGGAGGTGAACACGGATGCAGGAGATGCTGACCCAGGAGCTCGTGACCGGTTACCGGTCGTACGCCGAGGCCGCCGACCTGACCGTCGCCGCGGCCGTCGACGCGCCCGCGACCTCGCCGTTCTGCGGGTTCTTCGCGAGCTTCGCGTTCAGCTACATCACCACGAACGGTCCGGGCTGATCGTTCGGGTGAACCGCCGGCCGCGGGTCCGCAGCGCCTACCTGCGGAACCGCGGCCGGCGCGGCCACACCGCGAATCCTACCCGCCGGCGGTGATCGGGGAACGCGCGGAATTCCGGACACAAGAAATGTGAGGCTGCAATGTCAGGAAACGGATCGAGTGTCGAAATCCTGCTCGACATGGCCGATCTCATCCGGCCGAACGCGGTCCGGGCCGCGGCGGCGCTGAAGCTCGCCGATCACCTTGCCGACCGGCCGATGACGGCCGGGGAGCTGGCCGAACGGACCGGCACCCACGAGGGCATGCTCGGCAGGCTCCTGCGCTACCTCGTCGACCTCGGCATCCTCGCCGCCGACGACGCGGGGCGGTACACGGTCGCGGAGCTGGGCGAGCCGCTGCGCCGGGACCACCCGCAGAGCGTCGGCCAGTACCTGAGCGCGGAAGGGCTGTTCGGCCGGATCGAGCTCGGGCTCGTCGGCCTGCTCCACTCCGTGCGGACCGGGGAACCCTGCCACGCCGCCGTGTTCGGCCGGGACTACTGGGACGAGATCAACAATGACCCGGCGTTCGTCCCGGCGCTGGAGGCGGAGGGCAACCAGCGCATCGCCTGGGACGCCGAGCTGATCATCGAGGCGTACGACTGGAGCCGGGCGCGGCGCGTGCTCGACGTCGGCGGGAACAACGGGACCCTGCTCATCGAGCTGCTCACCCGCCACCCGCACCTGCACGGCACCGTGCTCGACCTGCCGAACCTCGCCCGCATCGCGCAGCGGCGGATCGAGGAGGCCGGCCTCGCCGAGCGCGCCGGCGCCGTCGCCGCCAGCTTCTTCGACCCGCTGCCCACCGGCTATGACGTCTACCTGCTCTCCGGCATCCTCGGCGACTGGAACGACGAGCGGTCGATCGCCATCCTGCGCAACTGCGCCGAGGCCGCCGGCCCCGAGGGCAGGGTGCTCCTCGCCGACATCCACCTGCAGGTCCCCGCCTCGGCGCCGAACGCGGCCCGCCTCGAGCTGTTCCTCGCCGCCTCCATGCCGCGGCCGTCGCGGACCGTCGACGAGCTGCGCGAGCTGGGCAGGCGTGCCGGCCTGCGGGTCACCTGGGAGGGCCCGAGCACCCCGGTGCGGTCGCTGCTCGAGCTCGCCCCCGCCGAGACCGCCCCCGCCGACGCCGGGGCCGCCCGGGAGCCCGCCCATGCTTGAGTTCGACGGACTGACCAAGAGCTTCTCCGGCAGGCCGGTGCTGCGCGGCCTGAGCCTCACCGTACGGCCCGGCGAGCTCTACGGCTTCTGCGGGGCGAACGGCGCCGGGAAGACCACGGCGATGCGGATCGCCCTGGGCGTGCTCGCCCCGGACGCCGGCGAGGTGCGCTGGGCCGGCCGCCGGGTGGACGCGGAGGTGCGCCGTCGCATCGGTTACATGCCCGAGGAGCGGGGCCTGTACGGCAAGATGCGGCCGCGTGACCAGCTCGTCTACTTCGCCAAGCTCAGCGGCGTCCCCCGCGACGTCGCCGCGCGCCGCGCTGACGAGTGGCTGGAGCGGCTCGGCGTGCGGGCCGGGCCGAAGGACCCGCTGGAGCGGCTGTCGCTCGGCAACCAGCAGCGCGTCCAGCTGATCGCGGCGCTCATCGCCGAGCCCGAGGTGCTCATCCTCGACGAGCCCTTCTCCGGCCTCGACCCGGTGGCGACCGACGCCATGGCGGACGCGCTCGCCGAGTACCGCGACCGCGGCGTCCCGGTGCTGTTCTCCAGCCACCAGCTCGACCTCGTCGAACGGCTCTGCGACCGGGTCGGCATCATCCGCGACGGCGTACTCGTCGCCGAGGGCACCGTGGCCGAGCTGCGGCGCACCGCCGACCACCGGGAGCTGCGCATCGCGCTCACCGGCGCCCCGGAGAACTGGCCGCGCCTGCTGCCCGGCGTGGAGGTCCTCGCCGAGAGCGGGGACGCGGCCACCGTGCGCATGCGCCCCGATGCCGACCTCGGCGAGCTGTTCCACGCCGCCCGCGCCCTGGGCGACCTGCGGTACTTCGGCCGCCGCGAGCCCTCGCTCGCGGAGATCTTCCGGGAGGCGATGGCGGCATGACGGCGGGACTGACCGGCACCGGTGCGCCGGGCAGGGCCGAACCGGGCGCGGCCCCCCGGAAGGTGCCCGCGGACCCACCGGGCCGGGACGGGGCCGGCCACGACCGGCGGCCCTCCCCGGCCGCGCTGATCGGAACGATCGCGCACCGCGAGATCCTCGTGCAGCTCCAGCGCAAGGAGCTGTGGGTCTCGCTCGTCCTCATGGTCGTGGTGTTCTGCGCCACGCTCGCCGCCCAGACGTTCTTCTCCGGGGGCGCACGCCAGGCCAGGCTCGGTGTCGTCGGCGAGCGGCCGGAGTTCGTCGCCGCGCTGCGGGCGCAGGCGATCGAGCCGGTGCGGTACGGCTCCGCGGACGCCGCGCTCGCCGCGGTCCGCGCGGGCGAGATCGACGCGGCGGTCGTCGGCGCGGGCGAGGTGGTCGTCCTGGAGGAGCTGCCGGAGACGCTCGCCGCCCCGCTCCGCCTCGCCCACCGCGAGGCCGCGATCGTCGAGCGGCTGCGAGGCTCCGGACTCACTGAGGCGCAGGCCGCGGCGGCACTCGACGTCGCCCCGCCCGCGGTGCGGGCGCTGGAGCCGGAGGCGGGGCGGACCGCGCAGCGCACCATGACCGCCGCCGTCGGGGTGATGGTGCTCTTCTTCCTGATGTTCATGTTCGGCCAGGGCATCGCCCAGGGCGTGCTCGAGGAGAAGTCCAACCGGATCGTCGAGCTGCTGGTGGCGAAGGTACGGCCGGCGCAGCTGCTGGCGGGAAAGGTCCTCGGCATCGGCGCGGTCGCGCTCGCGCAGATCACCGTGATCGTGCTGAGCGGGGTGGCGGTGGCCCTGCTCACCGGGCTCGTCGACGTCCCGCGGGACGCCTTCGGCACCGGGGCGCTGGTCGTCGCCTGGTTCATCCCCGGCTACCTGCTGTTCGCCACGCTCTGGGCGGTGGCCGGGGCGCTCGTGTCCCGGCAGGAGGACATCCAGCACGCGGCGGGCCCGGTGAGCCTGCTGCAGACCGCGGCCCTGCTCGCGGCGCTCGCGCCGTTCTCCGGAGTGAACGACACCCTGACCCGCGTGCTCTCGCTCGTGCCGGGGCTGTCGTCGTCGGTGATGCCGGTCCGCATGGCCGCCGAGCCGGTGCCGTGGTGGGACGTCGCCCTCGCGGTGGTGCTCACCCTGGCGGCGATCGCGGTGCTGCTGCGGCTGGGCGCGCGCATCTACAGCGGAGGACTTCTGCAGCACGGGGGGATCGTCAAGGTCCGCGAGGCCCTGCGCGATTCCCGGGAAGGCGGGATCTGGTGAGTCTGGTCAATGACGCGATCCTGGACGAACGGCCGCCCAGCGGCGAGCTGAAGATAATGCGGGCGCTGTTCGCCGGAAAGGCCGCCCACGTGGTGGCGATCGGCGCGCTCGCGGTCCTCTCCACGGCGGGCACCCTCGCTCTCCCTCTGGTGGTGGCGCGGCTGCTCGAGGCGGTGCAGGCGAACCGGGGCGTCGCCGGGACCGCGACGATCATGGTCGCGGTCGCCCTCGGCGCCGCAGTCGCCGGCGCGCTCGCGACGTACCTGCTGTCGCGGCTGGCGGAACGGCTCATCTGCCGGCTGCGCATCCAGACCATGCGCAAGTCGCTCGCGCTGCGGCTGTCCGACGCCCGCCGCGAGGGCAGCGGGAACCTGGCGACTCGGCTCACCGCCGACGTCTTCCAGCTCAAGGGCGCGATCGACATCGGGCCGATCCAGCTCCCCATGGCGCTGGTCACCCTCGCCGGCACCTTGGTCATCATGGGCGTCCTCGACTGGGTGCTCCTGCTGATCACGCTCGGCGGGTTCCTCGCCGCGCTGTGGATCGTCGGCCTCGTGCTCGTCGGCCTGCGGCGCAAGTACCGGGCGCTGCAGCTGAACCTCGCCGAGCTGGCCGACCGGTTCGTCGGCGTCATGGACGCCCTGATGATCATCAAGGCCTACCGGGCCGAGGACCGGGTGGCGCGGGACCTCGCCGGCCGGGCCGGGCACCTGGCGCGGCTCGGCCTGCAGAGCGCCCGCATGGAGTCCCTCATGGTCCCGGTGATCAACCTGGGGCAGCAGATCGCCCTGCTCACCGTCCTCGTCGGCGGGGGAGCGCGCCTGCTCGCCGGCGAGCTCGCCCTCGCCGACTTCGTCGCGTTCCT
Source organism: Actinomycetota bacterium (assembly GCA_003242605.1). Taxonomy (GTDB): domain Bacteria; phylum Actinomycetota; class Actinomycetes; order Streptosporangiales; family Streptosporangiaceae; genus Thermopolyspora. The sequence continues at coordinate 9,685 of QGUZ01000179.1, forward strand.
CCTCTACCTGCTCCAGCTCACCGCGCCACTGATCATGGTGGCCTCGGGGGCCTCGAACATCCAGGCGGGGATCACCGCCCGCGAGCGCTTCAACCGGCTGTTCGCGCTTCCGGCCGAGGACGACGAAGCGGACCGCGCCACGGACGGCCCGCGGGCCGATGCGGCCCCGGCCCCGGCCGGCGGCGCGGCCGCGCGGGAGGCCGCGGACACCGCACCGGCCGGGAAGGCGGCCGACCCCGCGGCGGTACGGTTCGACCGGGTCACCTTCTCCTACGGCGTGGAGCCGGTGCTGCGCGAGGTCGACCTCACCGTGCCCGCCAGGGGCCTCACCGCGCTCGTCGGGCCGTCCGGCGCGGGGAAGACCACGGTGCTCGGGCTCATCGAGCGCTTCATGACCCCCGACTCCGGCCGGGTG
>QGUZ01000180.1 GCA_003242605.1 Actinomycetota bacterium
CGGTACTCCCGTGCCTCGCCCCGGGCCGTGCCGGGGACGAGCCGTACCCCGGCCGCGGGCCGCAGCGCCGCGATCCGCGGGGCGAGCTCCGGGTCGGCGGGGGTGAACGGCGCCGGGGCGAGCGGGCCGGGACGGCGGATCCAGACGAACCCGCCCGCCCCGTCCGTCGTGATCGTGGTCCGCAGCAGCCCGGTGCCGAACTCGTCCACCGGGGCGGCGGCGACCGCGGGGGCCGTCATGGGCGCATCCCGTCCGCCAGGGAGACCACCGGCGACGGCGCGTCCGGCTCGGCGGCGAGCTCCGCGCGGCACCGCTCCACCAGCTTGAGCACGTCGGGCAGGAACGCGGGCGCCCACGCGTCGTGCCGCCCGGTGGTCGCGCTCAGCCCGGGCCGGGGCGGGGCCACGGCGACGTTGCGGCGGCCCTGCAGCGCGGTCCAGTGCGCCTGGTAGGCGGCGCTGTCGAGACCGTTCGGCGGCAGCGCGGGCGCGAGCACGACGGGCACGGTCGCGCACTGCGCGGCGAGCAGCGCGGGCGTGTCGGCGAGGCCGAGGGCGAACCGGGCGATGAAGTTCAGCGTGGCCGGGTAGACCACGATGGCCTGCGCCCACTGCTGCCACTCGACGTGCCGGGCGGCGGCCTCGTCCTCGGGCCAGGCGTCGAGGAACACCTCGCCGCCGGCGTGGGCGGCGAGCGCGGCGGGCGTCACGAACCGCCGGGCGCTGCGGGTGAGCACCACCCGGATCTCCACGTCCGGGTGCGCGCCGCGCAGCCACTCCAGCCAGAACGGCGTGTGCGCCGCGGCGACCGCACCGGTGACGACGAGCAGCAGGCGCGAGATCCCGAGTTCGGGGACGGGCTCGTGGCCGTCGGGGAGCGCGGTCACGCGGCCACCTCCGCGAGGATCGTCTCCAGCTCCGCCTGCGCGACGGGCAGGCCGTACCGCTGGCAGACGCCGGTGACGTTGAGCACGATCTCGTCCACCCCGGCGTCCGCGTACTCCGCCACGGCGTCCCGCAGCTCGTCCGGGCCGCCGAAGACGAAGGCCCGGCTCTCCAGCACGCCCTTCGCCGTCACGGCCGGGTCCTCCGGGTCGACCTCGACCCCCGATCGGCGGAGCATGTCCTGGTAGTGCGGCATCGCCAGGTGGCCCGAGTTCCCGGCGAGCACGAGGTCGACCGGGTCCCGGCCGGGGGCGGCGAGCGCCACCGGGACCATCGCCGCGACGCGGGGCGCGGAGCGCCCGGCCCGCTCTGCGCCGGCGCGCAGTGCGGGCACGATCACCTCGCGCAGGTAGCCGGGCGGGGTGAGCCAGGTGATGGCGACGTCGGCGATCTCCCCGGCGAGCCGGGCCATCGCCGGGCGCAGCACGCCCAGCCCCAGCTCGATCCCGGGAACCGGCGGCCAGCCCATGTGGACGCGGCAGGGGTAGTACTCGCCCTCGAGCTCCACCGGCCGCCCCTCGAGCAGGCCGCGCACCACGGTCAGGTACTCGCGCACCGCGGTGAGCGGGCTGGCGTAGGGGGCGCCGAGCATGCTCCGCTGCAGCACGGTCGCGCCCGGCCCGAACCCGGCCACCGTCGGCTGACCGGTGGCGATCGCGACCGACCGCGCCTGCAGCGCGGCCTCGAGCGGGTGCCGGAACGGCATGAGCGTCACGCCCGTCCCGCACGGCACCCGGAAGCCGGAGGCCGCGACGTGGGTGAAGGCCTGGTGCGGCTCGACGAGCAGCGACTGCCCCTGCCAGAGCCGGTGGGCGGCGCTGTGCCGTACCAGGGCGGCGAGCGGCAGCACCTGCTCGGGCCGGGCCGGCATGAACGGCACCAGCACGGAGAAGGTCGGCATGCGGATCACACTCCCTGCCGCGCGACCGCCGGTCGCCCCGCCTCGTGGGCCCCGGCGCTCTCCGTCTCGGGGCCCTCCCCCGCGGTGAGCACGGCCTCCGCGGACCCCAGCAGCTGCCCGTTCACCAGCTCCGCGTACGCGGCGCAGCCCGACAGCAGCTCGTCGTGCGTGCCGGCGGCGAGGACCCGGCCGCGGTCGAGGACGATCACCTGGCCGGCGTGCTGCACGGTGGAGAGCCGGTGCGCCACGACGAGCACCGCGCGGTCCCGCGCGAGGTCGTCCACGACCTGGCGGAGCCGGACCTCGTTGACGCTGTCGAGCTGGGAGGTCGGCTCGTCGAGCAGGACGAGCGGGGTGTCGGCGAGGATCGCCCGGGCCAGGGCGAGGCGCTGGCGCTGGCCGCCGGACAGGTCGTTCTCGCCGCCGATGACGGTGTCGAGCCCGTCCGGCAGCCGCAGCACCTCCTCCTCCAGGCCCACCTTGCGGAGGGCGTGGAGCAGCGCCTCGTCGGGTACCGGGCCGTCGTGCCCGAGGGTGAGGTTGGCGCGGACGGTGTCGCGCAGCAGCGTGAAGGACTGGTCGACGTAGGCGATCCGGCCGCGCAGCTCGGCGGAGGTGAGCCCGGCCGCGTCCCGGCCGAAGACCTCCACCCGGCCTTCGCCGGGGGTCACGAAGCGCTCGACCAGCGCCAGCACGGTGGACTTGCCCGCACCGGACGGCCCGACCATCGCGGTGAGCCCGACGGCGGGGACCGTGAGGCTCACGTCACGGAGCACCGGCTCGTCGCCGTAGGAGAAGGAGACCCGCTCGAACCGTACGGCCGGGGCCGTGGGGTCGGGGTGCCACCCGCGCGATGCCGCGTCCGGCCCCGCCGCGCCGGCCGTGCCGTCGTCCTCGGACGGGAGGGCGAACAGGTCGTTGAAGCGGCGGCGGGCGGTCATCCCCGCCTGGATGTTGGAGGCCCCCGAGGCCACCATGATCAGCGGCGCGGTGAGCTGGAGGAGGTAGAGGAGGAACGCGACGAAGTCGGCGAGGGTGAGGTGGCCGGCGAGCAGGCGCGCGCCCCCGCCGATGAGCACGGTGAGGAGGGCGATGTGCTGCCCCAGGTTGATCGCCGGGACCATGAGGGACTCCATGCGGGCGGTCTGCACGCCCAGCCGCGCCAGGTGCTCCGCCCGGCCGGCGAGGTCCCGCGCCACCCGGTCCTCGGCCCGGTACGCCTTGATGATCGGCAGGGCGTCCATGACGCCGACGAACCGCTCGACCAGCTCGCCGAGGTTGACCTGCAGCGCCTGGAACTTGCGCCGCAGCCCCACGACCACGAGGGCGACGATCCACAGTGCGGTGAGGAAGCCGCCCAGTGTGATCAGCAGGAGCACCCAGTCGAGGAAGCCCATGATCACCAAGGTGCCGGCGAGGGTGACGAGGGCCATCGGGAGCTGGATCGGCCCGATGTCGATCGCGCCCTTGAGCTGGAAGACGTCGGCGGCGAGCCGCGTCGCCAGGTTCCCGCTGCCCTCGCGGCGGGCGTCGGAGAGCCGCAGCGCGAGCGACTTGCGCATGGTCTGGATCCGCAGCCGGCAGATGAGCCGCTCCGCCAGCCGCGACAGCAGGTACGTCGCGAGCGTCCCGGCGACGGCGGCGCCCAGGCCGACCGCGACCATGATCATCGCCGGCCCGGCGATGCCCCGGTTCTCCTGGACCGCCTCGAGCAGCCGCGCGACCACCAGGGGGAGCGCGAGGGTGCCCGCCGTGGAGAGGACCGCGAGCGCGCCGATCGCCACCGCGTGGGCGGCCTTGCCGGCGAACAGCGCGCGCATGATCTTCAGCTCGCCGCCGGGGAGCCGTTCGTCCAGATTCGCGTCGTTGACCACTCTCACCAGATCCCGCCTTCCCGGGAGTCGCGCAGCGCCTGGCCGACCTTGACGATCCCGCCGTGCCGCAGCAGTCCTCCGCTGTAGATCCGTGCGCCCACCCGCAGCAGTGCCGCGATCGCCGCCACGGTGAGCGCCACCGCGAGGGCGACGTCCCACCACGGCACCGGCTCGGCCGCCATGCGGACCGGCATCACCGACGACGACAGCCCCGGCACGAGCGAGAGGACGCGGGTCAGGGTGTCGTTCGCCCCGGAGAACGGCGCGAGCGCCGCGAGCAGGGCGATGCTCTGCAGGAAGCTGACCGGGCCCGCCGCGTGCTGGATGTCCTCCTGGCGGGAGACGAGCGAGCCGGCCACCGCCCAGAGCGTGGCGAACAGCAGGTAGCCGGGGACGAACCAGGCGACGACCAGCGCCGCGGTGCCGATGGCGTCCCGCGGGACGTCGACGAGCCCGGTGAGCAGGGCGACCGCCACCCCGCTCGTCGCGATCAGGGTGATCTGGGCCAGTGCGACCGTGCCGATGCCGAGGACCTTGCCCGCCAGCAGCTGGGCGGGGCGGACCTTCCCCAGCAGCAGCTCGACGATCCGGTTGGACTTCTCCTCGAGCACGCCCTGGGCGATGCCCTGGCCGAACATGAACATCAGGAAGAAGAGCACCATGACCCCCATGGCGGCGGTCATCGTGCGCTGCGAGGCGCGTCCCGCCTCCGGCTCCAGCGCCCGGACCGCGGGCGGGGCCACGTCGAACGCCGCCGCGACCTGCGCCGCGGGGAGGCCGGAGTCCTGCAGCCGTTCCGCGATCACGGCCTCCCGGTGGGCGAGGCGGAGCGGCGCGGCGAGCCGCTCCGGCAGCTCCTCCAGGACGACGATCTCGCCCCCGCCGACGACCGCCGCGTCCACCTCGCCCGCGCGGACCGCGGCGAGCGCGGCGTCCGCGGAGCCGTACCGCACCGGCTCGATCGCCTGCGCCCGCAGCGCCGTGACGAGCGCCGGCCGCTCGCCGGCGACGCCGAGCCGCGCCGCGCGCGCGTCGTCGCCGAAGAGCGTCTGGACCGCGAGCGAGGCGCAGAACACCGCGACCATGAGGACGAGCGAGACCCACAGCTCCGTGCGCTGGAGCTGCACCGTGATCTCGCGGTGCGCGATCGTCCTGATCAGGTAGGCCGGCGAGGGGCGGCCGCGGCCGGTTCCGTCCCGGCCCTCGGGGCGGGAGGGCGCCGTGGCGGATGCCGTTTCCGGCACGCCGGTGTCGGTCAGCCTCGTCGTCATGCCGCCATCGCCTCCCGGAAGATCTCCGCGAGCGAGGGCTCGCGGCGGCCGAAGTGCTGGAGCTCGCCCAGGGACCGGGCGGCGTCGAGCAGCTCGCCGAGGTCGGTGTCCGGCCGCGTCCGCAGGGTGGCGGTGTCCCCCGTCTCGGCGACGACGTCCACCCCCGGCAGCATGCGCGCCCAGTTCTCCGGGGCGCCGGTGAGCGTGATCCGCACCTCGGGGCGGCCGGCGGTGCGCCGGAGCTCGGCCACGGTGCCCTCCGCGACGATCACGCCGTCGCGGATGATGCCCACCCGGTCGCAGAGCCGTTCGACGAGGTCGAGCTGGTGGCTGGAGAAGAGCACCGGGACCCCGCGGTCGCGGTACTCGGCGAGCACGCCGGCCATCGCGTCGGTCGCCACCGGGTCGAGGCCGGAGAAGGGCTCGTCGAGGATGAGCACCTCGGGCTCGGCGATGAGCGCCGCGATCAGCTGGACGCGCTGCTGGTTGCCGAGCGACAGCCGCTCCAGCGGGTCCTTCGGCCCCACCCGCACGCCGAGCCGTTCCAGCCACTCGTCCGCGCGGCGCGCGGCGACGTCCGGGCGGATCCCGCTCAGCCTGGCGAAGTAGACGAGCTGGTCACGCGGCCGCATCTTGCCGTACAGGCCCCGCTCCTCGGGCATGTAGCCGATGCGGCGGCGCACGTCCGCGTCGACCCTGCGGCCGGCCCAGCGCACCTCTCCGGCGTCCGGGGCGAGCACGCCGAGGGCGATCCGCATCGCCGTGGTCTTCCCGGCGCCGTTGGCCCCGCAGAAGCCGTAGAGCTCGCCGGGCCGTACGGCGAGGCTCAGGCCGCGCAGCACCGGCCTGCCGGCGAAGCTCTTGGTCAGCCCGTCGAACTCAAGCATGGGCGGGCTCCCGGGGGGACTCGGCGCCCGTGGCGGCGGTCTCGGCGAGGGAGAACTCGAGCAGCGACCGCACCGGGGTGCTCGGCCCCTCCCAGGTGACCCGGAGACCGGCGGACCTGCCCAGCTCACGCAGCTCGTCGACGGACCGCGACGGCCGCGGCATCGAGGCGGCGAGGAACAACTCGAGGCGGGCCGCGTTCGGTGTCCCGGCGGGGACCCGCAGGTGGATGTCGGCGAGGAGCACCCTGCCCTCGGGGCCGGCGGCCTCCGCGCAGTTGCGCAGGATGGTGATCGACCGCTCGTCGCTCCAGTCGCCGAGGATGCCGGAGAGCAGGTAGACGTCGTAGCCGGTGGGCAGCGGGTCGAAGAAGCTGGCGGCGACGGCGCCGGCGCGATCGGCGAGGCCGGCCTGTTCGATCCGCCGCTGCGCGATGCGGGCGAGGTTCGGCAGGTCGAGCACGGTGCCGTGCAGGTGCGGGTGCCGGGTGAGCAGCTCGATGAGCAGGGTCCCGTTGTTCCCGCCGACGTCCAGGACGCGCCGCGCCCGGCTCCAGTCGTAGGCCTCGATGATCAGCTCGGCGTCCCAGGCGATCTGCTGGTTGCCCTCCGCCTCCAGCGCCGGGACGAAGACCGGATCGTTGTTGATCTCGTCCCAGTACTCCCGGCCGAACGCGGCGGCGTGGCAGGGCTCGCCGGTCCGCACCGAGTGGAGCAGGCCGACGAGCCCCAGCTCGATCCGGCCGAACAGCCCTTCCGCGCTCAGGTACTGCCCGACGCTCTGCGGCGAGTCCCGCCGCAGCGGCTCGCCCAGCTCCGTGAGCGTGTACCGCCCCGCGTCGTCGGCGTCGAGGATGCCGAGCTCGACGAGATAGCGCAGGAGTTTGCCCAGCATGCCCTCGTGGGCGCCGGCCCGCTCGGCCAGCTCTCCGGCCGTCATCGGGCGGCCGGAGAGGTGATCGGCGAGCTTCAGGGCCGCCGCGGCCCGGACCGCGTTGGGCCTGACGAGATCAGCCATGTCGAGCAGGATTTCGACGCTCGACCCGTTCACTGTCATTTGCTGCCTCACATTCCTCGTGTCCGGTATTCCGCGCGCTCCCGATTCATCGCCGGCGGGTAGGATTTCCCGCGAGGCCGCGGTTCCGCAGGTGCGTGCTGCGGAACCGCGGCCCACGGTTCACACGACGGCCTTGTTCCGGCCCGGACCGTTCGTGGTGACGTAGCTGAACATGAAGCTCGCGACGAACCCGCAGAACGGAGAGGACGCGGGGACGTCGGCGGCCGCGCCGACGTTCAGGTCCGCGGCCTCGGCGTACGACCGGTAACCGGTGACGAGCTCCTCGGTCAGCATCGCCTGCATCCGTGTTCACCTCCTTTCTCGGTCGTGGGGTTGGTCCGCTGCGGAGGGTGGTCGGTAGGCCGTTTTCCGGGTCAGCAGCCGACCTTGTAGGTGGCACCGGCGGAGGCGCCGATCAGCGCGCTGACGCACCAATTCGAGCTCGCGGCGGAGACCGCGCAGACGGGGGAGGTGGCCGGGGCGTCGACGCTCGCCTCGATGTTCAGCTCGGCGGCGGTGGCGTAGGCGTCGTAGCCCGCGACGAGCTCCATCATCGGCGTGCCCTTCATTGGTCGCTCCTTTCTTCGATCGGCTGAAGCCAAAGCAGGGAGTACGCGCACGCACTCCCTGCAATCGCTTCAGCGCGGGAATTCGTGCGGTGCCGGGAGGAGAACTCGGGACGTGTCCGGGGATACGCGCGAGGGCGTTCAGAGCAGGATCACGCCGTCGCGGGAGCGCACCCGGGGCGAGGTGGTGTTTCGAGCGGGATCAGCGGGATCGATGTTGCTTTCTGCGAAACTTGCGAGGATTTTCCGCTCTCGGTCGACGCCCTCCCTGACGCTGTCGAGCAGTGCCCGGGCGAGCACACCGGCACGGTGCTGGCCGAAGCTCAGCCCGCGCATCGCCGGGCGGTCGTCCTCCGGCTCCCAGGCGACGGCGACCCCGGGGCCGAGCCGGCGGCAGAAGACCGAGACGTCGTCGCCGACGCCCGGGCCGTCGGCGGCCGCCCCGGCGAGCTCGGGGAGGAGGGTCCAGCCGTCGGAGTCCAGGTAGACGACGATGGCGTCGCGCCGCGGATACATGACGGGTGCGGAGAGCACCTTCGCGCGGTACCGCACCCGGCGCTCCTCCAGGAGGGTGAGCACCCGCCCCCACGCCGCGACCGCGCTGCGGGGATCGCGCAGGTGCACGTACACGCGCAGGGTGCGGGACGACGCCACGCTCCCCGCGGAGCCGTCGACGAGGAAGAAGCCGGGCGACAGCGCCGGGCGGGCCGGGGACATCGCCAGCGTGACCTCCTGGCCGGGTGCCCACGGCGGTCCCGCCGTCCGGATCGCGTCCCTCGGCGCCCACACCCGCAGGCCGTCCACCAGGACCAGCACCCGGGATTCGGTCTCCGCTCCCGTGCCGGGCACCCGATGGGCGGCGGAACCGGCTTCGGCCTCCGCGGGCGGCACGGCCACCGGCGGCGGTTCCGGCATCGCGCACACCACCGCCCGGGTCGTCGTCTCCGCGTGCGGTACGGCCGCGGCGAGGTCCGTCTCGAGGCGGGCGTCCCGGAGCCGTCGCGGCAGGGTGGCCGGCTCCCCCTTCATGCCGGCGTGCAGGACGTCGTAGAGCGCCGAGGCGAGCAGCGACTGGAGCTCACGCGGATTGTCCGCGGTCACCTTCCGCTCGAACACGGTGGCGGTCAGATCCGCCACCGAAACCCGGACCTCGTCCAGGGCGGCCGTCAATGCCGCGGGAAGCGCGCTCACGGTGGCCGTCATTTTCCCGCTCCCAGGCCGATCGTCGCGGCGAACCTGCCCGGTTCCAAAAGGATTTTCCGCCCTATTCCGGCCGCGGCCTTCTCGATTCCCGAAATCCGCCCGCGCTGCGGGCTGCCGGCGATCATCCGATCCAGCATGTGCCAACCGGCGAACGCCGCGGCGCGTTCGGCGAATTCGTCGTCAATCCGCTCGCGGCCGCGCAGATAGGCGCGCCAGAAATGCTCCACCTTGGGTCTCAGGCGTTCGATTTTCTCGGCCCCGCGGCGAAGGACCGTCCGGTGGTCGAATTCGAGGTCGACGAAGGCGGAATCGCCGCGGGACGTCACGATGTCGAGCACGGACCGGTACAGCCATTCACCCGCGAACGCACCGACGTCGCGTGCTCCGTCGGCCAGCCGGAACTCCTCCCAGTCGGTGATGTGGACACGGTCGCGGACGATGATGAACTGGTCCACCCGCAGGTCGCAGTGCGCGGGAACCTTCGGAGCGGCGGCCTCCCTCGCGCACAGCCGCGCGATCGCCTCCAGCAACCGCGGGTCGCCCTGCAACAGCCGCCAGACCTCGATCTCGGCGTAGCTGAAGTCCTGGTAGGCCTGGAGTGCCACGCCCGGCCGCAGCAGCAACGCGGGAAGCACGGGCGGTGAGCGGTCCAGCTCCTCGCCGTCCGGCGGCTCCGCCTCGTGCAGCGCCGCGATCGCCTCGCCGGCCGCCGCGGCGAGCCCGTCGTGGAAGGTCTCGTCGACCATCAGCCTGGCGCCGCTCACCCCCGACTCGATGTACTCGAACGCGACGAGCCGGGTGGCCGGGTCGCTGCCCAGCAGGACCGGCGAGTGCAACGGCGTGCCGCGCAGCAGGCCGGCGAGCCGCTCGAAGGAGAGCATGCGCCGCATGCGCGCCGCGACGTCCTCCGGTGGCCCCTCGAGTCTTTTGACGAACACCTTCCGGCCGCTTTCCGTGACCCCGGCCCAGGTGTCGTTACGGCCGACCGGCGCCGTGACGGAATCGCGCTGGAAATCGCCGACCCCCAATTCCCGGAGGAAGCGCCCGACCTCGGGAACCGAGTCGAGGTCGACGGGCGTGTACCCCAAATTCCTCTTATCGGTTCGGTGTCGGGTCGATTCCCGAGAAGGAGCGCGAGATTCGGCCACGGCGACCATGGCGGCCTCCCGTCATTCGCAGTCAGTGGACCGACGGGAGCGAAGGTACAAGTCGGATATGTCGGTCCTCAATGAGAGTGTGTGATCTCTTAGGGAAGATTTAATAATGGCGCCCGGCGCGAGGAGCGGTGACCCGCGGCCGCCGCCGGGGTGGACGGCGGACGGCGGTACGGCGAAAACACCAGGCAAGAGGCACGGCAATAC
>QGUZ01000495.1 GCA_003242605.1 Actinomycetota bacterium
GGGGTGAGGTCGGTGAGCCGGTGCCGGGACAGGTAGTCGCGCCGGGCCTCGGCGTCCAGCCCGGACAGGATGCACTTGCCGAAGGCGGTGGCGTGGGCCGCCTCGTGCACGCCCACCCACAGGTCGACGCGGGGCGCCTCCGGGCTGTCGACGATGTCGACCAGCTTGATCTCGCCGTGGGAGTACAGCGACAGGTAGCACGCGCCGCGCAGCTCGTCCCGCACGGCCCGCATGATCGGGCGGACGCGGGAGAGCACGGTGAGCATCGACCCCCGCTGGGTGAGGGCGGTGAGCCGCTCGCCCAGGGTGTAGCCGTCCTCGAGCTTGCGCAGGTACCCCTCGTGGACCAGGGTGCGCAGCAGGTGGTACGTGGTCGGGAGCGGCAGCCCGACCGCGCGGGCCAGTTCCTTCGCCGTCGCCGGGCGCTCGCCGGAGGCCACCGCGTCCAGCAGATGGAGCGCGCGCTGCACCGATGCGATGAGGGTGGGGCCTGAGGCCACGGTTCCACCTCCCCGCGTCATTGCGCCGAGGTTCACGCCGTGGTGCGGGCGCCGGCACCGGAGCCCGGATCGGGTGGGGAGCCGGTGTGCGCTCAGCGTAAGACCCGATTAACGGCCTGTCCATGTCGCGTTACCGGCGATGCCGGCGCCCGCGGGGCTTGATCGCAGGGCCGATCAGGTGTCGTCGTGGCCGCGATCGCGCAGGCGCAGCTCGGCGGCGACCGCGCGTTCCCGCAGCTCGGCCGCCTCCTGCCGGGCCACCTCGAGCTGGACGCGCAGATCGGCGAGCCGGGCCCGCTCCAGGGTGAGCTCGGCCTGCAGCCGGTCGCGCTCCGCCGCGGCCGCCCGAGCCTCATCGATGGCGCGGGCGGCCTGCTCCTCCGCCGCTTGACGCCGCGCCTCGGCCTGCGCCGCCTCCGCCGTCGCCTTCGCGGCCTCGGCCATGGCCTGCGCGCGCGCCGCCTCGGCGGCCTCCGCCCGGGCGAGCGCCCGGTCCCGCTCCTCCTGGGCGAGCGCGACGGCCCGATCGCGTTCCGCCTCGGCCCGGGCCACCGCCCGGTCGCGCTCCGCCTCCGCCGCCTGGGCGCGGGCGATCGCGGCCGCCGTCGCCTGCTCGGCCTCCCGGCGGGCCCGCTGGGCGACCTCGGCCTCGGTCCGCGCGGCGGCGGCCTCCGCCCGGGCCTCGTCACGCTCCCGGAGCGCCTCCTCGGCCTCGGCCCGGGCCTGCCGTACCTCGGCCGCGGCGCGGTCGACCCGTTCGGCGAGCTCCTGCACCGCCTGCTGGCGGGCGGCCTCGGCGAGCTCGGCCCGCCGCTGGGCCTCGGCCGCCTCCTGCCGTACCCGGCGCTCGATGCTCGCCGCCTCCCGCAGCGCGGCGAGCGCCTGCTCCCGCGCGGTCTCCGCGTCGGCGAACGCGGTGTCCCGCTCGGCGAAGGCCTCCTCGGCCTGGCGGCGCGCCTCCTCCGCGTCCCGCCGGGCCGCCTCGGCGGCCTCCCGGGCCAGCCGCACCTGCTCCATGGCCTGCTCGCGCTCGGCCCGGGCGATGGCGATGCGGGTGTGCGCCTCGGCCTGGATCGCGCTGATCTTCGCCTCCACGCCCGCCGGGCTCAGCTCCTGCGCGAGCACCTGGGCGAGCGGCTCGATCGCGGCCGCCAGGCCCTTCTCCATGCGCTCGTACAGCTCTTCCGCCCTGGCCAGGGCGCCCTCCAGGCCCGGCGCGGACCGGCGCAGCTCGCGTTCCCGTTTCGCCGCCGCCTGGCAGCGCTTGTCCGGGCAGTACTCCCGCGGCCGGCCGCGCCGCGGCTGCTCCTCGATCACGGCACCGCAGTGCCGGCACGTCCTCACCGGTGCGCGGGTGGTCATGCCCGTGATTTTATCGATTTTCCAGAAACAGAAATTCAAAAAATAGGATCCATTGCAGGACGGTGAGCGAACGTGAGGTGATGCATCACTTGGGAGAAGTGCAATTCCCGCAAGTTATCAGCCCGTGACCGGTCCTCATCCATCGGATCCGGGCCCAGAGCGTGCCCACCTGAGCCGCCCCCACCGCTCGCCGGCGCAGCCCTCCGGCGCGGACCGCATGACCCGGAACTTCGCCTGCGCCTTGACGAGCTCGGCGGCCGGGCCGGAGCCGCCCATGACGCCGCACGACGAACCGCCGGATGCGGCAGCTCCACGGCGTGCAACGAGGCCGTCATCCCCGAGCCCGGCCGGCGAACGTGTCGCCGGCCGTCAGGGCAGGTCGCGCTGGACGGCCGTCGTCTCCTCGTGTTCGCGACGCCCCCGTGGGCGCTCGCCGCTCTCCTCTCCGGCGTCGATCCGAGCCCGGCTCCCGGCCGAACCCGAGCGGGCTCCCTCGTCCTACCGGGTACGCCGACCGCATGGAGACGCCGGCGTTCCGTACGGCGGTACCGGAGCCGGCGGAGCGCAACGCGAGGAGCGGCTCGCGGTGATGTGCGCGGACGGGATCATGGGCCCGGAGCTCATGGACAACATGCACGAGCAGGGCGAGCGCTTCGGTGCCGAGCCCGTCGCGGACGACGGCGGCACGCCCCGCGGCG
>QGUZ01000496.1 GCA_003242605.1 Actinomycetota bacterium
GCCTGCTGCCCGAGGACCGCAAGGCCGAGGGCATCGTGCCCACGCTCTCGGTCCGGGAGAACATCGCGCTCGCCGCGCTCCCCCGGCTGTCCCGCGCCGGGATCGTCTCCGACGAGCGCATCGACCGGATCGTGGAGACGTTCATGCGGCGGCTGCGGATCAAGGCCGCCTCGCCGCACCAGCGGGTGTCCGAGCTGTCCGGCGGCAACCAGCAGAAGGTGCTGCTCGCCCGCTGGCTCGCCGTGCAGCCGAAGGTGCTGCTGCTCGACGAGCCCACCCGCGGCATCGACGTCGGCGCCAAGGCGGAGGTGCGGGCGCTCATCGACGAGCTCGCCGAGGAGGGCCTCGGCGTGCTGCTCATCTCCTCCGACCTGCCGGAACTCGTGGAGGGCTCGGACCGCGTGGTGGTGCTGCGCGAGGGCGCGGTCGTCGGCGAGCTGCGCGGCGACGAGATCACCGAGCAGGCGATCATGGCGACGATCGCCCGCGCCCGGGGCTCGGCCGCCGCCGACCGGCCGGGAGAAGGAGAGCAGGATGTCTGAAAGATCCGCCTTGCGGCGCTTCTGCGAAGGTGAGTGGATGGTGGCGGTGGCGTCGTACGCCGGGCGGCTCTGCCGTACCGGCATGGCGGAGGGCGGTGCCTGATGGCTGAGATCGCGGCGAAGCCGGAGCGGCTCGACCGGGAGCGGGTGCTGGCCTGGCTGCAGGAGTACGGCGTCTACGCGGCGGTGCTCGCCCTGCTCGCCTTCAACATCCTGTTCACGCCGAACTTCCTCGACGTGGGGAACTTCCGCACCCAGCTCGTCCAGGTCACCCCGATCGTGATCGTGTCGCTGGGCATGGCGCTGGTCATCGGCACCGAGGGCATCGATCTGTCGGTCGGCTCGGTGATGGCGCTCGCCGCCGCCGTGGTCGTGCTCTACCTCGGGTACGGCGCGCTCCCCGCGATCGCGATGGCGCTGCTCGCCGGGGCGCTGGTCGGCGCGGTCGGCGGGTCGCTCGTCGCGTACGTCGGGGTACAGCCGATCGTTGCCACGCTCGCCCTGCTCGTCGGCATCCGCGGGCTCGCCAACGTGCTCGTGCCGCAGCTCCGCGAGTTCCGCAACCCGGACCTGATCGCGCTCGGCGGCGAGTCGATCGCGGGCATCCCGATCATCGTGATCGTCGCGGTCGTGCTCACCCTCGTCGTCGCCTTCGTGGTCCGCCGCACCACGTTCGGGCGGCACGTGGTGGCGATCGGCGGCAACCGGGCGGCGAGCGAGCTGTCCGGCCTGCCGGTGAAGCGCACCCTGCTCATCGTGTACGTGATCTCGGGCGTGCTCGCCGCGATCGCCGGGGTGCTCGCCACCGCCCGGCTGCAGGCGAGCGACCCCACCTCGCTCGGCCTCTACATGGAGCTGTCCGCGATCACCGCCGTGGTGGTGGGCGGCACCCCGCTCACCGGCGGGCGCATCCGCGTGCTCGGCACCGTGATGGGCGCGCTGCTCATGCAGCTGCTGTCCGCCACCCTGATCAAGCACAACCTGCCCCAGTCGTGGACCCAGATGGTCCAGGCGGCCATCATCCTCGCCGCCGTCTACGCCACCCGGGAGCGAGGCACCCGATGACCGAATCCTCCACCTCCACCCCGGCCGCCGGTACGGCACGGCAGCCCGCCGCGGCCGGCCCCGACGCGGCGGCCGAGCGGCAGCGGGGCGTGCTGCGCGAGCGGGTGGGCCGCCTGCTGCAGCAGCACGGCGCGCTCATGGTGCTCGCGGTACTCGTCGTCTTCGGCTCGGTCACGTTCGAGTCGTTCGCCACCGCGGGCAACGCGATCAGCGTGATCGTGTCCTCGTCGTTCCTCGCGATCATCGCGGTCGGCATGACCTTCGTGATCATCAGCGGGGGCATCGACCTGTCGGTGGGCTCGCTGTTCGTGCTCGGCGGCGTGCTCGCCGCGTACGCCTCCCAGGCCGGGGTGGTCGCCGCGCTCGCCCTCCCGCTCGCGGTGTGCGGGCTGTTCGGCCTGGTGCAGGGGGTGATCATCGCCCGCACCGGGATGGCCCCGTTCATCGTGACGCTCGCCGGCATGCTCGGGGCGCGCGGCCTCATGCTCGCCGTGTCCGACGAGGGCGCCACCACGTACCTGGTCGAGGACCGGGCGTTCGCCGCGCTCGGCCAGACCGGGCCGTTCGGCACCGGGCTCACCTGGCCGGTGTACGTCACGATCGGCCTCGCCCTGCTCGGCATGCTGCTGCTGCAGCGCACCGGGTTCGGCCAGAACGTGTACGCGATCGGCGGCAACGAGGACGCGGCCAAGCTGATGGGCGTGCCGGTCGCCCGCACCAAGATCCTCGTCTACACGATGTCCGGCCTGCTCGCCGGGCTCGCGGGCGCGCTCAACGCGGCCCGGCTCTCCTCCGGCGTCACCATCCTCGGCGTCGGCCTCGAGCTCGACGTGATCGCCGCGGTGGTGATCGGCGGCACCCTGCTCACCGGCGGCGTCGGCGGCATCGGCGGCACCATGGCTGGGGTGCTGCTCATGGGCGTCATCCAGAGCCTGATCAACCAGGT
>QGUZ01000181.1 GCA_003242605.1 Actinomycetota bacterium
GTGAGGGCGCATGGGCCTGTCCCGGCGGCGGATCCCGCCGATCCGCGGGAGGCCGCCGAGTTCGTGAGCACGGGCGACGACGGTTCACCGGCCGCGAACCGGAGAGGTTCCCGTGAGCGCTGGGACCTGGCGGTACCTCCCGATGACCGGCGGGAGGCACCGTGGCCCCTGGCGGCGCACAGCGCGCGTGGCACGACGAGCTCCGGGGACGCGGGTTCCTCGCCGTCCGGCATCGAGGGTCCCAGAGAGGTGAGCGATGTCGGCGAGCGCGGCCCGGCCGATGCTCTGGTCCCGCCTGCATCGAGGTCCCGGAGAGGTGAGCGATGAGGATCGCCCTGCTCAGCTACTCGACCAAGCCGCGCGGCGGCGTCGTGCACACGCTCGCCCTGGCGGAGGCGCTCGCCGCCGCCGGGCAGGACGTCACGGTGTGGACGCTGGGCCGGGGCGGCGACACGGGGTTCTACCGGCCGGTCGACCCGGCGGTACGGCTGCGCGTCGTCCCCTTCCCCGACCGGCCCGGCGAGGGCGTGGGCGAGCGGGTGCTGCGGTCGATCGCGACGCTGCGCGAGGCGTTCGACGCCGGGCCGTACGACATCGTGCACGCGCAGGACTGCATCAGCGCGAACGCGGTGCCGCGCTGCGTGCGCACCGTCCATCACATCGACCACTTCACCACGCCCGAGCTCGCCGCCTGCCACGAGCGGGCGATCGTCACCCCGTACGCGCACATCTGCGTGTCGGCTGCGGTCGCGGCCGAGCTCGCCGACGGCTGGGGCATCAAGGCGACCGTCATCCCGAACGGCGTGGCGTACGACCGCTTCGCCACCCCCGACCCGGCGGCCCGCCCCCGCCGGCGGGACCGCCTCGGCCGCTACGTCCTCACCGTCGGCGGCATCGAGCCGCGCAAGGGCTCCCTCGACCTGCTCGAGGCGTACGCGCTGCTGCGCGCCCGGCACCCGGACGTGCGCCTGGTCATCGCGGGAGGCGAGACGCTCTTCGACTACCGCGACTACCGCGCCCGCTGGGAGGCGCGCGCCGCCGAGCTGGGCGTCGAGCCGATCGTGCTCGGCCCGGTCCCCGACGACGATCTGCCGCCACTGGTCGCCGCCGCCGACGTCTTCGCCTTCCCTTCGGTGAAGGAGGGCTTCGGCCTCGCCGCGATGGAGGCCCTCGCCGCGGGCGTCCCCGTGGTCGTCCGCGACCTCCCGGTCTTCCGCGAGATCTTCTCTCCCGCCGCCCGCTTCGCCGCCACGCCGTACGACTTCGCCACCGAGCTCGCCGCCGCCCTCACCGGCGACGACCCGGTACGGCGCCGCGAAGGCCGCGCCCTCGCCGCCCGCCACACCTGGCAGGCCGCCGCCGAGCGGCACCTCGCCTTCTACCGCTCGCTTCGCTGACCGAGGTGCCGCCCGTCCGGCCGCCGGGCCCGCCGGCCGGATCAGAAGTCGTCGTCGAAGGTGACCGTTCCGGGGACGGCGATCTGGTAGGCGGATACCCGGCGCTCGAAGAAGTTGGACAGCTCCTGGACGTCCTGCAGCTCCATGAAGGCGAACGGGTTGCGCGAGCCGTACCGGGGCGGGATGCCGAGCTGGGCCAGGCGCCGGTCGGCCACGTGCTGGAGGTATTCCCGCATGTCGGCGAGCGACATTCCGGGCACGCCCCGGCCGAGCAGGTCCTCGGCGAACTGGACCTCGCACTCGACCGCCTCGGCGAGCATCTCCTCGACCTGTGCGGCCATGCGCTCGTCGAACAGCTCGGGCTCCTCCCGGCGCACGGTGTCGACGACGTCGAACGCGAACGCCATGTGCATGGACTCGTCGCGGAACACCCAGTTGGTGCCGGACGCCAGGCCGTGCAGCAGCCCGCGGGAGCGGAGGAAGTACACGTAGGCGAACGCGCCGTAGAAGAACAGGCCCTCGATGCAGGCGGCGAAGCAGATCAGGTTGAGCAGGAACGCCCGCCGGTCCTCACGGGTCCGCAGCTCGCGCAGCTCGAAGATGGAGTCGATCCAGCGGAAGCAGAAGTCCGCCTTGCGCTTGATCGAGGGGATGTTCTCGATCGCGGCGAAGGCCGCGGACCGTTCGGCCTCGTCGGAGACGTAGGTGTCGAGCAGGTTCAGGTAGAACTGGACGTGCACCGCCTCCTCGAACAGTTGCCGGGACAGGTACAGGCGCGCCTCCGGCGAGTTGATGTGCTGGTACAGGTTGAGCACGAGGTTGTTGGCGACGATCGTGTCGCCGGTGGCGAAGAAGGCGACCAGCCGGCTCACCAGGTGCCGCTCGGCCGGGCCGAGCTTGTGCAGGTCGGCGAGGTCGGAGTGGAGGTCCACCTCCTCCACCGTCCAGGTGTTCTTGATCGCGTCACGGAAGCGGTCGAAGAAGTGCGGGTAGCGCATGGGCCGCAGGGTCAGGTTCATACCGGGATCGAGCAGCATCGTTCGTGTCTCCTTGGGGGCGGTGGTGGCCGTGCCGAGGCCGGATTTCACTGGCAGGCGTCGCAGATCTCGGGGTTCTCCAGTGAGCACGACACGTCCGCGGCCGGCGTGCGCGCCGTCTCGGCGGGGGCGACGGTCGCCTGCTGGATCCGGGTCGCCGGGCGGGACCGCAGGTAGTAGGTGGTCTTCAGGCCCGCCTTCCACGCGTACAGGTACATCGACGAGAGCTTGCCGATGGTCGGCGCCGCCATGAACAGGTTGAGCGACTGGGACTGGTCCACGTAGGGGCCGCGGGCGGCGGCGAGGTCGATCAGCGCGCGCTGCGGCAGCTCCCACGCGGTGCGGAACAGTTCGCGCAGGTCGGCGGGGAGGGCGGCGATGTGCTGGACGGATCCGTCGGCCCGTTTGATCTCGGCCCGGATGCTCTCCGTCCACAGCCCGCGCGCCTTGAGCTCGCGCACGAGCGCGGTGTTGATCTGCAGGAACTCGCCGGACAGGGTCTCCCGCTTGAACAGGTTCGACACCTGCGGCTCGACGCACTCGTAGCAGCCGGCGATCGAGGCGATGGTCGCGGTCGGCGCGATCGCGACCAGCAGCGAGTTCCGCAGCCCGTGCCGGGCGATGCGCTCGCGCACCGCCGCCCACCGGGCGGTCTGGGTGGGCGTGACCCCCCACAGGTCGGGCTGGAGCAGGCCCTGGGCGGCCCGGGTCTCGGGGAAGGCGGAGTGCGGGCCGTACCGTTCGGCGAGGTCCGCGGAGGTCTCCAGGGCGGTGAGGTAGATCTCCTCCGCGATCCGGGTGGACAGCTCCCTCGCCGCCGCCGAGTCGAACGGCAGGCGCAACGCGAAGAACACGTCCTGCAGGCCCATCACGCCGAGCCCCACCGGACGCCAGCGCGCGTTCGACGCGGCCGCCTGCGGGGTCGGGTAGTGGTTGAGGTCGATCACCCGGTCCAGGAACACCGTCGCGGTGCGCACGGTCTCCCGCAGGCGCGGCCAGTCGATGTCGTCGCCGCCGAGGTGGGCGGCGAGGTTCACCGAGCCGAGGTTGCACACCGCGGTCTCCGCGTCGGAGCTCACCTCGATGATCTCGGTGCACAGATTGGACAGGTGCACCACGTTGCCCGGGCGCCCGGTCTGGTTGCACCGCCGGTTCGCGGTGTCCTTGAAGGTCATCCACCCGTTGCCGGTCTGCGCCAGCGTGCGCATCATCCGCCCGTACAGGTCGCGGGCCCGCACCTGCCGCACGTACCGGCCGTCCCGCTCGGCGGCGCGGTAGGCGGCGTCGAACGCCTCGCCGTACAGGTCGACGAGCTCGGGCACCTCGGACGGGTCGAACAGCGACCACATCTCGTCGGCCTCGACCCGGCGCATGAACTCGTCCGGGATCCAGTTGGCGAGGTTGAGGTTGTGGGTACGGCGGGCGTCCTCGCCGGTGTTGTCGCGCAGCTCCAGGAACTCCTCGATGTCGGGATGCCACGGCTCCAGGTAGACGCAGGCGGCGCCCTTGCGCCGGCCGCCCTGGTTGACCGCGGCGACGCTGGCGTCGAGGGTGCGCAGCCACGGCACGATGCCGTTCGACCTGCCGTTGGTGCCGCGGATCAGCGCGCCGCGCGACCGGACCCGCGACCAGGCGATGCCGATGCCGCCGGCGAACTTGGACAGCTTCGCCACCTGCGCGTACCGCTCGTAGATGGAGTCGAGCTCGTCGCGCGGCGAGTCGACCAGGAAGCACGAGGACATCTGCGGATGCGCGGTGCCGGAGTTGAACAACGTCGGCGAGCTGGGCAGGTACGCCAGGCTCGACATGAGCCGGTAGAACTCGATCGCCTCGGCCGGGGTGCGCGACAGGCCGCAGGCGACCCGCAGCAGCCAGTACTGCGGTGTCTCGATCACCAGCCGGGATGTCGGGTGCCGGAGCAGGTACCGGTCGTAGACGGTGCGCAGCCCGAAGTACTCGAAGCGCAGATCCCCCGCCGGGTCCACGGCGTCGTCCAGCTCCCGCGCGACGCCCGCGACGAACGCCGCGGTGGCGTCGCCGATGAGGCCCTCGGCGTGGCCGGTCCGGATCGCCTCGCTGAACGAGGTGATGCCCTGGCCGCGGACCTCCCGGTCGATGCGGTCCGCCAGCAGCCGGGCGGCGAGCCGCGAGTACTGCGGCTCCTCGCCGATCAGGTCGGCGGCGGTCTGGATGGTCAGCCGGTCCAGCTCGTCGGCGGTGGCGCCGTCGTACAGGCCGTTGATCGTCTTCGTCGCCACCCGCAGCGGGTCGACGTCGTCCAGATCGCCGGTCCATCGCTCGACCGTCTTGACGACCGTGTGGACCTCGACGTACCCGAGCGCGCCGTCGTGCCCGCGCACGCGCCGCCGCTCCGGCTCACCGGTGGTGGGCCCGCCCGCCGCCAGGGGTCGCGTAATCGTCACCTGTTCGCTCTCCTCGTGTCTCCCGCCACGGAAGGCCACGCGGACGCGGACAGGCCGGGACGCCACCGCGCGCGAACGCATGATGCCGTCGCAGCCGTCGGCCGTCCCGCGCGGCCTCGGACCGCCGCACCCGTCTCGGCTCGGCGGGCACGGCATAGCCGGCAGGTCTTCGGACTCGCGGGCACGACCGGATCACTCCGGTCACCTACTGGCCGTCACTTCCCAGGCCACGACGGGCCCAGTGTGCTCGACGACGGTCGTTCCCGCTCACCGCTGCGGGGCAGTCCCGGACTCGCACCGGGTTCCCTGTTACCCCGGCCGGACTGGATGCCCGGCCGAACCGGCTACGCGGGCCACTATATCTTGTGCCTCTGACACCGTCACGCACCTACATGTCGTGATGTCGCCCTCTGGTGTACCGCAAGCCCGCGGTCAGGCGTCGGGCGGCCACGCCCTTCCGGAGCCGGTGAGCTGGGCGGCCATCAGCCTGGTGTAGGGGCCGGGGCGTTCGATCAGCTCCTGGTGGGTGCCGATGCCGGCGACGCGGCCGTTCTCCAGGACCACGATGCGGTCGGCGGTGAGGATGGTCGACAGCCGGTGGGCGATGATCAGCGTGGTGCGGTCGCGGCGGACGCTCGCCATCGCGGCGGCGACCTCCTGCTCGCTCTCGGTGTCGAGGTTGGAGACGGCCTCGTCCATGATGAGGATCGGGGCGTCCTTGAGGATGGCGCGGGCGATGGCGATGCGCTGGCGCTGGCCGCCGGAGAGGCGGGCGCCCAGCTCGCCGGGGAGCGTGTCGTAGCCGTCGGGCAGGCCGCGGATGAACTCGTCGGCCTGGGCGGCGCGGGCGGCGGCGATGACCTCGTCCCGGGTGGCCTCGGGGCGGCCGAGGCGGATGTTCTCGATCAGCGGGATGTCGAAGAGGTGGACGTCCTGCGGGACCAGGGTGATGAGGCGGCGCAGGTCGTCCTGGGGGAAGTCGCGGATGTCGTGGCCGCCGATGGTGATCGAGCCGGCGTCCACGTCCCACAGGCGCATGAGCAGGCTGGCGCAGGTGGACTTGCCGGCGCCGGAGTGGCCGACCAGGGCGACGGTCTCGCCGGGGGCGATGTCGAAGGTGATGTCGGTGACCGCGTCGGGCAGCGCCGGGCCGTACCGGAAGCGCACATTCGTGAAGTTGACGCGGGGCTCGATCGGGCCGGGCGGCGGCGTGGTGACGCGGTCGGTGACCGGCGGCGGGGTGGTGAGGATCGTCATGATGCGCTCGGCGGCGGCGAGCACGAGGTTGACGTCGCGGGCGACGTCGGTGACGGCGACGACGGGCGCGAACGTGGTCGCGGCGAGGACGACGGCGACGGGGAAGAACGTGGCCGCCAGGCCGCCGGAGGTGACCAGCAGGGCGGCGGTGAGCAGGACGGCGAGCAGGCCGATCGTGGTGAGCGCGTTGGTGACGGCGTGTTCCAGGCCGGAGCGGCGGGCGTGCGCGAGCTTCGCCTCCAGCAGGCGCCCATCCTGTACGGCGAGCCGGTCGAGCTGCCGCTCCCCCGCGCCGGAGGTGATCAGCTCCCGCAGCCCCTGGATCGTGTCGACCGCCTCGGCGTTGAGCTCGCCGAGCCGGGCGCGCAGTTCGGCGCCCTGGGCCTGGGCCCGGCGGCGCAGCCAGGCGGGGACGAGGGCGAGCGCGACGAGCGCGGGCGCGAGCGCGAGCGCCAGGGCCGGGTGGAAGACGGCGAGCGCGGTGAGGGCCGCGACGGGCACGGTCGCCGCGCTCACCAGCGGGCTCAGCGTGTGCGCGAACCACAGCTCAAGCTGCTCCACGTCCGCGATGGCGGCGGAGCCGAGGTCGCCGGAGCGGCGCTGCAGCAGGTAGCCGGGGGCGAGGCGGTCGAAGGCGGCGTAGACCTGGCCGCGCACGTCGGCCAGGACGCGGAAGGCGGCCACGTGGGCGAGGTAGGACTCCAGCCACGGCGTGACGGCGAGCAGCGGAAGCAGCAGGCCGAGCGCGATCAGGCCGCCGCGCAGCTCGTCGGCGGACGCACCGGTGATGGCGTGGCTCACCACCCACGCGCCGACGCCCGCCGACGCCAGGACGACCAGATGGTGGGCGATGCCGCTGAGCACCGCCGCGAGCAGCAGCCACCGGTGCGGGCCGAGGAGCTTGGTGAGCGCGAGCATCAGACGGCTCCTTCCTGGGCGGCGACGAGGCGGGCGTAGGCGCCGCCCCGGTCGAGCAGGCCGGCGTGGTCGCCCTCCTCGACGATCCGGCCGTCGGCCATGACGATGACGCGGTCGGCGTCGCGGACCGTGGAGAGCCGGTGCGCGATCATGATCGTGGTGCGGCCGCCGGTGAGCGCGTCGAGGGCCTGCTGGATGCCGGACTCGTTCGCCGCGTCCACGCTGGAGGTGGCCTCGTCCAGGATCAGGATCGGGGCGTCCTTGAGCAGGGCGCGGGCGATCGCGATGCGCTGCCGCTCGCCGCCCGACAGCTTGAGGCCGCGTTCGCCGACGATCGTGTCGAGGCCCTGGGGCAGGTCGTGCACGAAGCCGGCGCGCGCCGCCCGGATCGCCGCCTCGAGCTCGGCGTCGGTGGCGTCCGGCCTGGCCAGCGTGAGGTTGTGCCGTACCGTGCCGTGGAAGAGGTAGGTGTCCTGCGACACCACGGCGATGAGCGAGCGCAGCTCGTCGAGCGGCAGGTCCCTGATGTCGGTGCCGCCGATCGTGATCCGCCCCTGCTGGGGGTCGAAGAAGCGCAGCAGCAGGGCGGCGACGGTGGTCTTGCCCGCGCCGGAGCGGCCGACGAGCGCGACGCGCTCGCCGGGGGCGACCCGCAGCGTGAACCCGTCGAGGGCGGGCCGGTCCCGGTCCCGGTAGGTGAAGGTGACGTCGTGGAAGCCGACGTCGTGGCGGGAGGCGGTCCCCGAGCCCTGAGCCGGTGCCGGGGCGTCCAGCACCTCGAAGATCGCGGTCAGCGCGGGGACGGCGTTGTAGCTGGAGTGGTAGGCGGACTCCAGCTCCTTCAACGGCCGGAAGCACTCGGCGGTGAGCATGAGGATCAGCAGCAGCTCGGTCGCGCTCAGCTCGCCCGCGACCAGCCGCATCGCGCCCACGCCGAGCGCCACGGCGGTCCCCAGGCCGATGACGAACGCCATGCCGCCCACGTAGGCCACGACGATCGCCATCAGCCGGATCGAGTCACGGCAGAACCGCTCGGCGAACGCGGCGAGCTCCCGGCCGCGCCGGCCGCTGGCGTTGAACGCCTTGAGCGTGGCCATGCCCTGCAACGCGTCCAGGTTCTCGGCGTACAGGCCCCGGTAGCCGCGCAGCCAGGCGTCGTTGCGGTCCTTGAGCACCCGGTTCGACGCCAGCGGCAGCACCGCCATCAGCACCGCGCACGCCAGCACGGCCACGCCGATGATCGGATCGAGCACGAACAGGAACGAGGTGACCCCGACCGCGCCGAGCAGCGAGGCGATCGTCTGCGGCAGGAACCTGCCGATGTAGGCGTCCACGGTTTCGATGCCGTCGACGAGCGAGGTCTGGGTGGAGCCGGTCCGGCCGCGCTGCGTCCAGCCCGGCCCCAGCAGCAGCAGCTTGGCGGTGAGGCGGCGGCGCAGCTCGGCCTTGACGGCGCCGGAGGCGCGCAGCGCCACGCTCTCCCGTACGGCCAGCGCCGCGCTGCGCACGAGCTGCAGGGCGGCGATGCCGGCGAGGAACCAGACGATCGAGGAGACCGGCCGTCCGGCGAAGATCCGGGCGAGCGACTGGGCGACCAGCACACCCTGGCCGACGTAGGTCGCGGTGATCGTGATCAGCAGGACGACCAGCGCCGCCAGGCGTGGCCGGACCGCGGGCGACAGGCTCAGCAGCCGGGTGATCACGGCTCCTCCTTGAGCTCGAAGGCGAGCTGGGTGCGGGGTACGGCGCGCACGCCGTACACCTGGGAGATGCGTTCGGGGGTGAGGACCTCCTCCGGGGTGCCGCCGGCCACGATGCGGCCGCCGTCCATGAGGTAGAGGCGGTCGCAGTGCTCGGCGGCCTGGTTGAGGTCGTGCAGCGCGGCGAGGGTGCTGACGCCGAGGTCGCGCACGAGGCGGAGGATCTCCAGCTGGTGGCGGATGTCGAGGTGGTTGGTGGGCTCGTCGAGCAGGAGCAGGCGGCTCTGCTGGGCGAGGGCGCGGGCGATGAGCACCCGCTGCTTCTCCCCGCCGGACAGCGTGGCGAATTCGCGGCCGGCGAGGTGGGAGGCGCCGACGCGTTCGAGGGCCTGGGCGCAGATGAGCTCGTCCTCCTCGGTGGTGCGGTCGAGGGGGCGTTTGTGCGGGGTACGGCCCATCGCCACGATCTCGGCCACGGTGAAGGCGAGCTCGGCCGGGGTCTCCTGGGCGACCACGGCCGTGCGCCTCGCCGACTCGCGCGGCGACAGCCGTACCAGGTCGTCGCCCTCGACCGTGATGAGGCCGGCGGCGGGGCGCAGGGCGCGGTAGGCGCTGCGGAGCAGGGTGGACTTGCCGCAGCCGTTCGGGCCGAGCAGGCCGACGAACTCGCCGGGGCCGACCTCGAGGTCGGCGTCCTGGACGATGAGGCGCCGGTCGATGCGCAGGCTCACGCCGTTGATCCGCAGGGTCATCCGCGCCTCCGCAGCAGCCAGAGGAAGAACGGCACGCCGAAGACGGCGGTGACGATGCTCAGGGCGAGCTCCTGCGGGGCGGCGATGGTCCGGGCCGCGACGTCGACGAGTTGCAGGAAGACCGCGCCGAGCAGGGCGGAGACCGGCAGGACCCGGCGGTGGTCGGCGCCGACGAGCAGCCGCGCGGCGTGCGGGACGATGAGGCCGACGAAGGCGATGGCGCCGGTGACGGCGACCATGACGCCGACGAGCAGCGAGGTGAGCACGAAGAGCCGAACGCGCAGCGAGGCGACGCCGACGCCGAGGGAGATCGCGGTGTCCTCGCCGGCGCTCAGCGCGTTGAGCGGGCGATGCTGCACGAGCAGGTAGAGCAGGCCGGCGAGGAGCAGGACCGCAGGGATCGGCACCGCCTCCCAGCGGGCCCCCCCGAGGCTGCCCATGGCCAGGAAAAGACCCTCCGGGGGGCCCGGGCGCTCTGCGCCCGCTTCAGCCCCAAACTGTAA
>QGUZ01000182.1 GCA_003242605.1 Actinomycetota bacterium
CGGCCCTCGGCGTCGGTGTTGAGCACCTCCACCGTCTTGCCGCCGAAGGTGGTGAGCACGTCGGAGGGGCGCTGCGCGGTGCCGCTCGGCATGTTCTCGGCGAGGCACAGGTAGCCGATCGCGTTCACCTTCAGCCCCAGCCGCGCGATGGCGATGAGCGCGCCGAGCACCGCGCCGGCACCGCCCATGTCGGACTTCATCCAGTCCATCGCGGTGGTGGGCTTGAGCGACAGGCCGCCGGAGTCGAAGGTGATGCCCTTGCCGACGAACGCGAGGGTCTTGTCGGCCTCCGGGTGCCGGTAGCCGAGCCGCACCAGGCGCGGGGGCCGGGCCGAGCCCTGGCCGACCGCGATGAGGCCGCCGTAGCCGCCCTCCTTCAGCGCGGTCTCGTCGAGCACTTCGACGTCGAGGCCGACGGCGGTGCCCCGCTCGGTGGCGATCTCCGCGAAGCGCGCGGGCCACAGGTCCGAGGGCGGGGTGTTGACGAGGTCGCGCACGAGGGTGACCGACTCGGCGATCACGGTCGCCCGCCGGACGGCGTCCTCGGCGCCCGCGGCGCCGCTGAGCACGGTCAGCTCGCGCACCGGGGGCTTGCCCTCGTCCCGGGTGCGATACCGGGTGAACGAATATGCGCCGAGCAGTCCGCCGAGGGCTATCGCCTCGGTCTGCTCGGCGCCGGCGGCGGGCAGGGCGATCGCGACCCGTCCGGAGCCCGCCAGGGCACGGGTCGCGGCGCCTGCGGCGCGCCGCAGCACTTCAAGGTCGTAGGCGCCCTCCTGCGGCGCGTCGCCGAGACCGACGACGACGATCAGCGGTACGGGCGCCGCTCCGAGAGTCGGGATCTTGGCGATCTCGCCGGCCTTGCCGGTGACACCCAGGGCGGTGAGGCTCGCCGCGAGCCGGCCGCCGAGGGCCTGGTCGGCGTGCTCGGCGCCGGGCGCCGGCTGCGGGCCGTCACTGCCGGAGTGCACGCCCACGACGAGGGCGTCGATGTCGCCGGGGAGGGTACCGGACGAGTCGAGGTTCACGGTGGTCACGTAGCCCGATGCTAGCCCTGCTTTGCCTGAGGTCATAAACAGGGGTTCATCCTACCATTGGGCGTTACCCGTCATGATCATGGTGTTGCGATGCGCGACCCCCGATGACACCGGCGTACCCGGCGTCCCGTACGCCACGGCGGGGCCTCCCCCGCCGCGGCGTGCGGCGGCGCGCCGGGTGCCACGCGCGCCGGTCGGCCGGCGTCAGGCGGTGAGCGCGCAGGCCACGAGGGCCCCGGTGGCCGCGGTCTCGACGAGCGCGCCGAACACGTCGCCGGTGACCCCGCCGAGCCGGCGGACCGCCCGCCGCCGCAGCGCCCAGGAGAGGCCCAGCCCCGCGGCGACCGCGAGCACGTGGCGCGCGGCGGTCACGCCCCAGGGCTGCGCGCCCGCCACGCCCGGCACGGCGGCGAGCAGCGCGGCCGCCGCGGCCGTCGCCGCGCTCGCCGCCGCCGCGGCGGCCGGCCGTACCGTGCCCGCGACCGTCGCGCCGAGGCCCTCGGGCCGGGCCGCGGGCACGTGCGGAAGGCACGCCCAGGTGACCGCGAGCCGGCCGGTGGCCGCGGCGACCACCAGCGCGGCCGGCCCGGCCCGGTCGGCCGCGGCCGCCTGGATCAGCAGCGTGAACACGAGCGTGAGCACGCCGAACGGCCCGATGTCGGAGCGCTTCATGATCTCCAGGGCCCGGTCGGCGGGTCGGCCGCTGCCGAGGCCGTCGGCGAGGTCGGCGAGCCCGTCGAGGTGCAGGCCGCGGGTGAGCAGCGCGAGCAGGCCGAGCGCGAGCGCGGCCGAAAGAAGCCCGCCCGCGCCGGTGACCGCCTCCAGGACCGCGGCGCAGGCCGCGGCGATGCCGCCGAGCAGCAGGCCGACCGCCGGGGCGAACGTCATCGCCCACCCGGCGGCCCGCCGGTCCACCCGCGTCACCCGTACCGGCAGCACGCTGAGCAGGCCCACGGCGAGGCGCAGCCCGTCGAGCGCGGCGCGCGGCCCGCGGGGGGCCGGCGCGGTCACGGCAGCGGGAGGAGGCGCCCGGCGACCACGAGCGCCACCTCCTCCGACTCGGCGGCGAGCCGCTGGTTGAGTCGGCCGAGCGCATCGCGGAACGCCCGGCCGCTCGCGGTGGCGGGCACCACGCCGAGGCCGACCTCGTCGGAGACCGCCACCACCCGGCGCGGGGTGTCCCGCCACGCGGCCACCAGCTCGTCGCAGCGGCGGGCCGCCTCGGCCGCGCCCGCCCGGGACTCCCAGGCGCCGCAGGCGTCGAAGACCGCGGCGAGCCAGGTGCCGAGCCCGTCGACGAGCAGCGGGGGTCCGGCGCGGCCGAGCAGGCCGGCCACGTCGGCGGTCTCCACGGTGCGCCAGTGCGCGGGCCGCCGCTCCCGGTGGGCCCGCACCCGCTCGGCCCACTCGGGGTCGCCCGCGCCGGACGGCCCGGTCGCGACGTACACCACCTCGGGGAGGGCGGCGAGCCGCAGCTCGGCCTCGGCCGACTTGCCCGAGCCGCTGCCGCCGAGCAGCAGGGTGCGCCGCGGCGGCCGGGGCGCGCCCGCGCCGCCGAGCACCTCGCCGGGCGCCTCCGGATCCTCCGTTGCGCCGGGGCCGCCCGCGAGCACGCGCACCTCCCCGGGGCGCACCCGCAGCACCGTCCCGTCGGGTACGGCGTGCACCCCCCACAGCGCGAGCCGCCGGGTGAGCTCGGCCTCGCCGCCCACCCGGTGGTCGGCCCCGACCGCGACGACCGGGGTGCGCTCTCCCACCACCCCGCGCCGCCGCAGGTCGCCGAGGCGGCCGGGGTCGTCGAGCACGTCGAGCAGCACCAGATCGCACGGCGGCGCCGCCTCGCCGCCGGGGGCGTGGGGGAGCGCGTCGCGCGCGGGCGCGTACAGCAGCCGGGCGCCGTCCGGTCCGGTCACGGTCCAGCCGTCGGCGGTGGCGGCGACCGCGTGGCCGGGTTCGGCGCCCGCGACGGCGGGGGCGAGGCGCAGCCGGTCGCCGACGACGATCGAGGCGGGGCGGCGCTTGCCGGGCGGGACCCGGCCGCCGGAGGGGCAGCGGCAGACCGGGCCCCGGCAGCCGGCCGGGCCGCCGGGGCAGCCGGGCCGTACCCGCATGCTGTCGGCCTCCCGGCGTGTGACGTCGGTGCTGCTGCTGGTCTGATGAGGGCGCCGGTGCGGCGTCCGCGAGACCGGCGCCGGGCGATCGGGCCGCCCCTTGATCAGATGCCGTGTGATCGTATGCAGTGTGATCGTAGGCAGCGTGATCGGATGCCGTCTGATCGGATAGGTTCTGCTGAACCCGTCCGCACAACGGCGTCGGCGACCGGAGAAGTCGTCACTGGAAGCGACGTGAGAAGGAGCGTAGAGCATGGCCTGGCGGTGGCGTTACGAGGATGCGCGCGGAGCGGAGATCACCGACCGCTCGCTGCCCCGTGAGCTGTTCTCCAGCCAGGCGGACGCCGAGTCGTGGATCGGCGAGAACTGGCGTGACCTGCTCGCGCTCGGCGTCGAGCAGGTCACGCTGCTGGAGGACGACCGGGTCGAGTACTCGGGGATGTCGCTGCGCCCCGAGTGAGCCCTCGGGCCCGGTGCGCCCTCCAGGCGGGAATCACGCGCGGCGGAGCGGCCGCCGCACGGCCCGGATCACTACGGCCGGGACGGCGGGCTGCTCTCCTTCGTCTTGGCCGGGTCGCGCTCCACGACCGGGCCGAGCACCTCGTCGATCTTCCGCATCACCTCGGCGTCGAGGCGCACCCCGCTCGCCTTGACGTTGTCGCGGATCTGCTCCGGCCGGCTCGCGCCGACGATCGCCGAGGACACGTTCGGGTTCTGCAGCACCCAGGCGACCGCGAGCTGGGCCATGGTGAGGCCGAGGTCGGACGCGATCGGCTTGAGCTGCTGCACCCGGGTGAGCACGTCGTCGCGCAGCCACCGGGAGATGAACCCGGACCCGGTCGGGTCGGTGGCGCGGGACGCCGGCGGCGGAGGCTGGCCGGGCAGGTACTTGCCGGTGAGCACACCCTGCGCGATCGGGGAGAACACGATCTGGCCGATGCCCTCCTTCTCGCAGAGCGGCACGACCTCACCCTCGATCACGCGCCACAGCATCGAGTACTGCGGCTGGTTCGACACGATGCGGTCGAAGCCCATCTCGTCGGCGATCTTGAGGGCCTGGGCGATCTGGTCCGCGGTCCACTCGCTCACGCCGACGTAGAGCACCTTGCCCTGGCGCACCAGGTCGTCGAACGCCCGGAGGGTCTCCTCCAGCGGCGTCTCGTAGTCGAACCGGTGCGCCTGGTAGAGGTCGACGTAGTCGGTCCCCAGCCGCCGCAGCGAGCCGTGGAGCGACTCGAAGATGTGCTTGCGCGACAGGCCGCGGTCGTTCGGCCCCGGTCCGGTCGGCCAGTAGACCTTGGTGAAGATCTCGATCGACTCGCGGCGCACGCCCTTGAGCGCCTTGCCGAGCACCTCCTCGGCCTTCGTCCCGGCGTACACGTCGGCGGTGTCGAAGGTGGTGATGCCCTCGTCCAGCGCCGCGTGCACGCAGGCGATCGCGGCCTCCTCCTCCACCTGGGAGCCGTGGGTGAGCCAGTTGCCGTAGCTGATCTCACTGACCATGAGGCCGCTTCGGCCTAGGTGGCGAAACTCCATCTACCTTTCCCCAACCTGCGAGCTGGTCGCTTACCGATCCATCTTCGCACCGGGAGCGAGGCCGGAACTCCGGGGCCACCCCGTGCGCTCCGGAACCCGGCGCCGGGACGACGCTACGAGGGCTACCGCTTCTGCGGAACCGGCTTTCCGCCCGGCAGGACCACCGGCGGGGGGAACCGCAGGCGGCGCACCTGCAGCGCGCGCATCGCCGCGTACCAGCCGACCCCGCGCACGCTCTGGCCCGGGAACTTCTCCCTGGCCAGCCGCTTCACCCGCCACCCGACGTAGATCGCGGTGACCAGCACGCTCACCATCATCAGCGGCCAGAGGACGGTGACCACCGTGAAGTAGACCCAGGCGCGGATGTCCGGGCGCAGCGGGATCCACGTGGCGAGCAGGATCACCAGCGAGAACGGCAGGAAGTACTGGCTCACCAGGCGGCGGGAGTCCACCCAGTCGCGGGCGAACCGGCGTACCGGCCCCCGGTCCCGCTCGGGCATGTACCGCTCGTCACCGCGGGCGAGGGCCTCGCGGATGCGGGCGCGCTCGGCGGCCTGCCGGGCCCGCATCTGGCGGTAGGCCTCCTTGCGGTTCCTGGGCGCGGTCACCGGCTGGCGGCGGCGGCGCTCGGCGTCCCTGCGTTTCGGCGTTGGCCGGCCCTTACCGACGCTTGCCGACTTAGGCTGTTCGGAGGAGGCCGCGCGCGCGGCGTCCTCGGCGGGCGTCTCAGTACGGCGTCGGAACACGTCGTAAGCGTACCGGGACCGCAACTTGGTGACGCCCCCGTACGTTATGCATAGGGTTACCCTAGGCGGTTCCGTCGTTCATGTGACGCTTTCGGAGCCGTGGGTGGTCCGGTGAAACGGGCGGCCGACGCGAGGGAGCGAGGATGCGAGCGCAGAGAGCCGATGGCCCGCGAGCGAGGCGGCGACCGGGACCGTTGGCGCAGCACGACATAGAAGGGGACGGCCGACGCGCATGAGCGTGATGAAGAGACTTTCCATGATCTTCCGGTCCAAGGCCAACAAGGCCCTCGACCGGATGGAGGACCCGCGCGAGACCCTCGACTACTCCTACCAGCGGCAGCTGGAGCTGCTGCAGAAGGTACGGCGGGGCGTGGCCGACGTCGCGACCTCGCGGAAGCGGGTCGAGCTGCAGATCAACAGCCTGAGGCAGAAGGCCGACAAGCTCGAGGAGCAGGGCCGCAAGGCGCTGAGCATGGGCCGTGAGGACCTCGCCCGCGAGGCCCTCACCCGCCGGGCGGCGCTGCAGAACCAGATCGCCGAGCTGCAGACCCAGCACGACAACCTCCAGGCCGAGGAGGAGAAGCTCACCCTCGCGAGCCAGCGTCTCCAGGCGAAGGTCGACGCCTTCCGCACCAAGAAGGAGACGATCAAGGCCACCTACACCGCGGCCGAGGCCCAGACCCGGATCAACGAGGCCCTGTCCGGCATCTCCGAGGAGATGGGCGACGTGGGCCTGGCGATCCAGCGGGCCGAGGACAAGACCGCCCAGATGCAGGCCCGGGCGAGCGCGGTCGACGAGCTGCTGGCGAGCGGCGCGCTCGACGACATCACCGGCAGCCGCGACGACATCCAGGCCGAGCTCGACCGGCTCGGCGGCGACCAGAGCGTGGAGCTGGAGCTGCAGCGCATGAAGGCCGAGCTCGGCCAGGCCCCCGCGCCGCGTGAGGCGATCGAGGCGGGCCAGTCGGGCCAGCAGGCGCAGCAGCCGCAGCCGCCCGCGCAGCACGGGCAGTCGGCTCCGCCTCCGCCGCCGTCCGCCGCGCCGACCCAGCAGTTCCGTCAGCCGGGGGAGGGCCTGTGATCGTCCGCATCATGGGGGAGGGCCAGGTCGAGATCGACTCCGCCGACCTGGACGCGCTCAACGTCCTCGACGGCGAGCTGGAGGCCGCGATCGAGGCCGGTGACGAGGCCGAGTTCCGCGCCAAGCTGCACGCGCTCCTCGACAAGGTGCGGCAGGTCGGCAAGCCGCTGCCGGACGACTCGCTGGAGCCGTCCGAGCTCATCCTGCCGCCGGCCGACGCGGCCATGGACGAGGTCCGCGCCATGCTCGGCGACCAGGGCCTGATCCCGGGCTGACGCCCGGCGCGCCCGGTGGTCCGGGCCCCGGCTCCCCGGGGCCCGGGACGGGTCGTGCCCGCCGCCACGGGCACGCCCGCTGTGCGCACGTCTTCTTTATTGCCAGGTTCTTCACAGGGGGGAGCTGACATCCAGGTGACGGCGGCGTCGCGGAGAACGGCGGCCCGGCGGGCGAGGAGGGCGGTCCGATGATGCGGACCCGGTACGCGCCCGACCGCGGGCTGACGACCCGCATGA
Organism: Actinomycetota bacterium; assembly: GCA_003242605.1. Taxonomy (GTDB): domain Bacteria; phylum Actinomycetota; class Actinomycetes; order Streptosporangiales; family Streptosporangiaceae; genus Thermopolyspora. Next base: position 7,024 of record QGUZ01000182.1, read on the forward strand.
CGGTCACGTTGTTCCTGCTCGGGCTGCTGTACGTCGCGTTCGTCGCCGTGCTGGTCGCGCTGGGCGTCCGGGCGGTGGTGGTGCTCGCGCTCGCCGCGGGCCTGCTGCTCGTGCAGTACTTCTTCTCCGACCGCATCGCGCTGTTCGCGATGCACGGGCGCCTCGTCACGCCGGAGCAGGCGCCCGAGCTGCACGGCATGGTCGACCGCCTCGCGGCGATGGCGAACATGCCCAAGCCCAAGGTCGCGATCGCGGACGCCGACGTGCCGAACGCCTTCGCGACCGGGCGGAACCGGAAGAACTCGGTGGTGTGCGTCACCACCGGCATGCTGCGGCGCCTGGAGCCGGCCGAGCTGGAGGGCGTGCTCGCCCACGAGATGGCGCACATCGCGCACCGGGACGTCGCGGTAATGACGATCGCGTCGTTCCTCGGCATCGTCGCCGGGCTGATGACCCGGATCGCGCTCTACAGCGGGTTCGGCGGCGGCCGCGGGAACCGCAACGGGGCGCCGATCGGGCTGCTCATCCTGCTCGTGTCGGCCGTGGTCTACGCGGTGAGCTTCCTGCTCACCCGGGCGCTGTCCCGGTACCGGGAGCTCGCCGCCGACCGCGGCGGCGCGCTGCTCACCGGGCGGCCGTCCGCGCTGGCGAGCGCGCTCACCAAGGTCAGCGGGGAGATGGCCCGCATTCCCACCCGCGACCTGCGGGAGGCCGAGCCGTTCAACGCCTTCTACTTCGCGCCCGCGCTGTCCCGGCGCGGCGCGGCGGCCGGGCTCGCGGCGCTGTTCTCCACCCACCCGCCCCTCGAGCAGCGGCTCGCCCAGCTCCACCGGATCGCCGCCGAACTGGGCCGGGGGGCGTGAGCGATGCCCCGCTGGCTCGACATCCTGCTCGGCCGCACCCGGCCCGCGAAGCCCGATCTCGACGCGCTGTTCGCGCTGCCGTCCGCGGCGGTCACGCTGCGGGCGGCCACCGGCTTCGCGCCCACCGGGACCGGCTCGGTCTGCTTCCGCCCCGCCGAGGGCGGGGCGTTCGCCACGGTCGAGCGGGACATCCGGGCGCTGCTCGAGGCCTCGGGCGGCCCGGCGGTCGAGCGCGTGGACGACTCCTACGGCTACACCTGGCTGGTGGTCCGCCGCGCCGCGGACGACGTGTCCGGGCTGGTGACCGACCTGCACGCGGCGAACAGCTCGCTGGAGCAGGCCGGGTTCGGCCCGTCGCTGCTCTGCTCCCTGGTGGTCTTCGCCGGCACCTCGGATCGGTACGGCGCGGACCGGCGGATCGCGCTCGTCTACCTCTACAAGCAGGGCACCTTCTACCCGTTCGCGCCGCTCGGCGGGCAGCGCCGCGACAACGTGCTGGAGCTGCAGCTGCGCGGCGTGCTCGCGGACGAGCTCGCCATCGAGCCCGACCTGTCCCGCTGGTTCCCGGTGTGGGGCGCCCCGGGCCTGTGACCGGGCCGGGACGCACCCGGCCACCGGCGCGCCGCCCGCGCCGCCCTGCGGGCCCGCCGGGCCCGGTGCCCGGCGGGCGTGCGACGGCGGACGGGGCGGCTCAGGGCAGGGCGAGCATGCGGTCGAGGGCGACCTTCGCCCAGTGCGCGGTCTCGGGGTCGACGACGATCTGGTTGACCACCCTGCCCTCGGCGAGCGACTCCAGCGCCCACACCAGGTGCGGCATGTCGATCCGGTTCATCGTGGAGCAGAGGCAGATGCTCCGGTCGAGGAACGAGACCGACTTGTCCGGGTGCCGCGCGGCGAGCCGCTTCACCAAATTGAGCTCGGTGCCGACCGCCCACGCCGACCCGGCGGGCGCCTCGGCGATGGTGCGGATGATGTACTCGGTCGAGCCGATGTAGTCGGCCTTGGTGACCACCTCGTGCCGGCACTCCGGGTGGACCAGCACGTTCACGTTCGGGATGCGGGCGCGGACCTCGTCCACCGCCTCGGGGGTGAACCGGCCGTGAACCGAGCAGTGGCCGCGCCACAGGATCATCTTGGCGTCCCGCAGCTGCTTTACGGTGAGCCCGCCGTCGGGCCGGTGCGGGTCGTAGACGACGCAGTCGTCGAGGGAGAGGCCGAGCTCGAGCACCGCGGTGTTGCGGCCGAGGTGCTGGTCGGGCAGGAACAGCACCTTCTCGCCCTGCTCGAACGCCCAGGTGAGGGCGCGCTTGGCGTTGGACGAGGTGCACACCGCGCCGCCGCGGCGGCCGACGAACGCCTTGATGTCGGCCGAGGAGTTCATGTACGTGATCGGCACGGTCACGTCGGCGACGCCCGCGTCGGTGAGCACGTCCCAGGCCTCCTCGACCTGGTCGAAGGTGGCCATGTCGGCCATGGAGCAGCCCGCGGCGAGGTCGGGCAGCACGACCTTCTGCGCGTCGGAGGTGAGGATGTCGGCGGACTCGGCCATGAAGTGCACGCCGCAGAAGACGATGTACTCGGCCTCCGGCCGGGCGGCCGCCTCCCGCGCCAGCTTGAACGAGTCGCCGGTCACGTCGGCGAACTGGATGACCTCGTCACGCTGGTAGTGGTGGCCGAGGACGAACAGCCGCTCGCCGAGCCGTTCCTTGGCCTTCCACGCACGCTCCACCAGGGCCGGGTCGGAGGCGGGCGGCAGCTCCCCCGGGCACTCCACGCCGCGCTCGCAGTGCGGGTCGGCGCCTTGGCCGAGGATGAACAGCGGCAGCCGAGTCTGAGTGGTCGTCACGACCACACCCCCTTGCGCTTGCGGGACTTATCGTCGAACTGACGACTAATGATGACACACCGGCTCCGGTGCTGCGTTCCGGGGCGGGCGATGCGCGGTACGGCGGGCCGGGGCGGCGCCCCCCCACCCGGCGGCCCTCGGGGGGGGCGGGGGTTTCCGGGTGGTGGACAGGGAAGTGTAGCGGGCCGCGGGGGGTGGTAGGTGTCTCTTTTAAACAATTGAAGCTGGCGGAG
>QGUZ01000497.1 GCA_003242605.1 Actinomycetota bacterium
AGCGGCAGCGTGCGGGCGTCACCGCGGATCACGAGGGCGGTCATGACGCCACCCCCTCGCCCCAGCCGGTCGTCCCGCACCGGCAGACCCGCTCGTCGGGGCCGTCCCCCGGCAGGCAGCCGCCGCAGGTGGGGCAGGCCACATCCGCGGGGAGGGCGAACCGGTCGGCGAGGTGGGTGATCACCGCGTCGAGGTCGCGGCGGGCGAGCGCGGCCCACAGCAGGTGGTCAGAACGGCGGCTCATCCTGCACCTCCTGCGGCTGGTTGGTGGCCCACGGGTCATCGGCGGCGGGGGCCGTGGCCGGCGCGGCCTGGGGCTGGTGCTTGATCCGCTGTGCCGGCTTGGGCGGCCACCTCAGGTTCGGGCCGACCGCCTCAGCGCGGACCTCGATCCGCGAACGCTGCTGCCCGTCCTCCGTGGTCCACGAGTTCTGGTACGCCTGCCCGACGACGATCACCGCGGCGCCCTTGGTGAGGGTTTCGGCGATGTGCTCGGCGAGCTGGTCCCAGGCGACGACGGGCCAGAAGGTGACATCGGCGTCTTCCCACTCGCCCGCCTGGTTGCGGCGGCGGCGGGAGGTGGCCACCGTGAACCGGGCGGCTGCCAGCCCGTTCGTGGTGAACCGCAACTCGGGGTCGGCGGTCAAGCGGCCGACCAGGGTGATCTGCGCTGACATTGGATTTCTCCTTTTCCTTTCGTGGGTTACAGACCGGTTTCGATGCGGGAACGGAAGCGGCACCCGGCGTAGTGCGTCTCGATGGGCTTACTCATCGCCGTGGAAGGCGTCTTCAAGATCGACGAACTCATCCAGAGGAGGCCGGACAGCTTCACTCATCGCCTCGAAAAGGCCATCCAGGTCTCTCACCTCGCATGCCTTCCGGATCGCCTGGCATGCCGCTTCGCGGCGCCGCGCGTAGTCAGCGGCGGCGTCGATGCTGGGGCGGACCCCCACTGGGACGGGGCGGCTCAGAGGCGTCCCATCGGCCTTGAGCGCAGCCATTAACCGCTCGGCATGGGAGCGCGCCAAACGCCGCACACCGGAGTCGACCGCGTAGGTGCCGTCAATCACGAGCGCGATGTCGAACCCGCCATGAGCGCCAGGTATGGCGATGACGCGCAGCCAGTCTTCCCGGGACTTCAGCCACTTGGCGGTCTCGTTCATGACGCCACCTCGCACGTCAGCTCCAGGCCGGCGCGGGCGGCGAGATGCTGCACTGCTCCGGCGTCACCGAGGTTGACGCCGTGCTCGCTGACGACATCGGCGATGGGATTGACCTGCCGGAGGCGCTCAACGCCACGGTCACTGATCCGAAGTCGAGTCATAGGAATCCTTTCGGTGGTCACGAAACGCTGCGCAGGCCCGTGCTCTGGGGCCAGGACGCCGAAGGGTCGAATCCGATCTGCACGGCCGTCCACGGCCACGTGCCACCGGCCGCCAGCCGCTCCGGCCACTCCCGCTCATCCCGGTCGCCACGCCACGACTCCAGGTCCACGACCCGGCGGTACTTGGCTTCTTCGGTGTCGGCGCGGCGGATGCCGTAACCGAACTCCGGCCAACCCAGCAGGGCCGACGACCCGCGCGGGCGAAGGTCACGGCGCCCGCCCACGCCGATCGCGTGGCCGGCGTGCGCTTCCAGCAGCACGCACGCACCCTTGGAGCGGATCATGTTCAGCACGGCGAGGATCGGGGCCACCTCGTCGTCGCTGTTGAGCGCCCGCGGTGCCAGCCGGTACAGCGGGCCCAGGCACACCACATCGGGGCGGATGAGCGAGACACGCCGCAGCAGCCACGACACGTCCCTGTCGTTAGCCAGGTCCAGGCCCTCGGGGCGGATCTCCAGCCACAGGTTCGTCTCGTTGATCGGGTGGCCTTGCAGCTCAGCCTGTGCGACCAAGGGGCGGATCTTCCGGCGCACATGGGTCGGGGTGTTCTCCGCGTCCACGATCAGCACCCGGCGCGGGGTGATCGGAGTGTGGTCGAATGGGTGGATGCCGGCGGCGATGGTCACCGCGAGCTGCCGGAACAGGGTCGACTTCCCCAGGCCCTCGGTTCCCGTGAGGATCATCCGGTCGCCGCGTTCGAGCAGGCCGGGGACGATCCAGTCGTACTCCTCGTCCTTGACCTCGAGGAACTCCTTGATGGTCGGGGTTGAGGCGTCGTCCTCGCTGAGCTCGAAGTCGCGGACCGCCTCAAACTCGCGGACCGCGTGCTCAGCCAGGCCGATAGCGTCCTCGCCGTCGGCGGTGTAGGCGCGGTGGGCGATGGACTGGGCGGCGCGGATGAGCCGCCGGCGCACGGCACGCTCCCGGACGATGGCGGTGTAGTGCCGGATGTTCGCCGGGGTTGGGCAGGTCTCGATCAGCGTGTGCAGGTAGAGGGCGCCGCCGACCCGTGCCAGGTTGCCGTCGGCTTGCAGGCGTGCGAGGACGATCGCCGCGTCCACCGGTTCCCCGGCGCGGACGAGGTTGGTGATGGTCTCGAACAGGATCTGGTGGGCGGGCCGGTAGAAGTCTCCGGCCGTGACCCGGGACATGGCCGTTTC
>QGUZ01000183.1 GCA_003242605.1 Actinomycetota bacterium
ATCCGGTAGCGCTATGGTGGTCGCCGTGAGCGTGCTCCCCGCGTGCGCGGGGAGCACTGCTTGAGGGTTCACAAGGCGTGTCCTGCTATGGCGTGCTCCCCGCGTGCGCGGGGAGCACACTTCCTGACCTGCGAGTTTAGGCGGAGACGAGGCGGTTTCCGAGCACTTTTGCAGAAACGGACATATCGCCGACCTCATCGGCCTGGGTGCCAGTCGCCGGAGGTAGTGCGGCCATCGGTGGGGTAAGAGGCGAACTGCTTAACGTCTGCCATAACGGCGGCGTTTTGCCGCCTTGCTCCATCCGGACGGAGGTGGAACAGCGGCAACGCCGGCTCCTTCCTTGGGGCGACGGATCAGGGTGAGGCCCTCGTGATCCACTGGATGCCATTTGTGGTCATGAGTCTCAAAGGTGAAGCCCTGTTCGTTATCGGTGGTGTAGGCGAGGAGGGCCCGGCCTGTGTTCGCGTAGGCCTGCACCTCGGTCCACACGGCCTCTCGGACGCGCGCTGACGGGTTGCCGATAAAGACACCTGGTGAAATCTCCATGAGCCATCGCGTCAGGAAGCCGCGGAGACCGACGGGGCAGTTGGTAAGGACGACGATCGTCACCATTCCACCTCGTAGAAGTCGTGGCCTGCGTAGTTTCGGCCGGACGCGACTTCGCCGTGGTCACTCTGCAGGGTGACGCGATCGTAGTCGTCTCCGGTGGGGTCGCCTCCTTCCGCGTCGGGCAGAAGGAGATGTTTGATGTCGTTTACGCATCGGCGCAGCAAGTTGATTTCGTTGACGTGGTCGCGTATGGCGCGGCGGGTGCGAGGCCCCACGTCTTCCGGGCTTTCGGCAGCGACGTCGAACGCGATGGGGATGGCTATCTCGGTCTTGTAGAGGTCAGCGATATCCAGGACGAAGGCAAGCTCGTGACCGGAGTGGATAAAGCCGAGACCGGGTGCACAGCCCAGTGCATGGATCGTCGTCTGGGCGATGCCGTACATGCACTGGGCCGCTGCGGTGATGGCCTGGTTCACAGGGTCGCCCGAGTCGAAGGAACCAGGGGTGTAGATCCGCCCGTTCCACGGCACGCCGACCCGCGCGGCATGTGCCCGATAGCACTCCTTGACCCTTCGCCCTTCCCGTCCGAGAAGCTCGTGCCGGGTCAGGCCGTCAGGATTCTCGTCGGGGAAGCGCATGCGGTACATCTCGCGTGCTACTTCCAGCCTGGTGCGGCGATTGGCCCACTTTGCGGCCTGGGCCTCGACCAATGCGGATGAGCGGTTGAGCGATCTGCCCCCGGAATAGAAACGCACGCCGCGTTCGCCCACCCAGACGACTCCCGCTCCACAGTCCGCCAACACCGCCATGGCCTGGTGAGTGACACGGGTTCCCGGTCCGAGCAGCAGTGTCCCGATGGTGGCCGCGGGAATATGGATGATGCCGTCGGCGTCCTCGGCGGTGATCGCGTTGTCCTCGCGGTGCACGATGCAGCGCTCGAGGTAGACGAATGAGATGCGATCTCCCATTCGAGTGAGTTCCCGGGGCGAAGAAGCGCCCCGCCGGCCCGCCGTCGCCACGGCTAGGCCTTCCCCAAGGTCATCAGGCCGCAGCCGTAGGCTTTCGCCCTGCCCAGGCCATGGGTGAGGGTACGGCGCAATGCGTCCGGATCGGTGACTTCCAAGCGGCCGTCGTAGGTGACTGCGACCACGGTGACCGGATCTTTCTGGCCGCCCTTCCTGAATACGAGGTTGCGCCGGTTGTGCACGAGCAGCTCGTACCGGTCCAGCTCGGGGATCAGCCGGCGCTCCGGTGCCTTCTCCACGATGCGGAAGCCTGCGTGTTCCTGGCGTTTGAGGAGCCAGTCGATTTGATGGCGCAGGCCTACGTGGGCGGTGATCTTCGTCGGTTCGTCATTCTTGCGGCGGGCCGTGTGCACGGGGTTGGCCGTGAGGCGGAAGGCCCACTGTTCGCCCTTGGTGAGCCGGTTGAGGAACGGGCCGTATTCGAATGTCTCCCATCGGCCTGTCTCCGGCCAGCCGGCCTGTTCCACCAGGTGGGTCAGGTCGGGCCTGGCCGGGCTGACGATGTAGAGGTATGTGGCGGCCGCGCCGTCGCGGTCGACCCGCCACAGGATGCGCGGGCCGTCCGCGTCCGGTTTCGGGGCTTCGGCGAAGGACGACAGCACCGCCGCATGCATCATCTGCGGGGAGGAGAGCAGTCGCCGCGCACCGATGCGGGCGATGTTGATGCGAAAGCGGGTGAGGTACATCAGGTGCCTCTCAGCACGGCTGTCGGATCATGGCTCGGCACTGCGGCGGAGCGCGCGGCGGGATTGGGGATCTGGAAGGACAGCCGCAGCACTCCACGCAGGGCATAGCGGCGGTGCAGCGGGTCGAAACTCACTGGCTGGTCGCGCAGGGTATCGGCGGGCCCGTCCTCGGGGGTCGCCTCGACCAACGCCTCAAGCGTGACGTACCTGTCGCGGTGTCGCCGCTGGTGCCATGGGGCCGCGTGCCATTCCTCCCGCTCCAGCGCCTCGACCAGGGTGAGGTCGTCGCGTACTCCCAGGTCGATCGGGCGAGCGGGCGGGCAGGAGCGTCGGCCCAGATAGGGCAGGAACGCCGGGGTGCGCAAGGCCCGGTGCAGGTCGTGGATGAGCCGCTGCTCGCCTTCGACCGCGGCCACGAAGACCGCGTCGGCGAGGTAGTAGCGCTCGGACACCGGCATCGCCTCGTCCGTGACGAAGTGATGCGCGGTCTGGAAGTCCCGCACCGAGACACCCGGCTGGTCGATCCGGACACCGAAGCGAAGCCGGGCGAGATCGGTGAGATCGGCGCCTCGCCGACGCCCCTGAGCGGCGGCCAGCAGCCCGATCACACCGCTTTTCGTCGGTGCCGGTTCCGTGGACCGCCGAGCAAATCGTGAGGAGGAGCCCCAGGACTGCAGCGGTCCTGCGAGCTGCATCAACAGGACACTCATGCGCCGCCCTGCCGTCGCGCCACCTCCGCCCCGACCGCCGGCACCAGCTCGGGGAGCGGAAGCCGGACGCCGAGGCCGGCCAACGCCTCGGTCGCGTGGCCCACCTGCAGCACCCAGCAAGGATCGTCCTCGCCGACGCCGTAGGCCCGCTCGATCTCCGGGATGTAGGCCGCCAGGCGCTGGCATGCCTGCCGCATGTAGCCGCCGATCTCCGGCTCGGTTCGGCACGGCTCCTCAAAGGCGCCCACGAAGCTGATCGGCCGTGAGGAGCGCAGCTTGATGATCGCAGCCTCCGGCAGGGTGTGGTTGGCGAAGGTGTTGATCTTCCCGGTGGGCAGAGAGGTGAGGAAGCACTCGACGAAGGCCTCCGTGGCACGACGCACGGGCTCGCTCACCGGCTCGTCCTCGCGCAGGCCTTTGCCGAGGTTGCTGCCAAGCAGGTCGATGTCGAGCGCGGCGAAGCGGTAGAGGGTCGCCGAGTTGAACTCGACCGTGCCGATCATTCCCGCGCCCCGGTCGTCCTCCTGGCCTTTGAAGTCGTCGACGGCCGTGTAGTAGTCGGATTCGATGTCCACCCGGTGCACGCTGATGGCGTGCGCGACCTGCGCGGCCGCGTCGACGTTGATGTCGGTCGCATCGGCGACCATCCGCCCGAACAGGGCGATGTCGATCGAGTGACGGGTGTTGGCGATCCGCCGGGCAAGGTCCCTGTTGCCCTTGTCCTTGAAGAAGTCCTTGACGGATCCCGCCCCGCGGGCTTTTACCGCGAGCTCGGCCAAGCCCTGAAGCTGGTGAGCGCTGAGAAACAGCAGGTACTTCGATTCTGGCGCCACCGGCTCGGCGTCCTCCTTGTCCGCCTTGCGCTTCGGGGGCTCGATCTTCGTTCCGGTGGCGATCTGGACGGTCTCGGCGGCCAGCGACCAGGCCTCTTGCTCGCCGATCGATCCATCGAGCGCAGTGATGCGCTCGGCGAGCGCCTTGGCCACCTGACGGGTGCGGACACCGAGCTCGGAGGGGTCGAGCCGGTCATGGAACGCTCGCCTGATCGCCCGCTTCCACGCCTGGCTGGACACCCGTGCCCGCCGTACCCCGCCGTAGACCGCGCTCTTGGGGGTTCCGGTGTCGTCGCGGTTGAGGCAGCTCGGCGGCACGGTCTGCAATGCGTGGATTTCCAGGATGGTCCGGCTCATCGATCATCCTTCACGGTCTCGACCTCCCCGTTGGAGGAGGACTCGGTTCGGTACGTGTGGAAGCTGCGGCCCCACTGCCGGCGGACCTGACGCAGCCCGTCCGGGAACTGGGCCTGGTAGAGCTGGGAGGCCAGCAGGGCGTAGTCGAGGGGGATGGCCTCGCGGCGCAGCAGGGAGACGATCTCGCGCAACCGGTAGGCGAGAGCCTCGAGATCGGTGGCCGTCCCCAGCCGGACAAACCGTCGGCGGATCGGCTCATCGATCGTGTGTTCAGGCATCAGACGGCGTACCGCGGTGCCCAGCCCGACCCCGGGGCGATGCATCCTGTCCTTGCTGTGCGACTGCTGATGCAGCGCATACAGGGTCACCGCCAAGAACATGGCGTTCTCCGCCTTCAGCTGGACGTGCTCGGGCTGGTTGTGGTGCAGACCGTCCTCGTCGGCATACAGGCGCTCGATGCCGCACACACCCCACAGATCCGGCACGTCCTGGATCAGTTTCCCCGCGCCGCGCCGCAGCTGTGCCAGGGCCGCGACCGCCACGCTGTGATCGTCCAGGTAGCCCCGCTGGAGCTCGGACACATACTCGCCGACGACATGCGCGACCAGTTCGTCGACGCGGCGCTGAGCGGTGGGGCTTGGTGACGTCATGCTCGCCTTCCTCTCTAGTCGTCGGCCGAGCCCGCCCCGGCCAGCGGCAACGCCTTGGCCAGCCGCGCCCGGAACAGCGCCTCGGCGGACGATGCGTTCAACCAGCGGTCGCCGGATGCTTCGCGGATGACCCGCCCCTCCCAAGCGGCATCGCCGGCCGATCGCAGCACCTCGTCACCCAGGCGGAGGATGATCCCGCGGGCCTCCCGCTGCCAGGCGGCCCGTACCTCCCGGGGCGCGTGGTCTGGACGCAGCCCGGCAAGCCAGTGGCGGAACGGGCCGTCGAGGGCGGCGAACCCGGCATGACGCGCCGACGCCCTGGCGGGCTCGTGCTCGGCGCCGGCCGCGCGGGCCAGATCGGCGGCGAAATCGCCCAGCGCGCTCACCGCGGCCTCAGCGTCCGCGACCGCGTCGATCGCCGCCTGCCCCAGGTCGCGGTGGTCACGGTGCAGCAACACGACCGGCATCGTCACAGCGTCATCGATGATCTCGTCGATCACCGACTGCTGGGTGCCATAGACCACACCGATCAGCCGCGCCCGGATCAGGAAGTCCGGGGGAAGGTCCCCCTCTTCGCTCAGCCTGGCCGCCCACTCGAGAATGCGCGGCCTGATGCTGGAAGCGGCCTCACCACGCTGCTCCGTCCCCGGCGCGTTGCCGGCGATCAGCGCTCCCAGACCGCGCCAGGCGCTCCGGCTCGGGTCGTGCTCCTGCGGCAGATAGACCTGGGCGAGCCCGAGCTTCTTCTCCTGGTTCGGGCTGCGCCGCCAGCCGGTCATGGGCTCCCGTTGGTGCATGTTCCGCGGGGAAAGCGGATCACCGTAGGCGAGGATCACTCCGGTGACGCCGTCTCCGTCGTGGACGAGCCGCACTCTCCGGGACTGCCAGGTGTACAGGTCGCGCAGACCCGCCGGACGCCTGCTCAGCTCGATCGGATCCAGCTCACGCGGCCCGGATACCGGGTGACGCCAGGCCGGAAGGTCACGGTCCGGGTCCTGCCGCAGATAGTGGGTATCGAAGGCGATGAGGTTGAGCAGCAGTGTCTCCTGCAAGGTGTCGCCGTCGATGCAGACACCGCCGAGATTGCCCGCCCATGCGACGCCCAAAGGGTAGACCTTTCCTCCCTTGGTCCGGGGGTCGCCCTTGGCCCCCGATTTGATACCGGAGGTGTCGAAGGCGTGGGCGTGCACCAGCCAGCGGGCGGCTTCGGCGAAGCTCAGCCGCGTCACGCCTCGGGCGCGCATGGTGAAGAACGGGTGGCCGTTGGGCACATCGGCGACCAGGCAGTCCAGCGGGCGGGGGCCACCGGTTACCTCCAAGCTCGGGCACTGAAGGAACGGCTCGGTCGGGTGCAGCAGGTCGAACCGATGCCGGTACTCGTCGAGATAAGCGATGATCTTCTTGACCGGGAGCCCTGCGCTTCGTAGATCGTTCCAGTCAGCGATGTCGCCCGGCCCCTGAAGCGCGTCGTGAACAATGGCCAGGAGCAGGCGTATCAAGGCGAACTCCTGGGTGGGAACGTCACCGACCAGCCGCCGTACACTCCCGGCGTGCTCGAAGACCTCGCGGAGAGACATCTCGGCTTCCCCGCCGTCGAGCAGGCGCACCGGAAGCCAGGGGCAGCTGGTCAGGTCAAATGACGCTTCACTCGGCATGGGCGACCCTCAGACCATCGGCTTCGGAGTAATGCAGGTCGTAGCCTGCCAGGCGGGTACGACAGTTTTCGTCGAGGACGAGGATCAGCTCCCCGGCGAGCCAGTGACTGTCCTCGCTCTGCCAGGCCGGAATGCACTGGGTCTCCAGTTCCTGGATCGCCCGGTCCAGCGTCTCCGGATCGGAGAACTGGTACGGCAGACGCAGGCCGCAGGCGGCGACGATGCGGGCGAGCCGTGGCTCGGGAACCGACTCGGTGGGGAGCTCCAGCCCGCCACGCCCATCCGACAGCCACGGCACGGTGATGAGGGCCCCGTCGGCGCGCCGCTGCACGACCAGCACCTCCAATGACTCTGGGGTGTCACGGACCTGGGCGCGGCCCTTCCGCGTGTCGTCCGCGTCGCCGACACCGGCGTCCAGCCAGCCGATCAGGGCACTACCGGGCTTGCCGACCGGGTTGATCTGGAAGTCCTGTGCCTTCTGGTGCTGCTTGCTCCGCTGCAGCTCGTGCGCCTCTCGGGCGCGGGCCAGCGCATCCTGCCACTGCTCCGGGCCGACCGGCTCGGGCCCGTAGGCGCGCTGCACCAGTGGGCTGATGTCGTGCGGCAGCCGTACCACGTTGCCGGTGGGTGCGGTCCCCGACAGGTACGGCTCGAGCACGGCGGCCGCGCGCAGCAGCGGGTACAGGCCATAGACCCGCCGCGAGCCGGCCACCGGCTCGACCGGCGACGCCGCCCAGTCGGCTCCGGTCACCAGGCAGCGTGCGGGGCGCAGCCGCTCCGGGCGCTCGCTCTGCCCCTCGCCGCGCTGATGGCGGGGAAGACGGCCCATTCGTTGGGGCAGCAGGGCGATCGGGCAGAGGTCGGACACCAGAAGATCGAAATCGATATCCAGGGACTGCTCGGCGACCTGGCTCGCCACGACGATGTATGGGGCCGTCGGCCGTTGCTTGGCCGTGCCCGGAGGGCCGAAGAGCCTGAGCAGCGTGGCGTCCTTGTTCAGCCGGTCGAGGTCGAGGAAACGTGAATGTGCCACGAGCACGTTCTCGAAGGAGCCGCGGAGATGGTCGGCGGTCTCCAGCACCCGATCCACCGTGTTGCGGATCACCAGGGCGCATCCGCCGTCGGCGAGTTCCCGCCTCAGCCGCTCCGTCAGCGTGGGCAGATCGTCGTCGAGCCGTTCCAGATGGACGTCGATGTCCCGCCCGGATCCTGGAACGGCTTCGATCACCGGTGGCCGATCGCGCTCGACGGCCGTGATCAGCGGGTACCCGGAGGCGCTCTCGATCTCGGCAAGCGTGGTCGCGCCGCTGTAGGCTTCCGCGAGCTCCCGTCGGCGACGTGCGGGCAGCGTCGCCGACAGCACCACGACGGGCACCCCATAGGCGCCAAGCCAGGACAGCACCCGATCGAGGTACGCGTTCATATAGGTGTCGTAGGCGTGCGCCTCGTCGATGACGACGACCTTGCCCGCCAGCGCCAGGTGACGGAGCGCCAGGTGGCGGCTCTTCAGTCCCATGAAGAGAAGCTGGTCGATCGTCCCCACCCCGAACTCGGCGAGCATCGCCTTCTTCCGGCCCCGCAGCCACTGGTGGGCGATCAGCTCGGTTGACGCCGCCCGCCGGTCCGCGCGGGGCCGCCACTCCGATGGGGCGCCGTCGATCTCGACGCCTCGCACGGCGCGTCGACCAGCCCGTACCAGCTCGACGTACTGCTCGTTGAGGGCCGCCTTGGAGTGCGCCAGATGGACCGCCTGCCGCCCTTCCCGGCCTTCGAACATCCTGCCCAGCCAGCTCAGCAGGCGAGGGAACATCGCGTTCCCCGTGGCCATGGTGGGCAGCGCCACATAGCATCCACCGGCTTCTGATCGGGCCGCGAAAACCTCCGTCACCGCCAAGGCCGCCTCGGTCTTCCCCTCTCCCATCGGTGCTTCGATGAGCAGCAGCCCTGGTCGGCTCATCGCCTGGGCGATCTCCACCGCGCGCCGTTGCACCGGCCGGGGTTGCGCTCCGGAAGGCAGGGAAAAGCGTGCAGAGAAGATGTCCTCGATGGATGGAGGGATGGCCCGCCACGGCTTGGGCAGATCCAGCGCGCGCCACGCAGCGGACACGCGCTCATGCTCACCGACCTTCTGTGCGTCCGGAAAATATGGAAATAAGTCTGAATTGCTGGCGATCCAATCCGCCACAATCACCAGCCCGGTCAGCAGAACCTGCGCCTGCTGCGGAAGCTTGACGGACCGCCAGTGCGGAAGTCGTTTTTGAACGCCGCACTCTTCCGCGCACCAGTCAAGCAATTCCCACTGCACGTCCCGCCATGACTGAGCGCATTCGGGACTGCGAAGCAGCTCGGGATGCCTGGTCACCTGCTGGATATCCAGGTGCGTAGGGGGCACGCCGTGATGTCCGCCAGCGACGATGGCGAGTTGCAAAGCGGCGGGTTTCGCCCAGCCGTGCCGTTCTATCAGCCACTCTCGCAGCAGGAGCATCCCGGCAAGCCCGTGCGGGGCCAGCCGACGATCGGGAAACTCCTTGTAGAACGGCATGCCCAACCCCGTCGCCCGCATGGTCTCGGCCAGCGAGTCGACCTGGCAGGCGAAGGCCGGCGTCGCCTTCCCGATGTCGTGCGTCATCGCCGCCCATACCGCCAGGCGACGCGCGTCCTCGGCCCCCGCGGGCAGCGCCTGCTCCACCAACCGGCGCACCTGTGCCGGAAGCCACCCGTCCCACAGCAGCCCGGCTACGGCACCGCTATCCGCCATGTGCCGCCACAGTGGCAGCCAGCCCTCACTATCACGATCATGTTTGGCCCAGACCGCCCGCGCCGCCCTCGATAAGCCGTTGGACAGCCCTTGCCCTGATCCGCCCTCCACGCCACGAAACCCAATATGATTGGCCGCAACCGAACATCTAAAGTCACCAAACTTTTATGAAATTGAGATCATGGATCGCTCTCGCGATAAACGAGTGCAGGCTTCACATTTTCCAATAATCGGACTTATGGGTTGTTCTCTGTCTTTCTGGGTCGCCAAGCTTGCCTCGCTACGATGTCGGCATCAAGCCGACCTCTTCACGCTTACTCCTCAACCGGCCTCGGGTTGGACGGCGAGTTGACCTGCCACGAAGACGATGTCCGGTATGTCCAAATCTCGACAACTGCTCGAGAACTGCCGCCGCCACGAATAAACGTGCAGGTCAGCGAGTGTGCTCCCCTCGCACGCGGGGATGGTCCGGCCATCCTAGCGCCAAAAGTTGGCCAAACTTCGTGCTCCCCTCGCACGCGGGGATGGTCCCCATACCCCCGTCCCGTTCTGGTGCGACGAGCCGTGCTCCCCTCGCACGCGGGGATGGTCCCGTCATGCTCATAGGTCCAATCTAACCACGACCGTGCTCCCCTCGCACGCGGGGATGGTCCCTGGGCGGCGAGCACTCCCCGCCCGCCGACCGGGTGCTCCCCTCGCACGCGGGGATGGTCCCGGCACCCGGCCGTGC
>QGUZ01000184.1 GCA_003242605.1 Actinomycetota bacterium
TTCCCGGCGCCCGCCGCCCGCCGCCGGCGCCGCCCCCGCCGGGGGCGGCCCCGCCGGGGGCCGCCGCACCCGGCGGCGCGAACGCCCAGGTCAGCACGCTGTCCGGCACGCGATATTCGCCGGAAATGAAGCGATTCGCCGCACTTGTCGGCGGGCGGCCGCGGCGATCACGGGCCGAGGCCGTGGGAACGCGCGGCGGCGCGCCGGCGGCCCGAGCGCGGCCCGCGCCGCCCGGCCGCGCGCCGCACCGGATTGCGTCCGGCACCCTGTCCGGGTTTCCTCGCCACGGCGCCGCTCCCCCCATTACCGGCCCGGGTCGTTTGGCGATTTCGGTCGGCGAAAACCTGCCAATCTCACCATCGAGACATGCGCCCCGCGAAACAAGCATGGGAACAAGGCCGGTATCTGTGCGATCGTGGAGCATGTGGGGCAAGTTCTCTGGAGACGCCAAACCCGGTCGGTGACAGAGGGTGGTCGAACGTGACGGAATCCCCGGTACCTCACGATCCCCCGATTTATCGGCGGATCGCGGACACGCTGCGGAACCGCATCCTCAGCGGCGAGCTCCGCGACGGTGACCGGCTGCCGGGCGAGAACGCCCTGATGACGGAGTACGGCGTGGCCCGGGCGACCGCCCGGCAGGCCCTCGCCGTGCTCATCAACGAAGGGCTCGCCGTGCCGCGGCGCGGGTCCGGGGTCTACGTCCGTCTGTTCCGGCCGATCCGCCGCCACGGGTCCCGGCGTCTCTCCCGCGCGCAGTGGTCACAGGGCCGGGCGATCTGGGACGCCGACACCCGGGGGCGCCCCTACACCGTGGACGAGATCCACGTCGAGCGGGTGCCCGCGAACGAGACGATCGCCCGCCTGCTCGACACCGACGACGTCTGGATCCGGCGCCGCCGCTACTCGATCGACAAACGCCCGGTCCAGCTCGCCACCTCGCACTTTCCCGCCGATCTCGTCGAGGGCACCGCGATCACGGCGATCGACACCGGCCCGGGCGGCGTCTACGCCCGGCTCGGGGAGCTCGGCTACGCCCCCGTGCACTTCACCGAGGAGGTGCGCGCCCGCATGCCGACCCCCCAGGAGGCGAACCTGCTCAAGCTCCCGGCGGGCACCCCGGTGATCGTGATCTGCCGCATCGCCTACACGACCGGCGGCGTCCCGGTCGAGCTCAACGAGATGATCCTCGACTCCGCCTCGTACGTGCTCCAGTACGACTTCGACGCCTGAGCGCGGCCGCCGCGCGGCGGCGCAGGGGGGAGGCTCCGTGACACCTCGCGACCGGCGTATCGCAGTCAGGCGAAAAGTCGGGCGATAGGATCACCCAGTCGTCTTCGTTCCTTGAAAAAGCTCGAGAGATCCAGCGCAGGTTGAGGGTCGTAGACCGCACATACGGGTGGGGTGAAGGGATGTCCGTTGACCGGCATCTCGCCGAGATCGCCCGGGCATACCCGGACTGGACCATCTGGCGAAGCGACGCCGGGCGATGGTGGGCGACCCGGCACCATCCCCTCACCCCCGCCCAACGGGAGGCCGGCTGCGCGATGACGGTCGACGCCGACGACCCGCAGGGCCTCCAGGAGAAGCTGCGGGAGCAGGAGGAACGCGCGCGCTCGGTGGATCCGGGCTGATCCGCGCCCCGGCGCGCGGAAGCCTCCGCGGGGCGGAGGCTTCCGTGGCGCCGGACACGGGCCGGCTCCGGGATCGCCGCCCGGACCGCCCGTGCCCTGCCGCGGACGGCGCGGGGGCGGGCGAGGCGGCGGGCGCGCGCCCGGTCAGCGGTTCTCCGGCCGGCCCGGGGCGGGCGCGCGGAACGCGGCGTTCTCCGGCATCCGCTCGGCGCGGTCTCCGGGCGGCTCGTCGCGCACCTCGGGCCGCTCGGCCGGGTACTCGCCGTTCGGCCGCCGCTCCTGGGGGGCGGGGCCGGCGGGGCCGAACCGCCCGTCGTGCGGCTCGCGGCCGTACTGGTGCCCGGGCTCGGCCGGACGCCCGCCGCCGGGGCCGGCACCGTTGCCCGGCTCCCGGCCGGGCTCGCGGCCGCCCTCCGGACCGGGCTCGTGCGGGAACTCGCGCGCCTGGTCGGGCACGGGTTCGTCGATGCGCCGGTGCTCGGCGGTGGGCGGCTCGGCGTCGTCGACCTGCGGCTCCTCGGCGCCGGGCTCGTCCGGCTCGCCGTACCGGTCCTCCTCGCCGGAACGGTCCGCGGCCGGCTCGAGGTCGGGCTCGACCACCTCGGTGCTGATCTTCGGCGGCGGGGGCACCACGGACGCCTCGTCGAGGATCGGCCCGGCGAGCTGCTCCTTGTGCAGCAGGTCGCCGAGCACCGTGCTGATCTCGTTGAGCCGCCGCATCACCTCGGCGTGGGTGTCGGTGAGGTAGGTCACCCGGCGCCCGGTGTGCTCGTCGAGCCGGGCGGCGCGCTGCTGGGCCGAGGTGAGGATCGCCTCGGCGCGGGCGGTGGCGTCGCGCACCGTCGCCTCCGCCCGGGCGTTCGCCGCGTTCACCGTGGCGGCGGCGCGGGCCTGGGCGTCGGCGAGCATCCGTTCCGCCTCGGCCCGGGCCTCGCTGCGGGTCGCCTCGGCCTCGGCCTGGGCGGTCGCGAGCTTCTCCTCGGCCTCGGCCTCCGCCTGGGCGAGCATGCGCTCGGCGGTGGCGGTGGCCTCGGCGACCCGCCGCTCCGCCTCGGCGTGGGCCGCGGACACCATCGCCTGGGCCTGCTCCTGGGTGGTGGTGATCAGCCGCTGGGCCTCGGCCGAGGCGCGCTCGCGGACCTTGTTCGCCTCCTCCTCGGCGGCCTTGCGCTTCGCGGCCGCCTCCTCCTCGCCGAGTTTGAGGATCGTGCTGAGCCGCTGGCCCAGCTCGTCGTAGTCCTGGGGGGCCTCGGCGAGGCGCCGGCGGGCCTCGGCGAGCTCGATGCGGCTCTGCTCGGCCTGCTCGAGCGTGCGCGCGAGCCGTTCCTCCAGGTCGCGGATCTGGTTGCGCAGCCGGTTGATGTAGTCGTGCACCTGGCGGCGGCTGTAGCCGCGCATCACGACTTCGAAGTTCTCTTCGCTCATCAGGTCGGAGAAGCTGTCGCTGTGGTTCGTCATCGGATGCCCTGCCGTGAATGGGGGATGTCGCCTGCGGTCGGCGGCACGTAGGAGACGACTTTCCTGCCAATGCGGCGCGCTGCGCAACCCGAACCGCCGTCCTGGACGGCAATAGCAGCACGCGCCATCGCGCCCGCCCCCTCGAATGGGATCGCGGAGATCGAATGGGAATATGGACTCCGTGAGTTACATCGCCGCGCTGGACGACGCCGAGCCCGAGATCCATCCCGAGGCCTTCGTGGCCCACGGTGCCGTGATCGTCGGGCGGGTACGGCTCGGCCGCGCCACCAGCGTATGGTACGGCGCGGTGCTCCGGGGCGACGGCGAACGCATCGAGGTCGCCGAGGAGTGCAACATCCAGGACCTGTGCTGCCTGCACGCCGACCCGGGCGAGCCGGCGATCCTGGAGCCCCGGGTGAGCCTCGGCCACAAGGCGATGGTGCACGGCGCGTACGTGGAGACCGGGGCGCTGATCGGCATCGGCGCGATCGTGCTCGGCGGGGCGCGGATCGGCGCGGGCTCGCTGATCGCCGCGGGCGCGGTGGTGCCGCCGGGCACCCGGATCCCGGCCGGCGTGCTCGTCGCCGGGGTGCCGGGCCGGGTGGTGCGCGAGCTCACCGACGCCGACCGGGCGTCCTTCGCCCACACCCCGGACACCTATCAGGCGCACGCCGAGCGGCACCGCCGGGCGCGGCGCATCGGCCCGGCCACGCGCCTGCTGTGAAACTCCCACACTCGCCGTGCCGCGCGCCGTACCGCACCCACCGGATCGGCCGCGTATCGCGGTGGGACGGCCGCGTCCGCCGTGGCGATTGTGCGTATTGAGAGGGTTGTGCGCTCCGTCACGTGCCGGGACCCCGGAAGTACCATTTCCGACGTGCACTGGGACGGCTTCGCGGCGATGGAACGCGACGTGCGCGGGATGGCGGCCGACCCCCGCTGGGCCGAGCTGCCGCTGCCGTCGCGCGCCCAGGCGATGGCCGACCGGGTGCTCGTCACCCCCGAGGGCGCCTGCTGGGTGTTCGGCGCGCACGGCCGCTGGTACCGCTACGAGCCCTCCGACGGCGTGTGGCACCTGTCCGCCCCGCCCGCGCGGCCCGAGCAGCGCGCGGCCGCCCGCCCGGCGCGGCCCGCGCCCCAGGTGCCGATCTCGCTGCTCCCGGCCGCGGCCGACTGCGTCGCCGACCGGGGCTCCACCCAGGCGTTCGTCGGCCCGGACGTGCCGCGCGAGATCACCGACGGGGTGCGCGAGCTCATCGCCACCCTGCGCGAGCTGCGCAAGGTGGACTTCCCGCTGAACGGCGGGCCGTTCGCGGAGCTGTTCGCCGACGACGTGCCGAGCACGGTCGCGGTGGTGTGGGGCACGATCATGTGGTGCGCCTACGCGCCCGCGTTCGACGGCAACGAGGCGCTGCTCACCGTGTTCGGCGAGTTCCTCGCCCGCCCGCTGCCCGGCGACGACTGGATTCGCTGGCTGCCCGGCACCCGCCTCGACGCCCTCGCCGACCTGTACGCCGAGCGGATCGGCTCGGGCGCGCAGGTGGCCGGGCTGCGGCTCGCCGGGCTGATGGGCCAGACCGCCAGGGTGCTGCGCTCGGACCCGCGGTTCCGGCCCCGGGCCGACGCGCTGCTCGCCATGGTCGCCCCGGACCGGCCGTGGCCGCGCGGCGACGTGCGGCGCACCTGGCTCGCCCGGGTGCCGCCCCACCTCACCGCGGCGGTGATCGGCGAGCACTCCCCCGGCGAGCACTTCCGGCACGTCTTCTACGACCTGGTGGAGTCGCTCTCGTACGTGGCCGCGACCGGCGCCGATCCGCGGGCGGTGGCGGCGTCGCTGCTCGCCGCCGACGTGGCCGCGATCGCCCCGGACAAGGTGGAGTCGCTCTACGGCTGGCTCGACCCGCAGCTCCGGCAGACCCTCTACGTGGCGCTCGCCGACCCGCGGCACCCGCTGCGCGGCTGCTGGCCGGACGAGGACGGGCTGCCCGCGCCGCTGGAGCCGCCGGACCGGAACACGGCGGCCGCGCTGCTCGGCTCGGCGTACGCCACCGGGCTCGCCTGGTGCCGGCTGACCGGGACCCCGCCGCCGTCCCGCGGCTTCCCGGTGGCCACGGCGGTCTCCCGCTCGCTGCTGCACCAGCGGGACGATCCGGTGATCGACGACGTGACCCGGCGGGCGGGCGCGCGGACCACCGCGTCATGGCTGAACCACAACTGACTCACCAGGCCCGACAAACCCACAAACCCCACCAATATATTTCTTCCTTACCTTTTCTATATCTTTTCTCAACCTACCCCTACCGGCGCGAACCCCACCCCTACCAGGGGTTTCATCGAATTGTGACCTCGGACAAAGCGAAATGACCTGACCGGGGAGAGGAGGAATGGTCCCTATGGGCCATGTCGCGAAAGACGCTCCGGTCGTAACCTCAAAGAGGGTGTGGGCTGCGGAAGGAAGGACGACGCGGTGGGGCACGACAACTTGGACCTGCGGGTCCATGACCGTGTCGCGTTGGACGAGATCGCCCTCTACGCAGAGGTGCTCAGCGCCGTCGCCCTGAGCGAGCGGCGGCTCACCACGGAAGAGCTCGACAACGCGCTCGGGCTGCGGACCTCGTCAGGTCAGTGACGACGCATTCGTGAGGCATTCGTACCGATCCGTACCTCGGTCCCGGATCCCGCTCGGGGTCCGGGACTAGTCATGTCCGGACCAGCCCCGCGTGACGGACTAGGCAGCAACGGCTGGCCCGTTAGGAGTGGCCCGTTCGGAGTGCTCCAAGGCGGGCGGGCACGCGGCCCTCAGGACCGCACCAGGCGGGCGATGGCGGCCGACGCCTCCTTGATCTTCTCCTCGGCGTCGGGGCCGCCGCCGGCGATCGCCTCGGCGACGCAGTGCCGTACGTGGTCCTCGAGCAGGCCCAGCGCCACGGCCTGGAGGGCCCGGGTGGCCGCGGCGACCTGGGTGAGGATGTCGATGCAGTAGGCGTCCTCTTCCACCATGCGGTACAGTCCGCGGACCTGCCCCTCGATGCGGCGCAACCGGGTGAGATAGGACCGTTTGTCGGCACTGTAGCCATGCATGACCTAACCGTACTCAAGGGCACAGGTCGGCGAGAACCCGTTCCCACCGGGCGGCCACCGCGGGGGCGGCGTAGCCCGCGGCGGTCTCCAGTGCCCCGGCCGCGAGCGCGCGCCGCCGCCGCTCGTCGTCGATGAGGGCGAGCAGCGCCGACGCGTACGCCTCGATCTCGCCGTCGCCCTCGGGCACGAGCACCCCGTCCCGGCCCGAGGTGATGAAGTCCTGCGGCCCGCGCCGGCCCGCGAAGCCGAGCACCGGCACCCCGCAGCCGAGCGCCTCGATCACCGTCATGCCGGGCGTCTCGGCCAGCGAGGGCACCGCGACCACCGACGCCTTGGCGAACTCGCCCGGCAGGTCGGGGGTGGTGCCCATGAACAGCACGTGGTTGTGCAGGCCGAGCCGGCCGACGAGGTTGCGCAGCCGCTTCTCCTCCGAGCCCCCGCCGTACAGCCGCAGCCGCCAGTCGGGGCGCTTGTCCGCCACGATGGCGAACGCCTGGATCAGCCGGTCGAAGCCCTTCACCGGCACCCAGCGGCCGCCCGCGGAGACGATCCGGTTGTCGAGGCGGGAGCGCGGCAGCGGGTCCGGCGGCAGCGCGTCGGGGATGTGGTGCACCGGCACCGCGTCGTCGAGGGCGTGCCGCCACTCCTCCCGGGTGCGCTCGGTCGAGGCGACCACGGCCGACAGCCGCGGGTAGTGCCGCCGGATCGGCCCCGGCGTGGCGGGCCCGGTCCACTCCCGGGCGACGCGGACCACGCCCTTGGGCGCGTGCCGCGCGGCCTGCACGGCGAGCGTGGGCCGGGTGGTGACGAGCACGTCGCAGCGCAGCCCGCGCAGCGCCCGCCAGAGCTCCACCTCGACCCGCACGCCGCCGCGCGGCAGCAGGTACCGCCGGCCCGGGCGGGAGTCGATCAGCCAGCGCATGCCGACCCGGTCCGGCACCGGGAAGAACGGCTTCTCCCGGGTCCGGCGCACGCTGAGGATCTCCACCTCGTGCCGGGTGGCGAGCTCCGCGGCGAGGTTGATCACGGCGCGGACGTCGCCGCGCATGTCGAACGCCGACGGGACGAGGAAGCAGATCTTCACCCGCCCACCTCGAGCCGCAACTCGTCGTCGGTGGTGTAGCACGGCCGGATCCGGACGCCGTCGACCGTCGTCGCCGGGTAGTGCACCCGGCGGCGGCGGCCGTCCACGTCATCGATCCGCGCGGCGAGCGGCAGCGGCTCGTCGAGCCCGTCGACGAAGAGGAGCGGCTCCCACAGTCCCTCGAAGTCCGGCGCCGCGGCGATCACATCGCACAGCGACAGCGCCACATGGAAGCGAACCCCCCGTACCGTGGCGAGCGCGGTCACCGAGACCTCGGCGTCCTCGGGGTGCCGCAGCTCCAGGTGGGCGCGGCGCCGCTCGTCGTCGTCGGCGAACCCGGTGTAGGCGAGCAGGCCGGTGGCCTCGAACCGGCCCTCGCGGAACCACACCGCGCGCACGTCCGCGACCGGCCGCGCCTCGTCGATCTTCAGGGCGAGGTACCCGGTCTGGGTGCGGTAGGCGCGGTAGGCGAGCTCGCGGCGGCGCAGCGCGTACTCGTCGAGCCGGTCGAGCGAGAACCCGGGGTCGATGCTCGGCATCCGGGTGCGCGGGCCGTCCTGCTGCAGGTAGGCGTCCCATCGCCCGGGGGTGAGCGCGAGCCGCGGCAGGGCGACCGCCACCTCGGCGGAACCCGCGTCCTGGCGGGCCCCGTCCAGCTCCACCCGGCGCTCGAGCCCCGTGCCCCGGTGGCGCAGGACGAGTTCGGCACCGTCGGTGAGCGGCTTGTCGACCGTCATGCGGAGTGCGAGAACGTCGGCCATGGTGACCTCGGCGTCGGTGACGATCACGCGCATGCCGCCCCCTCCCCGTCAACTCAGCCGTGACGTTGAGGTTACCGTGATTTTCCCGTTATGCGAAAGGAACATGAGGGCGATTTTGCTGCGGTGACCTCCGGAAACGATCGCCGCCCGCCGCGGCCGTCACCGCCGGATCGGGCGCGCCTCGCCCTCGGATACGGCTCCGCGTCGATCGCCGCCGGACGCCGCACGGCGCCGCCGTCCCATGCTCCCACGGGCGCCCCGGCGCTGTCCGCCGGTCGCGCCAACCGGCGGGCGCGGCCCGGTGCGCGGTACGCCCGCGCACCGGTGCCCGCGCCGCGTGCCGTGGCCCGGTCCCCGGGCCGCGGGCTCAGCCGTCCACCGGCGTCGGCTGCCGCTCGCCCTTCACCGACCGCACGAGCAGGTCGGCGACGTCCACGACCTCGAGCGACTCCTTCGCCTCGCCCGCGTTCTTCTTCTCGTTGATCGCGTCGCCGAGCATCACCAGGCAGAACGGGCAGGCCGTGGAGACGGTGTCCGGGTCCGTGGTGAGCGCCTCCTCGACCCGCTCGGTGTTGATGCGCTTGCCGAGGCGCTCCTCCATCCACATGCGCGCGCCGCCCGCGCCGCAGCAGAAGCCGCGGTCCTTGCAGCGGTGCATCTCCTGCGCCCTGACCCCGGGCACCTTCGCCATGATGTCGCGCGGCTGCCGGTACACCTTGTTGTGCCGCCCGAGGAAGCACGGGTCGTGGTAGGTGATCTTCTGGTCGATCGGCGTGATCGGGGTGAGCTTCCCCTCCTCCACGAGCCGGGCGAGCAGCTGGGTGTGGTGGATGACCTCGAAGTGCCCGCCGAGCTGCGGGTACTCGTTCGCCAGCGTGTTGAAGCAGTGCGGGCAGGTGGCCACGATCTTCTTCACGCCGGCCTCGTTGAGGGTCTCGATGTTCTGCTGCGCGAGCATGGTGAACAGGAACTCCATGCCGAGCCGCCGGGCCGGGTCGCCGGTGCACGCCTCCATCGGGCCGAGCACGGCGAACTTCACGCCGGCGATGTGCAGCAGCTCCGCGACCGCCTTGGTGGTCTTCTTCGCCCGGTCCTCCAGCGCGCCCGCGCAGCCGACCCAGAACAGGTACTCCACGTCCTCGGGCAGCTTGTCCTCGACGACGGTGACCTCGATCGGGTCCACCTCGCGGGAGGCGAGCTCCTCGACCCACTCCAGCCGCTTGTCCTCGGCGAGGCCCCACGGGTTGCCGCGGTTCTCCAGGTTCTTCAGCATCGTGCCGGCCTCGGACGGGAAGCTCGACTCGATCATGACCTGGTAGCGGCGCATGTCGAGGATGTGGTCGATGTGCTCGATGTCGACCGGGCACTGCTCCACGCAGGCGCCGCAGTTGGTGCACGACCACAGCACGTCGGGGTGGATCACGCCGTCCTCGCCGACGAGCGGCTTCTCGGCGAGCGCCTTCATCTCGTCCGGCATCTTCTCGCGCTCGGCCTCGGTCGCGAGGATGTACGGCGCGATCGCGAACGCGTGGTCACGCTGGTCGAGGATGAGCATCTTCGGCGAGAGCGGCTTGCCGGTGTTCCACGCCGGGCACTGCGACTGGCAGCGGCCGCACTCGGTGCAGGTGTAGAAGTCGAGGAAGCCCTTCCACGTGGTGTCGGTGATCTTGCCGCGGCCGAACACGTCGGTGTCGGGGTCGGCCTCCTCGAAGTCGAGGATCTTGCCGTTGCTCCGCATCGGCTGGGCGGCGCCGAGGCCGTCCGGGCGGCGGGAGAACAGCACGTTGAGCGGCGCGGTGAAGATGTGCATGTGCTTGCTGTTCACCACGATCACCAGGAACACCAGCATCACGCCGAGGTGCAGCAGCAGGCCGGCGAGCTCCAGCACCTCGTT
>QGUZ01000498.1 GCA_003242605.1 Actinomycetota bacterium
AGGCCCCCCCGGCCGGGCCCCCCCCCGAACGGCCCCCTCCGCCCCCGGGGGCGGGGGGCCGCGCCCCCCGGCCCGGGGGCTCTTCGGGCCCCCCGCCGAAGCCGCGCCCGGTCTCGGCCCGCCACGACCCTCGGCAGGCCGTGGCCGGTACGGGCAGGAGGTGACCGGTCCCGCACCGGGACCCGCGCGGGATTTCGATTGGGAACCCGGCCGATGGCCGGAACGGCCCGCACCTGGACACGGCGGATACGGTGCCCGCCTCGCCCGGGGCCCGGACGAGTGGACGCGGGCGTCCCGGGAACGCGGCCCGCGCCGCGGCGAGCGCGGCGACGCCGTGCCGGGCCGCCGCAGGCCGGCGGCCGAGGCAACCCGCAGGAGACGGCGGGGCCTGTGGCGGCGCGCGGAGCCGGCCCCGGTCGAGCGGGAGGACCCGGCCGCGCCCCGGCTCGACGGCGTGCCGCTGACCGAGCCGGCGACCTGGGAGGGCGGGCGGCTGCTGCGGTGCGGCGACTCGCTGTTCGCGTGCGGCCCCGTCGAACCCCCGGACGCGCACCTCGACACGCTGCCGGACGGCGGCCTCGCCTACAACCGGCCGCCCCGGCTCGCCCCGGCGAAGCGGGTCAAACGCTTCGAGGTGCCCGCGGAGCCGAAGCGCGGTGAGGGCATGCGGCTCCAGCTGCTCGCCGCCCTGCTGCCCGCCGTGTTCGGGCTGGTCATGGCGGTGGCCTTCCAGCTCTGGTACTTCCTGCTGATCGCCCTCATGACGCCCGCGATCATGATCGGGCAGTGGTGGAGCGACCGCAGGCACGGGCGCAAGAAGCACCGCCAGGCGCTGAAGGTGTACCGGCGGCGCCTTGCCGAGTTCGAGGAGGAGGTCGAGCGCGCCCGCGTGCTCGACGAGGCCGAGCGGCGGGCCGCCGCCCCCGACCCGGCCGAGCTGCTGCTCACCGCGAAGGGCCCGCGCCGGCGGCTGTGGGAGCGGCGCATCCACGATCCCGACGTGCTGCGGCTGCGGGTCGGTCTGGCCGACCTCCCCGCCGACCTGGAGTTCGTGCCGGAACGGGGCGCCGCGGACGTCAAGCTCCCCGATCCGCCGATCGCGCGGAACGTGCCGGTCAGCCTCGCCATGCGCCGCCTCGGCGTGGCGGGGATCACCGGCGCGCGCTCGACCGCCACCGCGGTGGCCCGCTGGCTCGTCGGCCAGGCCGCCACCCTGCACAGCCCGCGCGATCTCGCGATCGTGGTGCTCAGCGCGAAGGCCGACGGCGCCGAGCAGTGGTCGTGGGTGCGCTGGCTGCCGCACTGCGGTCCGCGCGGCTCCGACTGCGCCGCGCTCGTCGGCGCGGACCCGGAGGCGGCGGCGAGGCGGGTGGCGGAGCTGGCGTCGCTCGTCGCCGAGCGCCTGGACGAGGACGGCCCCTATGCGCGGGCGTTCCAGTCCGCCGGGCTCGACGCGCGGCCGGGCGGCTGGGACGAGCCGCAGTGGACGGGCGCCGGGAGGGCCGAGACCGGCCCCGCCTTCGCGGCCTACAGCGACCGGCCCTACGACGTGCTGCTGATCCTCGACGGCGCCCAGGTGCTGCGCGCGCTCCCCGGCATGCCCCAGGTGCTGCGGCAAGGCCCGCGCGTGGGGGTGTACACGATCGCGATCGACGACGACCGCCGGCTCCTACCCGAGGAGTGCGCGACGGTGGTCTCCTGCGGCGTGGACGGGCGTGTCCGGCTGCACGGCGGCGGTCTCGACGCCCTCGGCCCGATCCTCGCCGACCAGGTCTCCCCCTGGTGGGCCGAACAGCTCGCCCGCTCCCTCGCCCCGCTGCGGGACGTCGGCCGCGGCGACCCGTCCGCCGCCCTGCCCTCGTCGGCCCGGCTCCTCGACCTGCTCGGCCTGTCACCCCCGACCCCCCAGGCGATCCGCGCGAAGTGGACCGGCCACACCACCGAGGCCCTGATCGGCGTCGGCCCGGAGGGACCCTTCAGCGTCGACCTGCGCCGTGACGGCCCGCACGGGCTCGTGGCGGGCACCACCGGCGCGGGCAAGTCCGAGCTGCTCCAGACGCTGATCTGCGCGCTGGCGGTGGTGAACCGCCCCGACGAGATGACCTTCGTGCTGATCGACTACAAGGGCGGGGCGGCGTTCAAGGAGTGCGTACGGCTGCCGCACACCGTGGGCATGGTGAGCGACCTCGACAGGCACCTCACCCAGCGCGCGCTGGAATCCCTCGCCGCCGAGATCCGCCGCCGCGAGCGGATCCTTCTCGCCGCGGGCGCCAAGGACATCGAGGACTACCAGGACCTCCGCGCCAAGTACGCCGGAGCCGCCCGGCGGGCCGGAACGGCGTCGGCTCCGCCGCGGTACCCGGCGGGCGGCCCGCCGGCGGCCGGGCCGCCACCCGGCGATCGGCCCGAGCACGCCGCGTCCGTTCCTGCGCAGGCCGGAGCCGAGGCCGGGCGGGGCATGCCCGCCGGCCGTGCCGCCGCGGGCTAGCCCGCCGCCGAGTCTCCGTCGGCCTGTCCGCTGGCGGCGGGTG
>QGUZ01000499.1 GCA_003242605.1 Actinomycetota bacterium
CTCGGCGCGGGTCCCCGGGTACGGCAGGCTCGCGCGGGCGCCCGGGCCGCGGGGGGCGGGGCGGCCCGTGCGCGGCCCGGGCACGGCGAGCCGGGGGGCGATCTCCCGGGCGCGGGCGCGCACGGCCGGGTCGACGCCCGCGGCATCAGGGTCGGGCAGCGCGATCTCTGCGGTCTCGTCGGTGGTGCCGGGCGCGCTCGCGCCGCGGCTGGGCGGGGCCGCCGCGCCGGCGCGGCCGGGCCGGGCGCGCAGCACGACGCCGCCGCGGGCGCTCCCGCGGTCGGGCCCCACCTCGAACACCGCCTCGAACACCGTCGGCGGTTCGGTGAGCCGCTTGGGCCTGCGCCGCAGCGGGCGCAGCGCGCGGCGCCGCGGGCCGCGCGGGCCGGGGCCGTCGCGGCTCACCGGGGAGGGCGCCTCGACCTGCCTTCAACCGGGCGCGGCGGCGGGCGGCCGCAGCAGGAAACGGTCCTCCCAGATCTCCTTGAGCACCTGCTCGGGGGTGGTGTCGGCCGCCTCGTCGAGGTGGATGCGGCCGGAGAGCGCGACCACCATGGCGTCGTGCACGAGCGCGGGGTACGCCTCGTCGCCGGGGTCGCGCACGCCGCGCAGCGCGGCGAGCTGCCGGGCCACGAGGACGAGGTCGATCGCGCCGCGCACGCTGCTGCCCTGCCGTACGTCCGGGTGCTCGCGGGTGGCGCGGGTGACCGCGACCGCGTCGTCGGCGAGCCGGTCCTCCAGCGGGCCGGAGGCGCCGGTGCGCAGCGCGACCACGCCCCGCTCGGCCGCGGCGTCCTGGTAGCCGATGGCGAGCCGGTTGAGCCGGTCGTGCACGCTGGTGGACAGCCGGGTGGTGCCCACGTTGTCGTACGGGTTCATCGAGGCGATCACCCGGAAGGTGGGCGCGGCGTGCACCACGCCGACGCGCGGGACCGCGATCCGGCGCTCGGCCATCGCGGTGAGCAGCGTGTTGATCGTGTCGTCGGGGGCGCGGTTGAACTCCTCGATGTAGAGGAACCCGCCCTCCCGCATCGCCTGCACCAGCGGCCCGGGCACGAAGTTGTCCGCGTCATACCCCTCCTGCAGCACCCGGGCCGGATTGTGGTGGCCGATCAGCTTCGCCGGGGTGAGGTCGGCGTTGCCCTCGACGAGCACGAGCGGGATGCCCCACTCCTCGGTGATCGCCTGCAGCATCGTGGTCTTGCCGACCCCCGGCGGGCCCTCCAGCACGATGTCCCGGCCGGCGGCCACGGCCGCGAGGACGAGCTCGAGCTCGCGCTCGCGGCCGACCAGGCGGGCGGCGACCCGCTCGCGCGTGCGGGCGAGATCCTCGCCTGCCATCGCGCCGCTGCCCTCCTCGCGGTCCGTGGCCGTCACGGGCGGCCCTCGGCCGGCGTCACTTGACGAGCGCCCCGGCGTCGACGGGCAGGGTGACGCCGGTGATGTACCGGGCCTCGTCGGAGGCGAGGAACAGCACCGCGTTGCTGACGTCGGCCGGGTCCACCCACGGGGTCGGCAGGGCGTTCAGCGCCTCCGACACCGGGGCGAAGTCCTCGCGGGTCGGGTGCTCCGCGTCGGGGAGGAAGAGCCGGTACATCGCCTCGTTCATGATCATCGGGGTGTCGACCTGGGTCGGGTGGACGCTGTTCACCCGGATGCGGAACGGGGCCAGCTCGAGGGCGAGGCTGCGCATGAGGCCGACCACGCCGTGCTTCGCCGCGACGTAGTGGGACACGTTCCCGGCGCCCTGGAGCCCGGCGACCGAGCTGGTCAGGATGATCGAGCCGCCGCCCGCCGCCTTCAGGTGCGGGATCGCGACCTTGGCGGTGAGCCACACCCCGGTGAGGTTGACGTCGATCATGTCCCGCCAGGTCTGCACGCTCATCTCCTCGGCCGAGCCCAGGGAGCAGATGCCGGCGTTCGCCACCACGATGTCGAGCCGGCCGAGCTCGGCCACGCCCTGGTCGACCGCGGCCTTGAGCGCGTCGTGGTCGCGCACGTCGGCCTCGACGGCGACGATCCGCCGGTCGAGCGCCTCGACCTGCTTGACCGTCTCGGCGAGGTCGTCCGGCGTGGCCATCGGGTAGGGGACGGAGTCGATCTGGCGGCAGATGTCGACGGCGATGATGTCGGCGCCCTCCTGCGCCAGCCGTACCGCGTGGCTGCGGCCCTGGCCACGGGCGGCACCGGTGATGAAGGCGACCTTGCCCGAAACGCGTCCCATCTCGGCCTCCTTCGTCGCGGGGAAAGGGGGGAATGCGGTCGTTCAGGTCTCGCTCGGGTTCGCGGGGTGCGGCTCGGGTCGCCGCCGGCGGGTCGGCGGGATCTGTGTGGGATCTGCGCGGGATCTGTGCGGGATCTGTGCGGGATCTGTGCGGGATCGGTCGCGGGATCAGTACTGCGTGTTGCCGGCGTCCACGGTCAGCGTGTGCGCGGTGATGTTGCGGGACTCGTCGGAGGCGAGGAACAGCACCGCGTTGCTGATGTCCTCCGGCTCGGTGGCCTCGATGGGCAGGCTGGTGGTGAAC
>QGUZ01000500.1 GCA_003242605.1 Actinomycetota bacterium
GCCGGCGATCGTGCGGCTTGGTACCCCCGCGCGCCGGATCAACATCGGGCTGAGCGGCATGGCGGTCGTGCTGTCGCTGTTCGCCGGGCGGCTCGTCCAGCTCCAGGGCCTCGACGCCAAGGTCTACGAGGCGAAGGCGGCCGAGCAGCGGGTGCAGCCGGAGCGGCTGCCCGCCCGCCGCGGCGCGATCACCGATGTCAAGGGCCGCCCGCTCGCCATGACCACCGAGGCCCGCGAGATCTACGTCGACCCGGCCGCCGTCGACCCGGCACGCCGCGCCGAGGTCG
Source organism: Actinomycetota bacterium (assembly GCA_003242605.1). Classification (GTDB taxonomy): domain Bacteria; phylum Actinomycetota; class Actinomycetes; order Streptosporangiales; family Streptosporangiaceae; genus Thermopolyspora. The sequence goes on from QGUZ01000500.1 coordinate 288, forward strand.
GCGAGACCCTCGCCAAGGAGCTCGGCCTGCCGCGGAGGGAGATCGACGCCAAGCTCGCCCAGACCGACAAGCGGTACCTCGTCGTGGCCCGCGACGCCGCCCCCGACGTCGCCAAGCGCATCCTCGCCCGCGGCTTCGCCGGGGTCGGCGCCAAGCACCGCTACGCGCGCCTCTACCCCGGCGACGACCTCGCCGGCAGCCTCATGGGCTTCGTCGGCGACGACGGCAAGGGCCTGTCCGGCATCGAGTCCGCCTACGACGAGGTGCTCCGCGGCCGGGACGGCCTGCAGAGCGTCGAGGTCGGCGCCAACGGCCAGCGCATCCCCACCACCCGCAGCTCGCAGCGGCCGCCGGTGGACGGGCGCGACGTCCGGCTCACCATCGACCAGGACGTGCAGTGGGCGGCGCAGCAGGCGATCGCCGAGCAGGTGACCGCGACCCGCGCGCGCAGCGGCAGCGTGATCGTGATGGACGTGCGCACCGGCGACGTGCTCGCCATGGCGAACGCCCCCGAGCTCAACCTGAGCCGCTGGCGGGAGGAGCCGGTCAGCCGGTACGCCAACCGGGCGGTGAGCGAGGTGTTCGAGCCCGGCAGCACCGGCAAGGTGATCACCGCCGCGGCCGCGCTCGAGGCGGGGGCGGTGCGCCCCGACACCGTGCTGCGGGTCGCCGACCGCATCCGGTGCGCCGACCGCGTCATCGAGGACGCCGAGCACCACCCGGTCCGGCCGTACACCTTCACCGGGGTGCTCGCCCGGTCGAGCAACGTCGGCACGATCATGGTCGCGAACCGGATCGGCGATCGCGCCCTGTACGACGCGCTGCGCGCCTTCGGGATCGGCGCCCGGACCGGCGGCGGCTTCCCGGGCGAGGAGGCCGGGCTGCTGCCCCGGTGGGACACCTGGTCGGGCAGCCAGCGCTGCACGGTCGCGTTCGGCCAGGGCCTGGCGGTGACCGCGCTGCAGATCGCGAGCGTCTACCAGACCATCGCCAACGGCGGCGTGCGGGTCACCCCGCGGATCGTCGCGGGCACCGGCAAGGGCAAGGACTTCACCCCCGCCGCGCCCGGCAAGCGCACCCGGGTGATCAGCGAGCGCACCGCCAAGGACCTCGCGCTCATGCTCGAGGCCGCGGTCGGCGAGGGCGGCACCGGCGCGCTCGCCCACATCGACGGCTACCGGGTGGCGGGCAAGACCGGCACCGCGCAGCGGTACGACGAGAGCTGCCGCGGCTACTGCGGGTACACTGCCACCTTCGCCGGGTTCGCACCCGCGGACGCGCCGCGCCTGGTGGTGCTCGCCGTCATCCAGGATCCGAAGGACAGGGAGAACTACCACGGGGGCGAGATCGCCGCCCCGGTGTTCAAGAAAGTCATGACGTTCGCGCTGAAGACCAAGAAGATCCCGCCGACCGGAACCACGCCGCCTCCGATGCGCCTTCACGCCGATTGACGACGCATAGCGGTACGCTCTCGCCCGTGCGTCCCCCGTCGACCATGATGCGACCTGCGACGAACCCGCCCCGGCCGCTGTCGGGCCTGGCGAACCTGCTCGGCGCGCCGTCCGGCTCGGACCGCGCGCCGCTCGCCGCCGTGACCGGCGTCTGCATCGACTCGCGCCGGGTACGGCCCGGCGACCTGTACGTCGGCCTGCCCGGCCGCAGCGCGCACGGCGCCTGGTTCTCCGGCCAGGCGGTCGCCGCGGGCGCGGTCGCGATCCTCACCGACCCGGCCGGCCGGGAGGCCGCCGCGCGCACCGGGGTGCCGGTGCTCGTGGTGCCGGACCCGCGGGCCGTGCTCGGCCGGGTCGCGGCCTGGGTGTACGGCGAGCCGGCCGCGTCGCTGCTGCTGATCGGCGTGACCGGCACGTCGGGCAAGACCACCACCACCTACCTGCTGGAGGCCGCGCTGCGCGCGGCCGGGCACCGCACCGGCCTGGTCGGCGGGGTGGAGATCCGGGTCGGCGAGGAGCGCTTCCCGGCCTCGCTCACCACGCCCGAGGCGAGCGACCTGCACGGCCTGTTCGCCCTCATGCGGGAGCGCGGCGTCACCGCCGCCGCGATGGAGGTCTCCAGCCACGCGCTCGCGCTCGGCCGGGTCGGCGGGGTGGTCTACGATGTGGCGCTGTTCACCAACCTGTCGCAGGACCACCTCGACTTCCACCGCGACATGGACGAGTACTTCGCCACCAAGGCCCGGCTGTTCACCCCCGAGATGAGCCGGGTCGGGGTGGTCAAC
>QGUZ01000185.1 GCA_003242605.1 Actinomycetota bacterium
CGCTGGAGCAGGGCAGGGCGGTGGCGCGGGGCGCCGAGATCCCGGCCCCGGCGACCGTCCCACCCGCGGGGCGCTCGGTGTCGCGGCGCAAGGTCGTCGCCGCGGCGGGAGCCCTAGCCGCCGCGCTCGCCGCGTCCGGCGCCGTGGTGGCGTACCGGATCTGGGAGGGCCGCGGGACGCCCGGCGGGCAGGCGCCCGGCGGCACGGCCCGCCCGCTCGCGGAGCCGGCCGCCACAGGCGGCGGGTCCCCCGGCGTGTCGGCGACGCCGGTCTCCGGCACGGGGTCGGCCACCCCGCGACCGGACGGCACGGCGTCGCCGTCCGCGTCGCCCGCCGCGACGACGCCGGAGACGCCGTCCGCACCGCCCGGCACCCCGCTCGAGCTCGCCGCGGCGATCGACGCCGCGATCGCCGCCACCCCGTGCGCGGACTTCGACTTCCGGGGCGGGTTCACCCAGAGCGACTGGCACGTGACCGCGAAGGGGCGGCTCATCCACGGCGGCCGGCCCGAGTACGCCAACACCCAGTACGACATGGTGGTCAGCTATCCGTACGGCGGGCCGGACCGGGTGATCATCGTGGACCGGGACGGCTACGCCGTGCAGCGCCGGAACGCGAAATTCGCCCTCCAGATAACTGAGGATGACAAGCAGCCGCCCCTCTACGCGCAGGCCGCCCACATGGTGTTCGCGCTGAGCTCGATGCGGTCGGTGATCGAGCTCGTCGCGGCGACCCCGCGCCTGCAGCGCAAGGGCCGTACCTACACGGGCGGGTTCCCGATCAGACGGGCCGGCGCGGACCTGCGCCTGTACCTGCTGCATTGGGACGGCGCCAAGAGGCGGCCGTCGGAGGGCTACGTCTCCTACACGCTCACCATCGACGAGCGGGACCGGCCCACCCGGCTGCGTCTGTCCTGGCAGACGTCGTTCGACGGCGCCATCCTCGCGTCGGTGTTCATCACCCGCTACCACGGCTGGCGGGACGGCGAGGAGATCAAGCCTCCCCGCTGACCGGTACGGCACTGCCGTACGCGCACAGGTCGCGCAGCTCGCACTCGCCGCACCGGGGCGCGATGGCCCGGCACACGGTGCGGCCGTGGACGATGAGCGCCACGTGCAGCTCGTGGCGGATCTCCGGCGGCACGCGCGGGGTGAGCAGCGCCTGCGCCTTCGCCGCGCCGGTGCCCGGCGGCACCCAGCCGAGCCGGGTGACGATGCGGTGCACGTGCGTGTCCACCGGGAAGGCCGGGCGGCCCATCGCGAACACGAGCACGCAGGCGGCGGTCTTCGGGCCGACCCCGGGCAGCGAGGTGAGGTAGGCCTCCACCTCCTCGTCGCCGAGCCCGCGCAGCCGGTCGAGGTCGATGCGGCCCTCGCGCCGCTCGATCTCGGCGAGGATCTCCTGGATGCGGCGGGCCTTCACCGCGGCGAGGCCGCCGGGCCGGATCGCGTCCGCCACCTCGTCCGGCGGCGCGTCCGCGACCTGCTCCCAGCTCGGGAACCGCTCCTTCAGCCGGGTGAACGCCCGCCCCGAGTTGACGTCCGAGGTGTTCTGCGACAGCACGGTCGCCACCACCTGATCGATGATCGGCAGCGGCTCGCCGGGCCGGAACGGCCCCTGCCGGGCCCGCAGCCGGCGCAGCACCTCCCGGATCGTCTCGGGGTCCGGCAGCCCCGTCGTCGGCGCCGTCATCCGCGCTCCTCGTGCTCCCGCTCTCGGCCACGCCGCCGCGCCGTACGGCACGGCCGGCGCCAACCCAGCCTACGGCGGGCCGGGCCGTGCCCGTGATCGCCCCGGCACGGCGCGCCGGGTCCGGGGAAGTGTCGGTGCGGCCGGTCATGATGGGCCGCATGACACAGGTGTACCTGGAGGCCGGGGCGAAGAAGGTGTTCGCCTGCGCGGTGGACTGGCCCGGCTGGTGCCGGGCGGCCAAGGGCGAGGAGGCCGCGCTGGCGGCGCTGCGGGCGTACGCGCCCCGCTATCGGGTGATCGCCGAGCGGGCCGGGCTGGCGTTCGACCCCGGCGCGCCGGAGGTCGTGGAGCGGGTGCCCGGCAACGCGACCACCGACTTCGGGGCCCCGGCCGTGCCGGCCGCCGCCGACCGCGTGCCGGTCGACCCGGCCGTGGCCGAGCGGGAGCTGGCGCTGCTGCGCGCCGCCTGGGAGGTGTTCGACGAGGTGGCCGCGGCCACCCCGGCCGAGCTGCGCAAAGGGCCGCGGGGCGGCGGCCGGGACCGGGACCGGATGATCGCCCACGTGGTGGAGTCCGAGCGGGGGTACGCCCGCCAGGTCGGCGTCCGGCACCGGCCGTTCGCGTTCGACGACCGCGAGGCCCGGGACGCACTGCGCGCCGACCTGCTGCGCGCGCTGGCCCCGCCGTGGGACGGCGCGCCGCCCACGCCGCGCGGCTGGCCGCACCGCTACGCGGTACGGCGGCTCGCCTGGCACGTCATCGACCACCTCTGGGAGATGGAGGACCGCCGCACCTGAACCCGGCCCGCTCGGCACGGCCCGCGCGGGGCGAGCCGGTGCGCGACGCGCCGGACGGCGCCGGCCGACGGCCGCCGGGCGGGGCCGCCGCGCCCTGGCACCCGCGGCCACGTCACCGCCCGCCGTACCGCTCGCCGTATGGGCGGACCCGTGCCGTTCGCCGGCCTTGCCGAGGCGGCGCCGGGATGGGATCGTCGGGCCGCTGGGTCGCACACGTCCGGGACGGCCAGGGGGACGGCGCGATGACCATCGTGGGGGTGCACGGCATCGGCAAGTACCGCTACTTCCAGGAGGCGGGCTCGGCGGCCGGGGCGGCCGAGGCGATGCGGGCCAAGTGGAACGCCTACCTGCACACCGGGCTCAACGGCGCCGCCCCCTACGACGGGCGGTCCTACCTCGCCGAGATCGCCTACTACGCCCACCACCTGCGGCAGGGCGACGCCGAGCCGATCCGCGACCTCGACCGCATGAGCCCGGAGCACAGCCTGCTGATGGCGGACTGGCTGGCCCAGCTCGACCTGCCGCGGCTCGACGGGGTGCGCGCCGCCGCGGGCGAGTCGCTCACCGGCCTGCTCCGCCGCCTCGCCGAGTGGGCGGTCGACCGGTTCGGCCCGCAGCTGAAGGACTTCGCCAAGAACTTCGTGCCCGAGGTCGCCGCCTACCTGGCCGCGCCGGACGCGCCCGCCCGGGTGCGCTCCCGGGACACGGTGGCCGAGGTGATCCGGCGCCGCCGCCCCGCCGTGCTGATCGCCCACTCGCTCGGCAGCGTCGTCGCCTACGAGGCGTTATGGGCGTACCCCGAGCTCCGCGTCGAGCTGCTGATCACCCTGGGCAGCCCGCTCGGCATGCCCCACGTGGTCTTCGACCGGCTGCTGCCGCCGCCGCTGAACGGCCGCGGGCGGCGCCCGCCGGGCGTGGCCCGGTGGGTGAACATCGCCGACAAGGACGACATCGTCGCCATCCCCGCGCGGCTGTCCGACCGCTTCGCCGGGGTCGACGCCGACGAGCTGGTCGACATCGACTGGATCGACTTCCACACCGTGGGCGGCTACCTGGGCAGCGGCGCGCTCAACCGCCACCTCAAGCCCTACCTGTGACGCCCCCGGCGTCAGCGGGGCAGGATCGGGTGCGGCCGCAGCGCGTGGGCGCGCAGCGCCGCCTGCACCGCGACCTCCCCGTACGGGGTGAGCGTGACCAGGTCGTGCAGCCGCGGATCCGCCCGGTGGCAGTCGAGCGCCCGCAGCCGGTCGTCGAGCAGCAGCCGCTGCTCGCGCACCGCGGCGGAGAGGCGCTCGCCGTCCTCCCACTCCTCGCCGAGCACCTGGCGCGCCCGCCGCTCCAGCCGCTCCGGCGGCGTGGGGCCGTCGACGAGCAGCAGCGCGAGCATCACCTCGCGGGCGGCGAGCGCGACCGTGTTGCCGGTGCCGACCACGGCCCGCACCGCCGCCGCCCAGAACACCTGCTCGTCGGCGACCATGCGCCGCCCCAGCGGGGTGAGCACGAGCCGGTCCCCGAGGCGGCGGACCGCCCGCAGCTCCCGGGCGGCGATGTGCCGCAGGGTGCGCAGCGGCGGCACGTCCGCCTCGGCCACCGTCCCGTACCGCCCGGCGCGCCAGCCGAACGCGTCGGCCGCCACGGCGACGAGCCCCGGGGCGATCGCGTGCCGCTCGGTGAGCGGGAGCCCGTCCCGCGCCTCGGCGAGCAGCCAGCGCAGCGGCCCGAACGCGGCCGGGGACGGCGGGATCGGCCGGTCGAGCAGCTCGGCGGCGGCGCCGAGCAGCGCCGCCTTCGCCGGGGTGACCGTGCGCGTCCAGGCGGCGAGCCGTTCCGCGTGCACCCGGTCGAGCCACGGCCCGTCCGGCCGCGGCGCGGTGAGGCACCGCTCGGTGAGCATGGCGCGGGTGCGCTCCCAGCCGCGGGCGCCCGGCCGCAGCTCGCCCGCGGTCACCGCCATCTCCAGCACGGCGGCGCAGGCGTGCCGGGCCGCGTGCTCCACCGGCCCGCTGAACACCCGCCACGCCAGCAGCGTGGTGTCGGGCGGCTGCAGCCCGGACTCGGCGATCGCCGCGTCGCACGCCTCCCGGCCCGCGTCGGCCCCCTGCCGCGAGTAGACCGCGAGGATCGTCTTCGTCGTGTCGCAGGTCGCCAGCTCGGCGTACCGGTCGAGCCCGGTGAGCGTGAACAGGTGCCCCAGCGCCGCGGCCACCCGCTCCGGATCGTCGATGCGCCAGCCCGGCAGGGTCCGCCACAGGAACTCCTGCAGCCGGTGCGCCGTCACCGCCTCCAGCCCGTCCTCCCCGGCGATCACGTCGATCGCGGCCTCGGCGAGCCGGGCCTCCCGCGCGCCGTACCGGCTACGGAGCTCGGCGAGCGTCCCCTGGTCGATTCCCATGCCCCCAGTCTGCCGTCATCGGCCCTCGCCTCGCCGTACGGCCTCGGCCCTGCGTTCCTCGGGTCCGAGAACCGTGAGGTCGGCGCCGTGCGGCGCGGCGTACGGCGCGCGCAGGTCGGCGGTCTGCAGCGCGCGGGTGATGTCGCTCGGCGTGACCAGCCCGACCAGGCGGCCGTCGTCGTCGAACACCACGGCGCGCCCGTCCGGGAATCCGGACATGGCGCGCATCAGGTCGAGGAGGCCGTCGCCGGGGCGGGCGGACGGCACCTCGCCGGGCGGGCAGGCGATGTCGGCGAGCAGGGTGAGCGGGCGCTGCTCGGGCGGCACCTCGCGGATGCGGTTGAGGGTGACGAGCCCGCGGAAGCCGCCGAACTCGTCCACGAGCGGGTAGGTGGACAGCCGCTCCCGCATCACCACCCGGTCGATGAGCCCGGCGACGGTCTCGGTCGGCGCGGCGGTCACCGGCGAGCGGGACATCACGTCGCCGACGCGGATGCCGTGCAGCGCCGCGCCGAGCCGGGCCTGCTGCTCCTCCGCGCTCGCCGCGTTGACGAGGAACCAGCCGATGAGCGCGAGCCACAGCCCCTGGAACCCCGGGCCGGTGAAGACGAGCAGGAACCCGAGCACCACGAGCGCGTAGCCGAACGTGCGGCCCGCGTTCGCCGCGGTGATCGCGGCCCGCACCCGGTCGCCCCACCGCGCCCACAGCACCGCGCGCAGCACCCGGCCGCCGTCCAGCGGCGCCGCCGGGATCAGGTTGAACACCGCGAGCAGCACGTTGACGATGCCCAGGTAGACGAACATGCCGGTGACCAGCGGCGCGATGCCCGCCGCGCCGAGCCCCCACGCCACCAGCCCGAACAGCGCGGCCGCGGCGAGGCTCGTGGCCGGCCCGACCGCGGCGATCCGCAGGTCGGCCCCGGGGGTGCGCGCCTCGCCGGTGAGCTGGGCCACCCCGCCGAGCAGCCACAGCGTGATGCCCGACACGCCGATGCCGTGCCGCCGGGCGACGAGCGCGTGCGCCAGCTCGTGCGCGAGCAGCGAGGCGAGGAAGAGGAGGGCGGTCACCACGGCGGCGAGCAGGTAGACCGCGAGCGGCAGCCCGGGGTACTCGACCGGGAAGCGCCCGAAGCCCAGGCCGACGACGAGGATCGCCACGATGACGAGGACGCTGATGTTGAGGCCGACGGGCACCCCGCCGACACGGCCCAGGTTGATCGACGCGCGCATCCCGCCTCCCGCAGGTAGAGGTATGCCTACGCCTACCCGTCCAGCGGCGAGGATCACGCGCCGTCACCCGCGATCGGCCGTGCCGTACCGCCGGGCCGTACCGCCGGGGCCCGATCGATCTCGCGCCTGCTGGGTACTCGCACACACCATGTGGATCCAGGCCGTCCGCACCGTCCTCCCCGACCACCGCTACGGGCAGGAGCGGATCACCGAGGCCGTGCAGGCGCTGCTGCCCGCCGATCCGCAGGCGGTGCGCCGCTTCCACCTCGCCACCGGCGTGACCGGCCGGAACCTCGCGCTCCCGCTGGAGCGGTACGGCCGGCTCGGCGGGTTCACCGAGGCGAACGACGCCTACCTGGAGGTCGCGCTCGACCTGGGGGAGCGGGCCGTGAAGGCGGCGCTCGAGGCGGCGGGCCTCGCCCCCGGCGAGGTGGACGTGATCGTGTTCTGCTCGTCGACCGGCGTGGCCACCCCGTCGCTCGACTCCCGGCTCGCCCAGCTCGCCGGATTGCGCCCCGACGTCAAGCGGCTGCCGCTGTTCGGGCTCGGCTGCGCGGGCGGCGCGGCCGGGCTCGCCCGGCTCCACGATTACCTGCGCGGCTGGCCCACCCAGGCCGGGCTGCTGGTGTGCGTGGAGCTGTGCTCGCTGACCGTGCAGCGCGACGACGGCTCGACCGCGAACCTGATCGCCAGCGGCCTGTTCGGGGACGGCGCCGCCGCGGTCGCGGCCGTGGGGGAGGGGCGGGGCGGCCCCGGGTCCGGGCCGCGCGTGGTGGCGACGAAGAGCCGCCTCTACCCGGACACCCGGCACCTGATGGGCTGGCGGGTCGGCGGGCACGGGCTGCGCCTGGTGCTCGCCCCCGACCTGGTGGACCTGGTGGAGGCGCGGCTCGGCGCGGACGTGACCGCGTTCCTCGCCGAGCACGGCCTGCGGGCCGGCGAGGTGGGCTCGTGGATCTGCCACCCCGGCGGCCCGCGCGTGATCGAGACGATCGCCCGGGTGCTCGGCCTGCCGGAGCAGGCCCTGGAGCACACCTGGCGCTCGCTGCGCGCCGTCGGCAACCTGTCGTCGGTCTCGGTGCTCAACGTCCTGCAGGAGACGATCGCGCACCGCCGCCCGGCGCCCGGCGAGCCCGCCGTACTGCTCGCCCTCGGCCCCGGTTTCGCCGCCGAACTCGTCCTGCTCCGCTGGTGATCGCCTACCTGCTGCTCGTCGCGCTCGTCGCCGCCGAACGGCTCGCCGAGCTGGCGGTGTCGCGCGCCAACCTCGCCTGGGCGCGGCGGCACGGCGGCGTCGAGCACGGCCGCGGCCACTACCCGTGGCTGGTGCTCGCCCACGCCGGCCTGCTCGTGGCCGCCCCGCTCGAGGTGGGGCTGCTGCACCGGCCGTTCCTCCCCGCGCTCGGCTGGCCGATGCTCGCGGTCGTGCTCGCCGCGCAGGCGCTGCGCTGGTGGTGCGTGGCCACGCTGGGCCGCAGGTGGAACACCCGCGTGGTGGTGATCCCCGGCCTCCCCCTGGTACGGCGCGGCCCCTACCGGTGGCTGCGCCACCCCAACTACCTGGCGGTCGCCGCCGAGGGCGTCGCGCTGCCGCTGGTCCACACGGCCTGGCTCACCGCGATCGGGTTCACCGCGGTGAACGCCGTGCTGCTGTGGGTGCGGATCCGCACCGAGGACCGGGCGCTCGGCCGCCGGCCCGCCGCGTTCCGATGACGTCCTCGGCGGTGCCGCCGCGCCGTACGGCGGGCCGGCGAGCCGCCGCGTGCCCCGGTGCCGCCGGCCCCCGCGTGCGGCGGCCCAGGGCGCACGGTCCTCAGGCGTCGATCGGCGACATGTCGGCGTACCGGTCGCCCACCACGGCGCCGCGCGGCACGGCCTGCTCCAGCGCGGCGAGGTCCTCCGCGGTGAGCGTGACGCGGGCGGCGGCGACGTTCTCCTCCAGGTACCGCACCCGCTTGGTGCCGGGGATCGGCACGATGTCGTCGCCCTGGGCGAGCACCCAGGCGAGCGCGAGCTGCCCGGCGGTGACCCCCTTCCGCTCGGCGAGCTCGCGCACCTTGGCGACGAGCGCGAGGTTGGCGTCGAGCGCCTCGCCCTGGAAGCGCGGGAAGAACGCGGTGCGGCGCGCGTCGTTCGGCGGCAGCTTGTCCACCTCGAGCCGCCCGGTGAGCATGCCGCGGCCGAGCGGCGCGTACGGCACCAGGCCGATGCCGAGCTCCCGCAGCGTCGGCAGGATCTCGTCCTCCAGCTCCCGGCTGAACAGCGAGTACTCGGTCTGCAGCGCGGTGATCGGGTGCACCGCGTGCGCGCGGCGGATGGTCGCCGCCGACGCCTCCGACAGCCCGATGTGCCGCACCTTGCCGGCCTGGACGAGCTCGGCCATCGCGCCGACGGTCTCCTCGATGGGCACCGTCTTGTCCACCCGGTGCTGGTAGTACAGGTCGATGTGGTCGACGCCGAGCCGCTTGAGCGAGGCGTCGCAGGCCGCCCGCACGTACTCGGGGCGGCCGTTGATCGTCACGGTGCCGTCCGGCTGCACCACCCGGCCGAACTTGGTGGCGAGCACCACCTCGTCGCGGCGGCCGGCGATCGCCTTGCCGACGAGCTGCTCGTTGGTGAACGGCCCGTAGCTGTCGGCCGTGTCGAGGAAGGTGACCCCAAGGTCGAGCGCCCGGTGGATCACGGCGATCGCGGTCTCCTCGTCGGCCGCGCCGTAGAAGGCGGACATCCCCATGCAGCCCAGCCCCATCGTGGACACGGTGAGGGGCGAGGCCTTCCCCAAGGTTCTGGTGCCGATGTTCTGGTCCGTCATGCCCCCGGATTGAAGCCGTTAGAGCGCGCTCGAAGTCAAGCGGCTGAGCGGGCGGCAGCACTCCTCGTAGAACTCGATCTTGTAGTCGATCGCCTTGAGGTGCTCCTCCACCGTGGCCAGCCACTCGACCACCCGCTGCCGGTGCGCGCGCAGCAGCTCGAGCCGTTCCTCCCGGGTGGCGTCACCGGCCCGGGCCAGATCGGCGTACCGCCGTACCTCCCGGATCGGCATCCCGGTCGCCCGCAGGCGGGTGATCATCTTGATCCAGGAGATGTCGTCCTCGTGGTACAGCCGGTGCCCCGTGGCGGACCGGTCCACCTCGCGCAGGAGCAGCCCCTCGCGCTCGTAGTACCGGAGGGTGTGCGGGGTGAGCCCGGTGCGCCTTGCCACCTCCGCGATCGTCAGATAGGTGCCCATGCGGGCAGTCTCACACTCGCGGCGTACACCCCGTCAATCCCGCGCCGCCGAAGCCGCGGCCCGGGATCGCGCAGCCGGTTCGTGGCCGGTACGGCCGGGCCCCGCGCGGCGCCTGCCTCGGCGAGGCCCGGATGGGGTGACCGGCGTTCCGGGGACGAACGTGAACCGCGTCACGCCCGGCTCGGCGTCGCCGCCGCCAGGCCGGGCCTTCCGGCGCATCGCCGCCGGTCAGGACGGTGGTCGCGGGTCTCCGGTATCCCGACCAGGTCAGCGGGGATTTCGCTCATACCCCATTGCGTGTGCCGGGATTGATCGGGTTATAGTTCCGTGACGAGGTCACGAGTGCCAGCGCTAAGCCCCGGCTTGCTGGCCGGCAACCCTCCGTCCTGCGGCGGGGTGCCCCGGGTGAAGACCTGGCCCGGCGCGAGGTGCGTCGGGCAAGCGCGGGCCCCCCGAACGACGGGGGCCGATGGCCCCTGGGGGGTG
>QGUZ01000501.1 GCA_003242605.1 Actinomycetota bacterium
GGGGAAGGGCGCCCCGGGCATGGCGGCGCCGCCCGGGCCGAACGGCGCGGCGGGCCGGGGCAGGGTCTTGAGCAGGCCCAGACCGTAGGCGAGGGCGATGCCGAGCAGCGCCAGCTGCGGCAGGCCGAGCACGAGCAGCTGCAGCTTCGTCCCGGCCGAGACGCCCGCGAACACGAGCGCGATGAGGCCGACCACGCCGAACAGCGCGGCGAGGCCGAGCGTGCCGAGGGCGCCGAACAGCAGGTGCCGGGCCCGCGGGCTCACCGGCCCGAACCGCGTCGCGAGCACGACGGCGCCGAGCGCCAGCGCGGGCAGTATCGGGTGGCTGAGGTCGTCGAGCGCGGTGCCGGCGCGCACGCCGAAGGTCCCGGTGTCGCCGAACAGCACGTGCACGACGAGCGAGAGCACGGACGCGGCCGCGGTGACGAGCATGGCCCAGGCAGCGGGCTCACGCAGGCGGCCCACCTCGACGTCGATCACGATGCCCCCTCACCTCGGTGACCGACGCGGGCGGTGCGCCCGGTGTGCAGGCTGTCTGTTCTGTACTGCTCGTCCACGTCTTCACAACCCCCTGCGGCCACATGTGGCACCGGGGCAGTCTTGCACATCGGCGACTTTCGCGTTGAGTTACCGAGAATCCTCCTTGTCACAAAAAGGTTTCCTTTCTGGGACGGCGGCCCAGGTCAGCCCCTCGGCCGGGACCGCGTCGGCCGTCCGTCCCGCCGGCCGAAGGACGAATGTCGTGGCCGGGACGCGATCGGAAGCGGGGTTGCGTGACGTGGCGGGCCTCGGGCCGCGCCCGGCGGCGATGTCGGACCGGGGCGATGTCAGACTGACGGCATGCGCATTGTGTCTCTCGCCGGCGGCATCGGGGGCGCGCGTTTCCTGCGCGGGCTCAAGGCGGCGGCGCCCGACGCCGAGATCACCGTGATCGGCAACACCGGGGACGACATCACCCTGTTCGGCCTGCGGATCTGCCCCGACCTCGACACCGTCATGTACACGCTGGGCGGCGGCATCAACGAGGAGCAGGGCTGGGGCCGGGCGGACGAGACGTTCACCGTCAAGGCCGAGCTCGCCGCCTACGGCGTGGAGCCGCAGTGGTTCGGCCTGGGCGACCGCGATCTGGCCACGCACATCGTGCGCACCCAGATGCTCTCGGCGGGCTACCCGCTCTCCCAGGTCACCGAGGCGCTGTGCACCCGCTGGAACCCGGGCGTGCGGCTGATCCCGATGACCGACGACCGGGTGGAGACCCACGTGGTGATCGAGGACGAGCAGGGCCGCCGCGCCATCCACTTCCAGGAGTGGTGGGTACGGCTGCGCGCCTCGGTCCCGGCGCAGCGGATCGTGCTCGTCGGCGCGGACGAGGCCAAGCCCGCCCCCGGCGTGCTGGAGGCGATCGACGAGGCCGACGTGGTGATCCTCCCGCCGTCGAACCCGGTGGTGAGCATCGGCACGATCCTGCAGATCCGCGGCATCCGCGAGGCGCTGGAGCCGAAGCCGGTGGTCGGGGTCTCCCCCATCATCGGCGGCGCCCCGGTGCGCGGCATGGCCGACGCCTGCCTGGCCGCGATCGGCGTGCCCACCACCGCCCAGGCGGTGCTCGAGCTGTACGGCACGCCGCTGATCAACGGCTGGCTGGTGGCCGAGGAGGACCGGGACGTGGCGCTGGAGGGCGTGCGCGTGGTGGCCCGGCCGCTGCTCATGACCGACCTGGCGGCGGCGGCCGACATCGCCCGGGCCGCGCTGCGCCTCGCCGAGGAGGTCGCGGCGTGAGCGCGCCCCGGTTCGAGGTGTACGGCCTGCCCGGCCTGCCGGAGATCGCCCCGGGAACCGACCTGGCGGAGGTGATCGCCGCCGCCGAGCCGGGCCTGCGCGACGGCGACATCGTCGTGGTGACCTCGAAGATCGTCAGCAAGGCGGAGGGCCGCATCCGCAAGGCGGCGAGCCGCGCCGAGGCGATCGAGGAGGAGACCGTGCGGGTGGTGGCGCGGCGCGGCGAGACCGTGATCGCGCAGACCCGGCACGGCCTGGTGATGGCGGCGGCGGGCGTGGACGCCTCGAACACCGCGCCCGGCACGGTGCTGCTGCTGCCCGAGGACCCGGACGCCTCGGCCCGCCGGATCCGGCAGGGCCTGCGCGAGCGGCTCGGCGTGCGGGTGGGCGTGCTCGTCTCCGACACCTTCGGCCGCCCGTGGCGGGAGGGCCTGGTCGACGTGGCGATCGGCGCGGCCGGGGTGCGGCCGCTCGACGACCTGCGCGGCACCACCGACCCGTTCGGCAACCCGCTGCAGGCGACGGTGACCGCGGTCGCCGACGAGATCGCGGCCGCGGCCGAGCTGGTGAAGGCGAAGACCGCGGGCGTCCCGGTGGCGGTGATACGCGGCCTGGCCGCCTGGGTGACCGCCGAGGACGGCCCCGGCGCCCGGGCCATGATCCGCCCGGCCGACCAGGACATGTTCCGGTACGGCTCGGCCGGGCGGGGGGTCGCCCGCCGGACCCTCCGGG
>QGUZ01000502.1 GCA_003242605.1 Actinomycetota bacterium
CTGCGGGATCGAGGAGATCGGCGGCGCGGCCGGCTCGGGCTGCGGAGCCGGGGCCGGCGGGGGAGCGGGCTGCGGCTCGGGCGCCGGGGCGGGCTCCGCAGCCTGCGGCGCGGGCTCGGCGGCCGGAGCCGCGGGGGCGGTCGTCCCCTCGGCCGCGTTCGGGTCGATCACGGCGAGTTCGGCACCGACCTCGACCGTCTCGTCCTCCTTGACGAGGATCTTGGTGATAACGCCGGAGGCAGGCGAGGGGATCTCGGTGTCGACCTTGTCGGTGGATACCTCGAGGAGCGGTTCGTCGGCCTCGACGCGCTCGCCTTCCCTCTTGAGCCAGCGGGTTACGGTGCCCTCGGTGACGCTCTCGCCGAGCTGGGGCATCTGTACGGAGACCGGCATGGTGTCCTGTGACTCCTTCTATCGCATGTGGTGTGAGGGCACTTTCAGTCGTGCACGTGGAGCGGCTTGCCGGCGAGGGCGAGCATCGCCTCACCGACGGCCTCGGACTGGGTGGGGTGGGCGTGGATGAGCTGGGCGACCTCGGAGGGCAGCGCCTCCCAGTTGTAGATGAGCTGCCCCTCGGTGACCAGCTCTCCGATGCGGCGGCCGACCATGTGCACCCCGAGCACAGGGCCGTCCTTGGCCGCGACGACCTTGACCGCGCCCTGCGTCTGCAGGATCTGGCTCTTGGGGTTGCCGGCCAGGTCGTAGACGAACTCGGTGATCTCGTAACCGCGCTCCCGGGCGGTCGCCGAGGTGATGCCGACCGAGGCCACCTCGGGGTCGGAGTAGGTGATGCGCGGGACGCCGTCGTAGTCGATCGGCGCCGGGTTGAGCCCGGCGATGTGCTCGGCGACCAGGATGCCCTCGGCGAACCCGGTGTGCGCGAGCTGCGGGGTGGCGATCAGGTCGCCGACCGCGTACACGCCGGGGACGCTCGTGCGGCAGTACTGGTCCACCTTCACCGTGCCGCGCTCGATCACCACGCCGGCCTCCTCGTAACCGAGGCCCTCGGTCACCGGGGCGCGGCCGACCGCGACGAGCAGCAGCTCGGCCTCGAGGGTCTCGCCCCCCTCGAGGGTGACGACCACGCCGTTGGCGGTGGTCTTCACGCCCTCGAACCGCACGCCGAGCTTGTAGCCGATGCCGCGCCGGCGGAAGGCGCGCTCCAGCAGCTTGGAGCTCGACTCCTCCTCGGCGGGCAGCAGGTGGGGGAGGGCCTCGACGATCGTCACCTCGGCCCCGAACGAGCGCCAGATGCTGGCGAACTCGACGCCGATGACGCCGCCGCCGAGCACCACCACCGAGGTGGGCACCCGGTCGAGGGTGAGCGCGTGGTCGCTGGTGATGATCCGCTCGCCGTCGATCTCCAGGCCGGGCAGGGTCTTGGGCCTCGATCCGGTGGCGAGCACGATGTTGGCCGCCTCGACGACCTCCTCGCGGCCGTCGCGCGTGACGACGATCCGGTTCGGCCCGGCGAGCCGCCCGAAGCCCTCGATGATCGTCACGCCCCGCGCCTTGATGAGGCCGGTCACGCCCCGGAAGGCGCGGCTGACGATCTTCTCCTTGAAGGCGTGGACGGCGGGCATGTCGATGCCCTCGAACCGGGCCTTGACCCCGAACGTCGCGCTCTCACGGGTCTCGTCGGCGACCTCGGCCGAGTGCAGGAGCGCCTTGGTGGGGATGCAGCCGCGGTGCAGGCAGGTGCCGCCGATCTTGTCCTTCTCGATCAGCGCCACCCGCTTGCCGAGCTCGGCCGCCCGCAGGGCGCAGGCGTACCCGCCGCTGCCACCCCCCAGGACCACGACGTCGAAGGGGCCGCTGCCATCAGCCACGGGAATGCTCCTTGTCGGATCTCAGTGCCGCCGGGTGCCGGATCACGGCATGTCCAACGGCATCTTTTCACTTGTGCGCGTGCGATGTGACGGGCTTGACCCTCACTTCGCGTACCTGGCGGCCAGGCCGATGAGCGTCCGGGTGCCCGCGCCGGTGCCGCCCTTGGGCGTGTAGCCGTACGGCTCGGCGCGGTGGAACGCGGGCCCGGCGATGTCCAGGTGCGCCCAGCGCAGGCCGTCGGGCACGAACTCGCGCAGGAACACGCCGGCGGCGAGCATGCCCGCGACGCGGTCGGGCTGGACGTTCGCGATGTCGGCGACCGCCGAGTCGAGCGACTTGCGCAGCTCCTCGGGCAGCGGCATGCCCCAGGACGGCTCGCCGACCGCGTTCGCCACCTCCACCACCTCGTCGCGCAGCGCGTCGTCGTTCGCCATCACGCCGGTGGTCCGGTTGCCGAGCGCGATGATCTGCGCGCCGGTGAGCGTGGCGATGTCCACGAGCACGTCGGGCGAGTCCTGCGCGGCCCGGCCGAGCCCGTCGGCGAGCACGAGGCGGCCCTCGGCGTCGGTGTTGAGCACCTCCACCGTCTTGCCGCCGAAGGTGGTGAGCACGTCGGAGGGGCGCTGCGCGGTGCCGCTCGGCATGTTCTCGGCGAGGCACAGGTAGCCGATCGCGTTCA
>QGUZ01000503.1 GCA_003242605.1 Actinomycetota bacterium
CCGGTGGCCTGGCGCGGGGTCCCGCCCCTTCCCCCCTCGCGGTTCTTCTCCGGCGGCGCTGGGGGGGTACCCCGGTCTGGGGGAAGTACTCCGCCATGGTGAGCGCGGGTTCCTGGCGGAGCTGCATCAGCAGGCCGAACTGGCGCACGGTGAGCCCGTGCGGGCGAAGCTCCCGCTCGGCGTGCCGGGCCGCGATCGTGGCGGCGTAGGCGAGCAGACAGAAGATCGGGGGTGGCTGTGCCGGCTTCGTCTGCGGCGTGGATGTTGACGGCATTCCGCCAGGATAGTCAGGGTTCCTGACATTCGAGCGTGTTTTCGATCTAAGCTTTCTGGGTCCCGAACCGGGGGAGTGACCCGGAAACCACCCCAGAACCCACTAATGCGCCCACAAGGTGCTCTCTTGTCGTGCCCGAAACCCGTGGCGAGAGGAGAAACCCGTGAATCGCACTCGCGGTCTGACCCCGGGACCTCCCGGGGCCAAGGGCGAGACCGGCGAGGTCGTGGGCGGCATCGGCGTCGACGTCGCGGAAGGGAATCCGTCGCCTTCCGTGGCGCCGACGGCGCGGGGCGCATGCGTACCCCGCTGCCGACCCCGGCCGCCGGGACGGCGACCGTCGCCGGCCCGCTCGACATCCGGCACCACGCCGACCGGCTGCTCGCCGCCCTCGGCCACTCGCGGGGGATCGCGCCGCCCGGCGGGCACGCCCTCCGGCGGCCCTCGTCGCGGCCCGATACCGTCCTCGGCCCGATGCACCGGCCCGAGCCGATCTCCCTCGACGAACCTCACCGCCCGCTACCTCGACAAGGCCGACACAATGGCCGAGCGTGTGCTCGACTGTGGTCGGGCATTGCCGGCGACGCCCCGGACGGTTCAAGGCCGATCTCGCCGGGGGTCACATCACGTGACCATCGGCAAGGGTGAGGAGCCCGGCCGCAGAGATCGCCGCGCGTGCCCCACCGTCCGCGAGTGAACGGCCGGGGAAACGCCGGTGGCCGATCGTTCTGGTCTCGGCATTCGAATGGCCGGGTGAAGTTGCGCAGGTCCGTCCGGAGCTTCTGGTCATCCCGGCTCTGTGCTTGTCATCCTTGGTTGACACGCCTTCTGTGTCAACCTAGACTGACACAGTGAATTGAGGCTTTATCGCGGCGTTCGCCCAGGTGGCGAGCGTTGAAAAGGGGGTCGGCCGGTGGGTGCGCCACCGGACGGGCCACCTGGTCATATCGTCCTGAGCTTTCGGGCTCCGATTCGGCGGATCGGCCCGGCAATAACCCCTGAATCCTCCTGACGCGCCCACGAGGTGCTTGTTTGTCATGCCCGAAAACCGTGGCGAAAGGGGAAATCCGATGATCCATGCTCGCGGCCTGACCCGGCACTTCCGGGTCAAGGGCGAGACCGTCGAGGCCGTGCGCGGCATCGACATCGACGTCGCGGAAGGAGAGCTCGTCGCCTTCCTCGGCCCCAACGGCGCGGGCAAGTCCACCAGCCTGCGCATGCTCACCACGCTGCTGCCCCCGACCGCCGGGACGGCGACCGTCGCCGGGTGCGACATCCGCACCGACCCGCTCGGCGCCCGGCGCCGCATCGGCTACATCGGCCAGGGGCGGGGCGCGGGGGATGCCTTCCGCGTCCGCGACGAGCTGCTCTTCCAGGGCCGCTTCCACGGCATGAGCCGGGCGGACGCGCGGCGCCGCGCCGACGAGCTGCTCGCCGGCCTCGAGCTCGACGGGGTCGCCGAGCGCGTGGCGAGCACGCTCTCCGGCGGCCAGCGGCGGCGGCTCGACATCGCCCTCGGCCTGATGCACCGGCCCGAGCTGCTCTTCCTCGACGAGCCCTCCACCGGGCTCGACCCGCACAGCCGCGCCAACCTGTGGCAGCACATCCTGCGGCTGCGCGAGGAGTACGGCACGACCATCTTCCTCACCACCCACTACCTCGACGAGGCCGACACCATGGCCGAGCGTGTGATGATCATCGATCACGGCCGGGTCATCGCCGACGACACCCCCGAGCGGCTCAAGGCCGACCTCGCCGGCGACCTGGTCACGGTGACCGTCGGCAAGGGCGAGGCCGCGCGGGCCGCCGAGATCGCCGCCCGCATCCCCACCGCGCACGAGATCACCACCGGCCGGCAGGCTCCGGACGCGGCCGGTCCGTCCACCGCCCCGCAGGACGGGCCGGACGAGGGCGCCGACACCGTCACCTTCCGGGTCAAGAACGGCCCGGCCGTACTGCCCGAGCTCGTGCGTGCCCTCGACGCGGCCGGGCTGTGGACGGTCGCCACCGAGGTCCGCCGCCCCACCCTCGACGACGTGTTCCTCGCGCTCACCGGCCGCAGCCTGCGCGAGAGCGACCAGACCCAGGAAGGAGCCTGACCATGACCACCACCACCGCCACCGCCGTCGCCGCCCCGGGCCGCCTCGGTCGCGCCGCCAACCTCCTCCGCGAGGTGGGCCTGGTGTTCGCCCGGGAGATCAGCCCCGAGCTGCGCGTCCCGATCGGCCTC
>QGUZ01000186.1 GCA_003242605.1 Actinomycetota bacterium
GTGCAGGACGAGGCGAGCCAGCTCGTCGCCCTCGCGCTCACCCGGGTGCCGGTGACCGGCACCGACGCGAGGTGGCTCGACTTCGCCGCCGGCCCCGGCGGCAAGGCCGGGCTGCTCGACGCGGTCGCCGCCGGGCGCGGCGCCCGCCTGCTCGCCTCGGACGTGCAGCCCCACCGGGCCCGCCTGGTCCGGCAGGCGGTGCGCGACGGCGCGGTGGTCGTCGCCGACGGCACCGTGCCGGCGTGGCGCGCGGGCGCGTTCGACCGGGTCATGCTGGACGCGCCGTGCACCGGCCTGGGCGCGCTGCGCCGCCGCCCGGAGGCGCGGTGGCGGCGCGGCCCGGAGGCGCTGCCGGAGCTCACCGCGCTGCAGCGCCGGCTGCTCGACGCGGCCGCGGACGCGGTGCGGCCCGGCGGCGTGGTCGCCTACGTCACCTGCTCCCCGCACCTGGCGGAGACCGTCGTCGTGGTCGAGGACGTCGCCGCCCGCCGCGGCGATCTGGAGACGCTCGACGCGCGGGAGTACCTGCCCGAGGCCGACGGGCTCGGCGACGGGCCGTACGCGCGGTTCTGGCCGCACCGGCACGGCACCGACGCGATGTTCCTCGCCCTGCTGCGGCGCACCGCCCGCTGACGGCGGGCCGGCCGGGCGGCAAGGTGAGGCGGCCCGGGCGCGGGCCGGCGACGCGGGCCAATAGACTCGCCCATCATGGCAGTACAGATCTCGCCCAGCATCCTGTCCGCGGACTTCGCGCGGCTCGCCGACGAGGCGGCCCGGGTCAACGGCGTCGCCGACTGGCTCCACGTCGACGTCATGGACAACCACTTCGTGCCCAACCTCACCCTCGGCCTGCCGGTGGTCGAGTCGCTGCTCAAGGCCACACAGCTGCCGCTCGACTGCCACCTGATGATCGAGGACCCGGACCGGTGGGCGGTGCAGTACGCCGAGGCGGGCGCGGGCAGCGTCACCATCCACGCCGAGGCGGCCAAGGCCCCGGTTCGCACGCTGCGGCAGATCCGCAAGGCGGGCGCGCGGGCGGGGTTCGCGCTCAACCCGGCCACCCCGGTGGAGCCGTACGCGGACCTGCTGGGCGAGATCGACATGCTGCTGGTGATGACCGTCGAGCCGGGCTTCGGCGGCCAGCCGTTCCTCGACGTGGTGCTGCCGAAGGTGCGCCGGGCCCGCGAGCTCATCGACCGGCACGGCGGCGAGGTCTGGCTCCAGGTGGACGGCGGCGTCTCCGCCGCCACGATCGAGCGCTGCGCGGAGGCGGGCGCGGACGTGTTCGTGGCGGGCAGCGCCGTGTACGGCGCCGAGGACGCCGCCCGGGCCGTCCAGGAGCTGCGCGACCTCGCCGAGTCGGCCTGGAAGCGGCGCGGCTGACCCGCCGCGCCGCCGGGTCAGCCGGACCGGTTCTCCGCGGCGCCGCCGGGGGCGAGCGACCCCTCGAGCGGCGCGCCGGCCGAGCCGTCCGCCCCCGCCCCTTCCGCGGGCGGCTCCGCGGGCTTGGGCGGGTCCATCGGGTGGTGGCAGGCGACGAGGTGGCCCTCGGCGTTGCCGTCGAGCCGGACCAGCGGCGGCGTCTCCTGGGCGCACTTGTCCGTCGCCTTCCAGCACCGGGTGCGGAACCGGCACCCGGACGGCGGGTCGACGGGGGAGGGGAGGTCGCCGCTGAGCCGGATGCGCTCCCGGCCCGGCTCCGCGTCGATCTCGGGCACCGCCGACAGCAGCGCGTGCGTATACGGATGCCGGGGCCGCTCGTAGATCGAGGTGCGGTCGCCGACCTCGACGATGCGGCCCAGGTACATCACCGCGACCCGGTGCGAGAAGTGCCGCACCACGGCGAGGTCGTGGGCGATGAACAGGAACGCGATCCCGAACTCCCGCTGCAGGTGCTGCAGCAGGTTGATCACCTGGGCCTGGATCGACACGTCGAGCGCGGAGACCGGCTCGTCGGCGACGATCAGCTTGGGCTGGAGGGCGAGCGCCCGGGCGATCCCGATGCGCTGGCGCTGCCCGCCGGAGAACTCGTGCGGGTACCGGTTGTAGTGCTCGGGGTTGAGGCCGACCGTCTCGAGCAGCTCGCGGACCCGCTTCTCCCGGCCGCCGGGCGGCTCGATGCCGTTGATCTCCATCGGCCCGCGGATGATCGACCCCACGGTGTGCCGCGGGTTGAGCGACGAGTAGGGGTCCTGGAAGATCATCTGGATCTGCGACCGGATCGGCTTGAGCTCCCGGCGGCTCGCGTGGGTGATGTCCCGGCCCTCGAACCGGATCGTCCCGCGGTCCGGCTCGAGCAGCCGCGCCACCAGCCGGCCGGTGGTGGACTTGCCGCAGCCGGACTCGCCGACGAGGCCGACGGTCTCCCCGGGAGCGATGGTGAGGTCGACGTCGTCGACCGCGTGCACCGAGCCGACCCGGCGCTTGATCAGGAAGCCGCCCATCACCGGGAAGTGCTTGGTGAGGCCGGACAGCTCCAGCAGCGGCTCGCTCATGCGCGCTCCTTCCGGTCGGTTCGGCGCTCGGGCGCGAGGCGCCGCTTGTCCTCGGGCGCCAGGTGGCAGGCGTCGGCGTGCCCCGTCTCGGGGGTGAGCACGGGCCGCTCGCGGGTGCACAGCTCGCGCCCGGCGACGTCGACGTAGTCGCACCGGGGGTGGAACGGGCATCCCGGCGGCGGCGCGAGCAGGCTCGGCGGCGTGCCGCGCACCGGCCGCAGCGGCACGTCGACCGGCGAGCGCAGGCTCGGCATCGACCCGAGCAGGCCCCAGGTGTAGGGGTGGCGGGGCTCGCGCAGCACCTCCCGCACGGTGCCGCGCTCCACCGCCCGCCCGGCGTACATGACGAGCACCTCGCTCGCGGTGTTCGCCACCACGCCCAGGTCGTGGGTGATGAGGATGACCGCCATGCCGGTCTGCTGCTGCAGCTCCTTGAGCAGGTCGAGGATCTGCGCCTGCACGGTCACGTCGAGCGCGGTGGTGGGCTCGTCGGCGATGAGCAGGTCGGGGTCGCAGACCAGGGCCATGGCGATCATGGCCCGCTGCCGCATGCCGCCGGAGAAGTGGTGCGGGTAGTCGTCGACGCGCAGGTGCGGCTGCGGGATGCCGACCCGCTTCAGCATCTCGATCGCCCGCTCGCGGGCCTCGCGCTTGCTGCCGCCCTTGTGCCTGCGGTAGGTCTCGGCGATCTGCCGGCCCACCGTGTGGTACGGCGACAGCGCGGTGAGCGGGTCCTGGAAGACCATGGCGACCCGGTTGCCGCGCAGCCGCTCCATCACGGCCCGGTCCGCGGACACCAGTTCCTGGTCCTCCAGCCAGATCTCGCCGGTGATCGTGGTGGTCGACGGGTCGTGCAGGCCGAGGATGGACAGGCTCGTCACCGACTTGCCGGAGCCGGACTCGCCCACGATGCCGAGCGTGGTGCCCTTCTCCAGGTCGAAGGAGAGCCCGTCGACCGCGCGCACCACACCGTCCTCGGTGGTGAACTCGACGGTGAGGTCGCGGACCGCGAGGAACGATCCGGGGCCGCGGCGCACGGGGGGTTCGGTGGTCCAGGTGGCGGTGGTCACTCCTGCTTTCTCCCGTCAGCTGAGCCGTACCCGCGGGTCGATGACCGCGTAGAGGATGTCGACGATGATGCTGAACACCACGATCGCGGCCGCCGCGAGCAGCACGGTCGCCATGAGCATCGGCAGGTCGGAGTCGGTGACGGCGCGGAGCGCCAGCCGCCCGATGCCCTGCAGGCCGAAGGTGGTCTCGGTGATGATCGCCCCGCCGATGAGGCTGCCCAGGTCGACACCGAAGATCGTGACGACCGGGATGAGGGTGCCGCGCAGCGCGAACCGCGTCACCACGGTACGGCGCGGCAGCCCCTTGGCGGTGGCGGTGCGCACGAAGTCCTCGGAGAGCTGCTCGACCATGGTCGACCGGGTGATTCGCGTGTAGTTCGCGGTGAAGATCAGCGACAGCACGAGCCACGGGAGCAGCAGGCCGTACGCCCAGCCGATCGGGTCCTCGGTGAGCGGGATGTACTGCGGCCGGTCGAGGATCTGCCACTGGTAGACGAGGAAGTACATGGCGAGCGTGCCGACGAAGTAGATCTGCACGGAGGCGCCGATCAGCGACGCCACGCTCGCGATCTTGTCCAGGGGTCTGCCGCGGCGCAGCGCCGCGACCACGCCGGCGCCGACCCCGAAGAGGAGGAAGAACACCGCGGCGCCGAAGGTGAGCGAGAGCGTGAGCGGCAGCCGGTCGAGGATCGTCTCCAGCACCGGCTCGCGGTTGACGAACGAGTAGCCGAGGCACGGGGCGGGGCAGTGGCCCAGGCCCTCGTAGTCGCGGCCGACGACCAGGCCGGCCAGCCAGGCGACGAACTGCTCCCACACCGGCGCGTCGAGGCCGAGGTTGCGCCGGGCCTGCTCGAGCAGCTCGGGCGGGCAGACCTTGCCGCAGGCGAGCCGTGCCGGATCGGCGGGCACGGCGAAGAACAGGAAGAACGTGGCCGCCGCGATGATCAAAAGGGTGATCACCGCCCCGATGGTGCGGCGGGTGAGGAAGGCGAGCATGGTCGGCGTGAACTCCCGGGCGTCGACGGCGGAGGGGCTCCGGGGCGGGCGCCCCGCCCCGGAGCCCGCCGCGTCACTGCGGCTTGACGAAGATCAGGTTGGGCGACACGGTCCACGACTGCGGGTCGATCTCGGCGCCGCCGATGCGCGACCCGTGCAGCATGGTGCCGACGTCGTTGAGGTCGGGGACGAGCGGGGTGATCGTCTCCATGATCTTCTTGTCCAGCGCGGCCCACGCGGCGTTCGCCTCGTTGGCGTCCTCCATCTCGAGGATGCGCTTCATCTCGGCGTCGATCTCGGGGTCGCGCAGGTGGGAGAGGTTGTTGCCGCCCTCACGCACCGGACCGAAGATCACCGGGAAGACGGTCGAGCCCGACGGCCAGTCCTGGCCCCAGCCGCCCCAGTACATGTCGAAGCCGTTGTCGACCTTGCTGATCTGGTCGTAGTAGGTCTTCCGGGCCAGCGGCTTCGGCACCAGGTTGATGCCGATCTTGGCGAGCTGGTTCTTGATCACGACCGTCTTGCGCTCCTCGGTCGGGGTCTGGTTGTACGCGTAGACGATCGTGGGGTTGGGGTCGCTGGACTCGGCCATGAGCTGCTTGGCCCGCTCGATGTCGCCGTCGGGCTTCGCCTTCATGCCGAAGACGTCGTAGTCCTGCCAGCCGGCCACCACGGGGTTGAGGATCGTGGTGGAGATGGTGCTCGCCGCCGGGCCGCCCTCGAGCTGCTGGAGCTGCCGCGTCGGCCAGGCGATGTTGATCGCCTGCCGGATCTTGATGTCCTTCACCCGGTCGAGGTTGAAGTAGTAGTAGTTCCCGTACGGCGACGGCTGGCGCATCATCCGGGAGTGCAGGCTCTTGTCGTTGAGCACCTGCTGGAGCCGCTCCGGCGCGACCCACGCGTAGAACGACATCGCGGTCTTGTCCTCACCGGCGTCCGCGATGAACCGGTCGGTGATCTGCAGCCGCTCCTGGCCGAACTCGAAGCGCCACCGGTCCGGGTAGCCGCCGCGGATCGGGTCGGTCGCCGGGTCCCAGTGCGGGTTGCGCTCCATCACCATCGACTTGTCGGGCGTGTGCTCGGTGATCCGGTACGGCCCGCTGGAGACCGGCTGCTTGTCGTACTTCTCCTTGGTGTCCTTCGCCTTCGGCACGATGGAGTAGCCGGTCATGGCGAGGGCGAAGTTCGCGTCCGCGTGCGGCTCCTTGAAGTGGAACACGACGGTCTTCTCGTCGGGCGTCTCGATGGCGTCGAGGCGCTTGCCGTCGTACGGGCCGCCGTAGACCTTCTTGTAGTCCTCCTCACCGGTGAGCCACTGCTGGATGTAGGTGGGCCCGTAGGTGATGTGCGGGGCGAACAGCCGCTCGATCGTCCACTTCACGTCCTCGGACGTGATCGGGCTTCCGTCCTCCCACCTCACCCCGTCCTTGAGGGTGAAGGTCCAGGTCCGCCCGCCGTCGGAGGGGGTGCCGGGGTCGGTGGCGAGGTCGCCGACGAGCTTGTACTCGTTCGGGCCGACGCGCTTGTACCCGGTGAGGCCGCGCGCGTACAGCTGGGCCACCGTGCTCTCGGTGTTGACGTAGATCTGGCCCGGGTCGAGGTGGGCGTAGTCGTCGCGGTCGATCATGGTGACGGTGCCGCCGCGCACCACGCCCTCGGGCTCCGGGGCGGGGCCCTTGGAGTCCTCGGCGGTGCCGATCGTCACCTTGGGCGGGGTGAACGCGTTGGGGTCGGTCGCGGGGGCCGACGCGGAGGGGGCGGCCGTGCTGCCGCCGCCGCCCGCGTTCCCCGGGGCGCACGCCGCGGCGAACGCGAGCACGCCGATCGCCGCGATCGCGGTGAACGACCGTCTCCGTCGTGTCATGGGTACTCCTATCTCCACCTGGTGGGGCGTAGCCGTGCCGGGGCGCCCGTCAGCGCCGGATCTTGGGGTCGAAGGCGTCTCTGACCGAGTCACCGAGCAGGTTGAACGCGATGACGAAGATCAGCAACGCCACGCCGGGGAACATCAGATAGGTGATGTCGTCCTGGTAGACCTCGGTCCCGCGCAGGAACATGCGCCCCCAGTCCGGGACGGGCTCGATCATGCCGACGCCCAGGAAGGAGAGTGCGGCCTCGGCGGTGACCAGGGAGGGGAGCATGAGGGTGGCCTGGACGAGGATCGGGGTCCACAGGTTCGGGAGCAGCTCCTTGAAGATGATCCGCGCGGGGGAGGCGCCGGTGACCCGCGCGGCGTCGACGAACTCCCGCTCGCGCAGCGAGAGCACCTGGCCGCGGAGCAGCCGGGCGAGCGACGCCCAGCCGAACGCGGTGAGCACGATGATGAGCGTCACCGCGCGCAGCCAGATCGGGGTCTCCTCCTCGGGGCCGACGAAGAGGTTCTCCACCACCGGCATGAACGCGATGATGAACAGCGTCGACGGGAACGACAGCATCACGTCGATCACGCGGCCGAGCAGGTAGTCGGTGCGCCCGCCGGCGTACCCGGCGATGATGCCGACGACGATGCCGATGAGCGTGGCGCCGAGCGTCGCCGCGAACGCGATCGCCAGCGACGTGCGGATCCCGTACACCAGCTGCATGAACACGTCGCGGCCGAGGCCCGGTTCGATGCCGAACCAGAACTCGGAGCTGATGCCGCCGTTCGGCAGGATCGGGAAACCGTACTCGTTGAGCAGGCCCGGAGTGTCCAGCCCGTACGTCGTGTACGGATCCTTGCCGTAGAGCCGCGAGATGAGCGGGGCGGCCAGGGCGACGAGCACATAGCAGGCGACGATGATCCCGGCTACCACACCGGTCCGGTCGCGGCGGAACCGCCGCCACATGAGCCGGCCGGGGGAAAGCCCCGCCACGTCCCGGTCCGGGTCGCGTGGCGGCGAGGCCGGATCCACCGAGTCCGCCGGGGTGACCGAGGTGGCCGGAGTGGGAAACGTCATCGTGCAGGGGCTCCCGGATGTTACGTGAAAGATCGGACAAAAGCCCGACCTGCTGGCACCCTGACAACTTATTTTCTTCCGGTCAACAGGATCAGAGTCGAACTCGGTTTCTTCGTCACTTCGTTGTTCAAAGTCAACCACCTTGTGTCCGGGGAACCCGTTGACCTGGGAAGACATCTCGGCAAAAATGTCAATAGCCTGTTCCCTGCTAGTTCACGATTTCGTGACACAATCCCGACATGATCGGGACAATAAGGGTTCCCGACGCTGGCAAACATCATCTCCGCGACCGCTCCGGCGATAAAGCGAATTGCAGACGGCACGGCCCGTGACGGCGCCGTGACGGGACGATCTCGACGGCCGGGGCCCGCCCCGCGGCCCCTGGGCGGGGGCCGCCATGCGCGCACTCCGCGGGGCATGGCACACTACAAGGACGACACTGCGTGCTCCGGGGTCGGTGGAACTCCGAACCGGCGGTGAAAGTCCGCGACCCGGCCGAAGCCATCGGCCGGTTGACCCGGTGGAACTCCGGGACCGACGGTAAAAGTCCGGATGGGAGGTAGCGCGCACGGCGGGACCCGTGTCCCGCCGCATCATGATCGGTCAGCGCGTCATGCGCCACCCGGTCCCCGGGGCTCGCCGTGGCACTTGCGGATCTGGCGAGTAGGAGGCCCCGGTGATCGGTTCCCCATCTTCCCCCCGGTCGCGTCCCCCCCGCGCCCGGCGTTCCCCCGGCGTCCGGCGGAAGGACTGACCGGATGTTCACCGGAATCGTCGAGGAGATCGGCGAGATCGTCCGTGTCGAGCCGGCCGGTGACGGGGCGCGGCTCGAGATCCGTGGCAAGACCGTCACCGAGGGCACCCGGCACGGCGACTCGATCGCGGTCGACGGGGTCTGCCTCACCGTGGTCGGCCTCGACGGCGACGCGTTCACCGTGGACGTCGTCGCCGAGACCCTCGCCCGCAGCACGCTCGGCGGCAAGGCGGCCGGCGCGCGGGTCAACCTGGAACGTGCCGTGCGCGCCGACCAGCGCCTCGGCGGGCACATCGTGCAGGGCCACGTCGACGGCACCGCGGTCGTGCTCGGCCGCACGCCGGGCGACCACGGCGAGCGGATGCGCTTCTCCCTGCCGCCCGCGCTCGCCCGCTACGTGGTCGAGAAGGGCTCGATCGCGGTCGACGGGGTGAGCCTCACCGTGGCCGCGGTGGACGCCGAGTCCTTCACGGTGGCCCTCATCCCCGCCACCCTCGAGCTCACCACGCTCGGCGCGCGGCGGCCGGGCGAGCCGGTCAACCTCGAGGTCGACGTCCTCGCCAAGTACGTCGAGAAGCAGGTGGCCGCCTACGCCGGGGAGCGCGTGCGGGAGGCCGGGCGATGAGCCGCGACGGAAGCGTGGTGCTCGACCCGATCGACCGGGCGATCGCGGACATCCGCGAGGGGCGGCCGGTGGTCGTGGTCGACGACGAGAACCGGGAGAACGAGGGCGACATCATCTTCGCCGCGGAGAAGGCCACGCCGGAGCTGCTCGCCTTCACCATCCGGTACACCAGCGGCGTGATCTGCGTGCCCATGCTCGGCGAGGACCTCGACCGGCTCCGCCTGCCGCTCATGGTCCGTGACAACGAGGAGCGGCTGCGCACCGCGTACACGATCAGCGTGGACGCCCGGGACGGGGTCACCACCGGCATCTCCGCGGCCGACCGGGCGCGCACCATCCGCCTGCTCGCCGACCGGGAGACCGAGCCGGACGACCTGGTGCGCCCCGGCCACGTGTTCCCGCTCCGCTACCGGGAGGGCGGCGTGCTGGCCCGGCCCGGGCACACCGAGGCCGCGGTCGACCTCGCCCGCCTCGCCGGGCTCACCCCGGCCGGGGTGCTCGCCGAGGTGGTGAACGACGACGGCACCATGGCCCGGCTGCCGCGGCTGCGCGAGTTCGCCGACGAGCACGACCTGGCGCTCGTCTCGATCGAGCAGCTCATCGACTACCGCCGCCGCGCCGAGCGGCTCGTGGTCCGGGCCGCGGAGACCCGGCTGCCGAACAAGTACGGCATGTGGCGGGCCTACGGGTACGTGAACGCGCTCGACGGCGGCGAGCACGTGGCGCTCGTCTACGGCGACGACGTGGTCGGCACCGGCGCGGAGAACGTGCTGGTCCGGGTGCACTCCGAGTGCCTCACCGGCGACGTGCTCGGCTCGCTGCGCTGCGACTGCGGGGTGCAGCTCGACAACGCGATGCGGGCGATCGCCGCCGAGGGCCGCGGCGTC
>QGUZ01000504.1 GCA_003242605.1 Actinomycetota bacterium
GAACCTGGTACAAGAGAGCGAAGCCGACCGACCCGACCGACCCCAAGCGGGCCGCGCTGGCCGTCCTGTTCGGCTACCTCCACTGGGGCGGGGATCCTGAGCTGCAGGATCACCGCTACCGGGACGGCAGGCGGCCCGGTCTCCACCGGCTCCCGGATCCGCGCGTCGCAGCGCGGGAGGCCCTCGAGAAGGCCGGCGTCCCCGCCGACCTCGTCGAGCGGTGGTGCGACTCCTACCGCCCGTGGTGGGCGGCCTGGGAGGCCGAGATCGTCGGCCTCTACAGGCCAGGCGAGTGGGAGCCTTGGAAGAACGAGGTTCCCGGGTTCACCTACGAGAAGCTGAAGTGGATCATCCGAGTCCGGATGGAGAACCTGCAGCCGTGGGAGCTCCCCCGGGGCTGGAGCCCCGAGGCGTGCCGGCGCGCGGTCGAGGAGGTCGCCCAAGAGGTGTTCGGCCGCACCCCGTCCCCCTGGAACTGGCGGTTCCCCTGATCTTGACCCCCGGACCGGGGCGGCCCGCCGGCGAACCGGGACGGGCCGCCCCGCTTGCGCTGTGTGCTGGCGCGGAAATGCCCGGCCCCGGGCTGCATCGGGGCCGGGCGAGGGCGATGAGAGCCGCCATCCGACGACGGAGACCTGGGCGTTTCTCAAGAGCTGACCAGGACCCAAGCCCAGTGGAAGCCGCCGGCGCCCAGCCCCTGGAGCTCGCCGGGCGCCGGCGGTTTCCCCTCCGTGCCGTCCAGAGTAGCCCCGCACCGCACCCCGGCGGGCGGTTTTCCCCCCACAGACGGAAAAGAGCCCGGCCCGAGACGGCGGGCCGGGCGTGCGCGCAAAGCCGGACCGAGGCTGCGCGTGGGCCAGATTCTAGCCGCGATATGCAAAGCCCCAGCCCGGAGGCTGGGGCCGCCCGGCCCCGAGCGCGGCGAACGCGGCCTTGATCCCCGGCGGGTTGGTCAACGCGCCGCCTCCCGGCGTGCGGCGGCAAGCATGTCGGCCCTGGCGTAGATGGCAGCCGCGTCCGGGTGGGCGAGCACGGCGGCGTGCAGGTCGCCGTACCGCTGCTCGGTCTGCTCGAGCTTGGCCAGGGCTTGGGCGAGTTCGCGGCGGAGCCGGGGCAGCTCGTCCCACGGCTGCTCACAGGTGCACTCTTGCGGGTCGTTCGCCCGCGCCGCGCACCCGGGGATGAGGTATCGGCCGCCGTGGCCGTCGTCCCACCAGTGGCACGGCAGATGGTCAGCCACGGGTGCCTCCCAGCGGGCCGTGGTCGCCGCGTTCGAGCTCGGTGAGTTCGAGCGCGGTGAACATGATCCCGTCGACCAGGATGTGGCCCTCCCGGCTGGTGACCTGCCGGCCGAGGTATCCGCCGAGGTGGAGCAGGACGCGGGCGATGGTGACGTCGCCGAGGTCGGGCAGGTTCCGGCGGAGGTGGTCGGCGAGCGCGGTGGCGTTGCGCCGGTGTGCGGCGGCGAGTTCAGGCGGGTAGGTGGCTGCGGCGGCGGTGACGGCGTTGACGCCGAGGCGTTCGGCGGGGGTGAGACGGCTCATCGGCGGGGCTCCTCTCGCTGGTTTGCTGGTCGGGATCACGGCTGGGACGCCGCGTGCGGCGCACGCGGGTACTCGTCCCACGTGCGGACGTCGAGCGGATCAGGCGACATCGCGGCGCGGCGTTGGCGGATCTGTTCGAGCTGGTCGGCGGTGATGCGGCGCCGCGGGCTGACGCCTTTGGCGCGGCGCCGCGCGGCGGCGGCCTCGGCTTGGGCGCGGGTGCAGGGTTCGCACCGGCAGCCGTGGTTCGTGTAGGTCGACACGCGGCCGTGCACGGGCTGCTGTCTGGGGCGGCCCTTGCGCTTTTTGACCAGACGGGTCACGGGCTGCCGATTCCCCTTCCCAGGCAGGGTGCCGGTGCGGGCGCGGGCGCCGACACGCCGGTCGGTCCCCCACGCCCCCCGCGGGGTCTCGCCCTCGTGCCAGAAGGCGAAAAACCGGCGGCGAGCCCGGCGCACGTTGACGATGAACGTGCTCGGGTTGGCGTCGAGGGCTGCGCGGACCATGTGGCCGGCGATTTCGGGTGGGGTGTAGACGACGCCGTGGGTGTCGCGGCGGTGGGTGGGGATGAGCCGCTGCCGGATTTCGCCGAGCTGGACGACGTCCCAGGTGGCGGGGCTGTTGGTGAGGCGTCGGTGGAGCCAGCCGGGCAGGTCGGTGGTGGTGTGGGCGGGCCATGGTGGGGTGAGGCCGCGGGCTGTGGCGATGTGGTTGACGACGGTGCGCATCACGGCGCGCTCGTAGTCGATGTCTGTGGTGGTCATGGGTGTTTCGGTTCCGGTGGTTTGCTGCGGTTTCCGTGGCGGGGATGTGCAGTGATCGCTCCTGAGCGCTCAGAGCGCGCCTGAGGCGCGATCCGTGCGGGGTGCGACGGATGAGACTCGGGACTGGGGTTCGGCCCGTCTACGGCGACGCTAGGGGCGTTTATGGGGCCCTCGCGGCCAGACGCGCCGC
>QGUZ01000505.1 GCA_003242605.1 Actinomycetota bacterium
CCTGCCAGGCGCACAGCGCGCTCACCGCGAGCGTGCCGTACATGCGCTCCGCCACCGGCAGGCCGAGGGACTCGCCGACGAAGTCCTTGTTCGACAGCGACACGAGCACCGGCCAGCCGGTGGCGACCAGCTCGTGCAGCCGCCGGGTCACCTCGAGCGAGTGCCAGGTGTTCTTGGCGAAGTCGTGGCCGGGGTCGATGAGCACGCGGTGCGGGTCGACGCCCACCTCGACCGCGCGGCGGGCGAGCGCGGTGGTGCGTTCGATCACGTCGGCGACCACGTCCCGGTACGCGACCCGGTGCGGGCGGGTGCGCGGCCGCAGGCCGCCGGCGTGGGTGCACACCAGGCCCACGCCGTACTCGGCGGCGACCTCGGCGAGCTTGGGGTCGGCGCCGCCCCAGGCGTCGTTGAGCAGGTCCGCGCCGGCCTGGCACACCTCGCGGCCCACCTCGTGCCGCCAGGTGTCCACGCTGATGATCAGGTCGGGGTGGCGCTCGCGGACCTCGGCGACGAACGGCGCGGTGCGCTCGATCTCCTCGGCCACGTCCACCTCGGTGCCCGGGGCCGCCTTCACGCCGCCGATGTCGACGATGTCGGCGCCCTCGGCGACCACCTCGTCGACCCGCTGCAGCGCCTTCTCCCGGGCGAAGGTCGCGCCGCGGTCGTAGAAGGAGTCGGGGGTGCGGTTGACGATCGCCATCACGAGCGGCTCGTCGCCGAACTCGCGGTCGCGCAGCCGCAGCACCGCACCACCGCCGGGTCCACCGGCAGCCTCACCCACGGACTTGCGCCTCCTCTCGGAACTCGCTCCTGCCTGCCCGCCGTCTCCCGGTCGCGCGTCCGCGAGCCTCACCTCCACCCGCTCCTGCCCGCCCTCGGGGCCCTCTTCGCACTCTAGCCCCACGATCACCGTGAAGTGATCTCGGCCTGGCCGCCGCGGGGCGGGAATGCGGACGGGCCGTGCCGCTGCTTGTGGTGTCGGCCGGGCCGTACGCGCCGCGGGGCGCGGCGGCCGTGTGAACGGTAAGGAGTTGGTTTGGGAGAGTTTCAGGTCACCTGTGATCCGGCGGAGGTCGGCCTCGACGGGGAGCGGCTGCGGAGGATCGACGCGCACTTCGCCCGGTACGTGGACGAGGGGCGGCTGCCCGGCTGGCTCGTGGTGGTGAGCCGGCGCGGCGAGATCGCGCACCTGTCGGCGTACGGGTCGCGCGACCTCGGCACCGGCGCGCCGGTCGAGCCGGACACCCTGTTCCGGATCTTCTCGATGACGAAGCCGGTCGTGTCGGTGGCGCTGATGACGCTGTACGAGGAGGGGGCGCTCACCCTCGAGGACCCGGTCGCCGACTACATCCCGTCCTTCGCCGATGTGCGGGTGTACGAGTCCGGCCCGGCCGCGGCGCCGGTGACCCGGCCCGCGGAGGAGCCGGTGCGGATCTGGCACCTGCTCACCCACACCGCCGGGCTGGTGTACGGCTGGCAGCGCCCGGACACGCTGGGCGAGATCTACCGGGACGCCGGGCTGGCCGGCCCTGATCTGCCGGGCGAGAGCCTCGCCGATTTCGCCGACCGGGTGGCCGGGCTGCCGCTGCTGTTCGACCCGGGTACCGGGTGGACGTACTCGGTCGCGGTGGACGTGCTCGGCCGGGTGATCGAGGTGGCCTCGGGGCTGCCGCTGGAGCGGTTCCTCGCCGAGCGGATCTTCGAGCCGCTCGGCATGGCCGACACCGGGTTCCACGCCGGGGAGGGCGAGCTGCACCGCGCCGCCGCCCTGTACGCCGTGGGCCCCGGCGGGCGCCTGACGCTCACCGCCCCAGGGGACGGCATGGCGCGGCGCCCGCAGGTGCCCTCCGGCGGGAGCGGGCTGATCTCCACCGCCGCCGACTACCACCGCTTCCTGCAGCTGCTGCTGCGCGGCGGCGAGCTCGACGGGGTGCGGCTGCTCGGCCCCCGCACGATCGGCTACATGACCCGCAACCACCTCCCCGGCGGCGCCGACCTGAAGGGGTTCGCGCGCACGCCGTTCGGTGAGGCGGTGCCGGGCGAGGGCTTCGGCCTCGGCTTCGCCGTGGTGCAGGACCCGGTGGCGGTGCGGGCCATCGCCTCGCCCGGCGAGTACCACTGGGGCGGCGCGGCGGGCACCGTGTTCTGGGTCGACCCGGCCGAGGAGATCACGGTGATCTTCCTCACCCAGGCGATGGGGTTCGGCTCCCGCCGCATCCGCACCCGGCTGCGACAGCTCGTGCACCAGGCGATCGTCGGCTGAGCCCGCGGCGGGCGGGCTCACCGTGCCAGGGCCGCCACCGCCTCGGCGGCCGCCGGGTGCGCGGCGAGCAGGGCGGTGACCGCCTCGGGGGTGGCCGGGCCGTCGCCGACCGGCGCGGCCCGCCACTCCGTGCCGCAGCCGAGCAGCAGCGCCCCCGCGTCGGTGGCCGCGGGGTGCCCGGCGAGCAGCCCGGGCACCGGCCCGGTCGCCGGGGCGGGGGCGGG
>QGUZ01000506.1 GCA_003242605.1 Actinomycetota bacterium
GCACGCCGCCCCGATACAGGGATCACGGCTTCACAGGCCCTCGGCCATCGCCTCCCAGAAGGCGATCTCGTACCGGTACAGGGCGCGGGCCATGCGGAGGGCCATCGCCGGGTCCTCGCCCGCGTCAAGGCCGGCCTGGATCACGGCGGCGGCCTGCTCCTCGAAGCCGGGCGGCATCTTGCTGAAGTAGCGGAAGAAGCCGACGGCGTCGTCGGCGAGCCCGTAGCGCGAGGCGAGGGCGTCGGCGGTGCGGGCGCAGTAGGCGCCCCAGACGCCGAAGTTCGTGAGCATCGCCAGCGTGATGCCGCTCAGCGTGCCGTTGATGGCGCTCCACGCGAGGAACGCCGGGTACGTCTGGGCCATCGGGTCCGGCTCGTAGCCGCGCAGGTAGGCCTCGTCGACGCCGACGGCGTGGGCGAACGGGAGGAGCAGCCGCTGCGCCTGGATCTCGCCGCCGCTCAGCGACAGGAACATCTCGCCCGCGGGCGGGTCGGGGAAGCGGGCCGCGAGCGCGGCGAAGCTCCGCTGGTCGCTCCGCAGGATCCAGTACTGCTCACCGGCGAACCGCTGCAGCCGCTCCCGCGGCACCCGCCCGTCCTCGAGCAGGTCGAGGAACCGGTTCGGCACGACGACGATCTCGTCGGTGGCGGTCGCGATCAGCTCCTTCGCGGCGGGCTTCCCCATCGTCCCTCCTCCGTCCATCGCCCGGCCTGTCCATGATCAATGACTTTCCATGACCAATGCCGTCAAATCTCGGAAAACCGTGGCCTTCGTCACCCTCGATCGGGACCGGCCGCCCCGCACCGGCACCGGCGAACGCCCTTGGCAGGGTGCCTGCGTGACCCGCCGCCCCGCGGCGGGAACCGACGGTGCGGCACGGCGCGTTCGCCCAAGTGGAGTCGACGCGAGGAGTTGCCGTGTTCCGCAAGCTGCTGGCCGTGTTCGGCGCGGGGGTCGAGGTCGACACGGTGCTGCGCAACCCCCAGGTGCGCCCGGGTGACACGCTCCATGGTGAGGTGCGGTTCCGTGGCGGTTCCGCCGACCATCGCGTGGACGCGATCACCATCGACTTCACCGCCGTGGTCGAGGTCGAGCTCGGCGACCACGAGAGCCACCACACCTTCAGCTTCCTGCGCGCCCAGGTCGCCGGGCCGTTCGAGCTGAAGGCGGGCCGGCCCCACGCGCTGCCGTTCGCGATCCCGGTGCCGTGGGAGACGCCGCTGAGCGCGATCGGCGGTCGCCCGCTGCCCGGCATGCGGATCGGCGTGCACACCGAGCTCGCGCTCGCGGGCGCGCTCGACAAGGGCGACCTCGACCCGCTGTTCGTCAACCCGCTGCCCGAGCAGGAGTACGTGCTCGCCGCGCTCGACCGCATGGGCTTCCGGTTCAAGGGCGCCGACCTGGAGGCGGGCACGCTGCACGGCTCGACCATGCCCTTCTACCAGGAGATCGAGTACCACGC
Organism: Actinomycetota bacterium; assembly: GCA_003242605.1. Taxonomy (GTDB): domain Bacteria; phylum Actinomycetota; class Actinomycetes; order Streptosporangiales; family Streptosporangiaceae; genus Thermopolyspora. Next base: position 1,463 of record QGUZ01000506.1, read on the forward strand.
GGGCGGCGAGTGGCGCCGTCACTTCACCGAGCTCGAGCTCACCTTCATCGCCGGTCCGTCCGCGATGGACGTGCTGCTCGAGGCGGACCGCCGCGGCGGCTTCCTCACCTCGAGCCGCGACGTCTACAACCGGTTCCGCGTCCGGTACGGCGACCACCCGGCCGCCGTGGAGCGGGCGCTGCGCGACGGCCTGCGCGCCATGGCCCGCCGCCGCGGCTGGTTCTGACCGGGCGGTACGGCCGGCCGGGGCGGCATGGCCGCGGGCTCAGTCGACGAGCTCCTCGGCGAGCAGATCCATGAGCAGCCCGTCGTGCCAGGTGCCGTCGGGGCCGCGCTCGTAGCGGCGCAGGATGCCGACCGGCTTGAAGCCGACCTTGCGGTAGCAGCGGATCGCCGCGTGGTTGTCGGCGGCCGGGTCGATGGCGAGGCGGTGGTGGCCGCGCTCGTGGATCAGGTACCGGGCGAGGGTGCGGACCGCGTCGGTGCCGAGGCCGCGCCCGTGCACCGCCGGGTCGAGGTAGATGTCGATGCCCGCGTGCCGGTACATGGGCTCGGTCTGCTCCCACCACTGGATCACGCCGACCACCCGGCCCTCGTACTCGATCACCAGGGTCTCCGTGCCGGGGTCGGAGATCTCGTCGGCGACCCGGGCCGCCATGTCGCTCGCCGTACCCCAGCGCGAGGCCACCTCGGGGGTGGCCCGGATGCGCACGAGGTCCGGCAGGTCACCGGGCCCGGTCGGGCGCAGGGTCACGAGCGCGCCGCGCAGAGACTCCGCCATGCCCCGACGCTACCGCCGCCGCGCCCGCCGTGGCGGGGAAGAGCCGTGGCCGCCCGTCCCGGAGTCCGGGCGGCCACGGAGCCTCACGCGTCGTCCCTCTCCGCCTCGGTGGCCTTCGGATCGTGCCGGTAGAACTCGACGTACTCCGGCGGCAGCGGGGTGTTGCCGAGGATGAGGTCGGCGGCCTTCTCCGCGATCATCATCGTGGGCGCGTAGATGTTGCCGTTGGTGATGTACGGCAT
>QGUZ01000507.1 GCA_003242605.1 Actinomycetota bacterium
GGCGGAACGGCTCGACGAGGCGGTGGCCGCCGGTCGGCGTGCGGTGGAGATCTATGAGCGGCTGGCCGCGGCCGATCCGGATGCCTACCTGCCTGGCCTGGCCAGATCACTGCACAACCTCGCGATCGATCTGGCAGAGGCGGAACGGCTCGACGAGGCGGTGGCCGTCAGGAAACGTGCGGTGGAGATCTACGAGCGGCTGGCTGAGGCCGACCCTGATGCTTTCCTGGAGGAACTGCACGCTTCGCTGGGCATCCTGATGGACCTGTCGGAGACGGCGGGTCGGCCGGAGGAAGGATTGGTCGCCGGCCGTCGCCTTGTGGAGGTCAGTGATTGGCTCGCCAAGCTGAATCCGGATCGCTACTCATGCGAGCCGTTGGAGTTTCGGCTGTACCTCGTGGCCCTATTGGAGCACCTGGGCCGGCGAGAGGAGCTCATGGCCACACTCCAGCAGGATGTGGAGACCTGTGAGCGGCTTGCCGAGGACAACCCCGACGTCTACCTGCACCCACTGGGATATGCCTTGGACGAGCTCGCGATGGCGTTGGGTAGGGAAGGACGGCGTGAGGAGGCGATGGTCGCCGCTCGGCGTGCGGTGGAGGTCTATCGGAGGCTCGCCGAGGACGTCGAGGACGTGTACGGGAGCACGTACGCCAGGAGCCTGATCGTGCTCGGCCGCCTGCAGATCGAGGACGCCCGCTTTGTTGAGGCAGTCCCTTGCCTGGTCGAAGCGGTCTCCGTGACCGAGCGGCTCGCTGAAGGCGATCAACGGCTCATCGGTGAGGCTGCGGAACTGCTCCGCCTGGCCTATGAGCGTGATCCCGACGGCGTGAGAAGCGAGATACAGAGGGTCACCGGCCAGGACGTCGTCGAGTGGCTCGACTCGAAGACCGCCGGCTGACGGTCATAACCGCCGGGCTTGGCGCTCATGGCGAGATTCGCCAAGGGCCGGGTGGCGACGCACCGGGAGGGCGACGCCGCTCTCGCCGGAATCCCCGTGAACGTCTGGCGGAGGCAGCGGCTCGGCCCGGGCGCGCACCTGGCATTGGCTTGGCGACCTGGTAGGCCACGACTTCAAGAGCGGGCCCTGGCCGGAGGCCGGGTCGCCGAACGCACATCGCATCGGCGATCGGTCAGGCAACGGGGAGCGCCGGAGAACGAATGATCCGCTCATGGCGCCGGCTTCGGCCACGCCGTCGAGGAACGTGCGGACATCGCGGCTTTGTACGGCCGCCGCCGCGTCGGCCGTCACGGTGTGACGATGGCGAAGTCCGGCGTCGGCTCCTCGAGGACGGCGGTCAGCCGCCCGAGGACCGTCAGGTCGCCGTCGTAGGCGAGGTCGCCGGTGTCGGTGTCTCCGGCGAGCAGGCCGAGCAGGCGATCCTTGGTCAACCGGAGGGTCAGGTCCGCGCCGTCGCCGGACGGGTCCCGCTCGTGGATCAGGGCGCCGTTGGACAGCGTGGTGCGGTGGTGCTCCCGGGTGTCGGTGAGGTGCCAGTCGATGGTGAAGCGCTCGTCCCAGGCCTCGGGGCCGTTGACGCGGATGGCGAGCGAGTCGAAGACCTGCTCGGCGGTGAGCGCGCTGAGCATGTCCGGTGAAACGGTGTCGGTCGCGGGCCGGGACGGCGGAGTGGTCAGCTCCTTGGCGCCGGTGATGTAGAAGTTGCGCCAGGTGGCGTTCTCGGCGCCGTGGCCCAGGCGGGTGTAGACCTGGGCCAGGAGGCGGCGGGCCGCGGAGTCGCCGGGGTCGGCGAACACCGCGTGGTTGAGCAGGGTCGCGGCGAAGCGCAGGTCACCCTTGCCGACGTACCCCTCGGCCAACGCGACGACGGCGGACGTGCCGCCGAAGGCCTCGACGTAGCGGCGGGCCAGCTCGACGGGCGGATGCTCCCACAGGTGTGCCGGGTTGCCGTCGAACCAGCCCAGGTAGCGCTGATAGATCGCCTTGACGTTGTGGCTGACCGAGCCGTAGTAGCCGTGCGTGTGCCAAGCTCGCTCCAGGGCGGGCGGGAGCCGCAGGGCCTCGGCGATCTCGTTGCCGGTCATGCCGCGGTTCAGCATGCGCAGGGTCTGGTCGTGCAGGTACGCGTACAGGTCGCGCTGCTGGGACAGGAAGGCGACGATGCGCTCGCGACCCCAGGTGGGCCAGTGGTGCGAGGCGAAGGCCACGTCCGCCCGGTCGGCGAACAGGGCGATGGCCTCGGTCAGGTAGCGGGCCCAGACGCGGGTGTCGCGGACCAGTGCGCCGCGCAGGGTCAGCACGTTGTGCAGGTTGTGGGTGGCGTTCTCGGCCATGCACAGGGCGCGCCGGTCGGGGAAGAGGAAGTTCATCTCCGCCGGGGCCTCGGTGCCGGGGGTGAGCTGGAAGACGATGCGGACGCCGTCGACCGTCTCCTCCTGGCCGGTGTGCGTGACGTCGAGGGTGGGCGGGATGAGCGATACGGTGCCGGCCGAGGTGCCCATGCCCAGGCCGCAGCCGAGCTG
>QGUZ01000010.1 GCA_003242605.1 Actinomycetota bacterium
GAACCCGGTAGTTAAGCCTTCCTGCGCCGATGGTACTGCACCTTGGCGGGTGTGGGAGAGTAGGTCGCTGCCGGACGGCTTTTTGTGGGGGCCCCTGGTCTTTGTGGCTGGGGGCCTTCGCATTTTTGCCGTCTTGGCGACTGTGTCGCCGTGGCCCTGGGACCTACCCAGGGCCTTTTTTATACGCTGAGCGCGGTCGTGGGCGATCGCATGAGACGGTACCGTCAAGGCACAGGTGCTTGTGCCTCTGTCACCACGGCTGCGTATGGCAGGTTCGATATCGCCTCGGCCATGCGGAGCGAGCCCGGGTCACTTCGCATGGGTGGGGATGGCGACTCCGCGGCAGGCAGTCGGCTGTCGAGGCAAGGGATTCCGCCAACAGAGAATTCGGGCCGGTGTGGGAGCGCTCGGATGGGCGGCCGCTCGCCCATGCACTGACCGGGTTCGGAGGGACGGTGCTGCGGCGGGCACCGCGGGTCTCGGCTTCGGCCGTGGTGGATAGGAACAGAGACAACCTCCAGGTGTAGCGGCGAGACATTCGCGGTACCCGAACGGGTTCCGGCCGAGGCATCGCATGAGTGTGGTTTCCCTAGAGTCGGCCATCCTCGGCCTCGATTCGCAGGCAAGGTGAGCAAAGGTGATCGGCGTTGGCGTCGGAGGACGAGCGGCCGGTCACTTCATTAACCTTGCCGGCTCAGTGAGCGCGAGCTCGACCTTGTGCCGCTGGTCTCGGCCGCGAACACTACGTCGGCGCCGACCGTTCAAGATTGACCACGTGGACGGGCCGGGTGTCCGCGGGAGGTGTCCGGATGCTCGGCCGGGAACTCTCGGGGGAGAGAGACCGCTGGTGAGGCTCACCACCAGGGGGGCTCCGCCGGGAGGATCGCAGATCTGCGCCGGCGTGGCAGGCTACAGCCGGTGTGTCGGCAGTCCCAGACGCTGTCGGCCCGTAGTGGGGGAGCGCCGGTCCAATGACCTGGTGCTAGATGATCTGTGGAGCATGTGGAGGGCATCGAGGAGCGGCACGGTCGGTGGTCGCACGACCGCGATAGCCCGCGCTGGAAGGTCCTGCGTGAGGCCGATGGCGCGGGAGCGGATGACGGGTCGTCGACGCTCGACTCCGATCTGTGCGAATGCCGGTGGGCTCAGAGCATCAATCGCGGGCATCGAACCTGCTGCCTGCCGATCCTGCTCAGGGCCGAGCAGGTGAGAACCGCCCGCTGTTGCGTCTTGTGGAGCGGCTTGCGCTGCGGTTGCCACATCGCTGAACTCTGCTTTCCTATCGTCGTGGGTTGCGCCGACTAGTCGAGGACGGTGCCCGGGGTTGCCGGTGATACCCGGGAGGCGTGGGACGGGTTTCCGAGGCGTGGTCGTGAGCCGAGCGTGTGGGTTCAGGTCGGCGGGCGATTTCGCCGGAGGGTGGCCTCGGCAGTGCCCGCCTGGAACGTGGGAGACCAACAAGGCGGGCTTGCGGTTTTGGAGGGTTTCCGAGCACGCCTTGGAATAGCGCGTTGCAGAGGAGGGCGGCCTCCGCTCGGCAGCCGCCGTGACCGATCCGCCCGGCGACGGCTGGGTGCCGGCGTCGGGGGCGGGAGAGTGGCGGTTGCGGGCCGCCAGACCTGCGTAACGGGCCACTGGTTGCGGTGCGGGAGGGGCACATCGGCCGCACATCGGCCGGGATCGGTGCGACGGGCGCGTATGTGGCGAGTGGGTCTGGCGGAGCGCGAGAACCTGAAGGACGATTGGATCGTTCTTCTGTTGTGACCGTCGTCGTTCGAGAGTGCATAGGCAGGAGGGCGGCCGGTCGATGACAGAGGTTGTGGTGGCCACCGGTGGGTGGGAGAAGCGAGTCCGAGCGGCCACGGGCGTCCACTTCCACCCTTTCTTCGACAGTGTGGGGACATCCCCGAACCTTTGCCCGGTCCTCGAACGTCCAAGCAGACGAGACGGGTGGGACCGGTGAGGAAGGAGTGCCCGATGGGACAGGTGGCCGAAATGTCGTATTCGGCCGGTACTGTGGCCGACGGCGCTCGCCCGGATGCCCGGGAACGGCGACCGGTCACCGGACCAGGCGGGGGCCCGGCGAATGCCCGAGGGTTTCTCGGGTATAGCGGAATAACGGCGTTGAACGGATATTTGCCTTGCATGTGACGAGGTTTGAGGTACGCGGATATATATCGCTTGCAACTGAGCACAGGATGACGGAACCTAGGGGAGGAGGCGATCGATAAGAACAATCATGGAGATCTGCTTGAGTGTCGTTTGACCTAGTCAAGGGCGCGATTTCGGGACGATAACAAAGCGTCGTTTTCCGCTCTGGCGTGTCGCGTGGCCGGAGCCGAATCGTCGGATAACGTCCTTTGTTGGTGGGACAAGGTGAATGCGGCCGGTTCTCGTGGAAAGGACGAGTCAATGGGGGCAGTACGTAAGGTGGCCAACTACCTTGGCCTGGGCGTGGTCGAACCGTACAGTGACGATGAATACGACGACGTCGAGTACGAGGACGACTGGATGCCCGCTTCGGAACGGGCGGCCCGACGGTGGCAGCAGGTGCAGGAGGAGAGCGAGCCTGCACGCATTGTGATGGTCCGGCCGCGGAAGTATGACGACGCGCTCACGGTAGGTCAGCATTTCCGGGAGGGCTGCGCCGTCGTGATGGACGTGGCGGGCATGGCGACCGCCGAGGCCACGCGCATGGTGGATTTCGCGGCAGGGCTCGCATACGGCTGCGACGGCCGCATTGAGCGCATAGCGGACAAGATCTTCCTGCTGGCGCCCGCGGAGATCGAGGTCTCCGTCATCTGACGCGAACGCTGCGTCATGCTCGGATCGCTCGGCAGGACGGTTGCGCGGTGGGAATATTCCCCGCCCACCGCGGAATGCCGTACGCCGCGGCGATCGTGGAGCGCCGGTATTCGCCTTGCCCGTCGCCGCCGTCGTCCGCGGAAAAGCCCCCTTCGTGGACGGCCTTTTCGCCCTGCCGGCGCGGGTGGGCATTCCTCAGGCCGTACGTGTCCCCATCCCTCACAGCGCGCCCGTTTCCCCGAACGGCGCCTCGCCCGCCGCACCCGGACCGGGCATCAGAGAACGCCGCCACGCGCCTGTGGGCGCGTTTCCGGGCGCTTTCCTCCCCGGCCCGGGGTTCGGATCTCCATGTGACGTCTCGGCCGTCGTAGCGCCCGTCGGCCGGGCGTCGCCGCCTCCGGCGATGCGGCCGGCCCCGCCTCCGCGCCCGTAGTGCCCAACAGCCCGCACGCCGGGCGCGATGCTTTTTCCGGCGGCTCTCCGCCTCTCCAGCTGCGTGTGCCTCGGCGCTCGCCGGGTCGGATGCCGACCATGCCCGGCCGCCGCACCCGTCCCATACCGTCACGAGCGCCGTAACCCGCGCCGGCCCGCGCCCAGCGCCCGCCCGCGGGGCATGTCACCGATCGCCGCAACGCCCAGGGACGCGGTGGCGGGCGTCGCCGAGGCCGCGCCCGTCACGGCGCCTCATGCCCCTGGGTCAGGGGCATGAGGCGCCCGATGGCAGGCCCACGTCCTGGGGCGGCGCGATGGCCCGTCCCGGCCCGTTTGGAGCGTTCCCCGCCCGGAGGCCCGGCGGATGAGATCCAGGTGCAGGGGAGGCGTTGCGCGGCTCGGCAAGAAGCGGGGCCACGGGGTCACGCGGGCGGGGCCGCGATCCGTCGCGCGGCATCGCCCGGCAGGTCGAGCGCCGCCTCGGCCGCGTCGTCAAGGTCGGGCGAGGCCGTACCGCCGCCCGACGAGCGACGGAACGAGGGCACGCGAGACGGGCCACACGGCCCGGCGTCAACGGCCCCGGCCCGTCCGGTGCCGGATGGAAGGTCAGGCCGCGCGGGGGCCGCGGCGCAGCAGCCGGCAGAGTTCGGCGAAGTCGCGTTCGGCGGCCTCGGCGCGCTTGGTCGACTCCCGGGCGTACTCGTGCAGGGCGTACACGGCCCGATCTGCGAGCTCGCGCAGCTCGCTGAGCTGCTTGCCGACCAGGGCGGACTCGGCCTCCTCGCGCCGGCGGCGCCGGTACAGCAACAGGCCCGCCCCGGCGCCGGCGGCCACGGCGAGCAGGGCGAGCCACAGGGTGAGCGCGAACGACAGGCCGAACAGGACCACGGCCACCCCGATCAGCGCCTGGGGCAGCCAGGCCGGGTACGGCTCGGGCGGCATCGCGCGCTCCCGGATCTGGCGCTCGGCCTCCAGGATCGAGTCCGGGTCGGGGCCGTCCGGCCGCAGGGTGATCCGATGCCCCATGATCGGCACGGTGACCTCGGCCGGGGGCATCGCGCGGGTGGCGGCGGTGAGCTCCTCCGCGGCCTGCCGGATCACCGGGGCCGCGACGTGCAGCGCGAGCGCGGCGAGCCGCGGGTCGGAGTTCGGCTGCAGATCCTCCAGCAGGTGGTCGTTGAGCGAGCTCAGCGGGCCGGTGTGCGCGCTCGGGTTGATGAGGGAGCGCAGCACCTCGAGCGGCTCGGTCTCCGGCCACATGCCCGAACCCCGCCAGCCGGTGGGCGGGTGAGCCGGCGGGTCGCTCGGCTTGCGCGGCGAGGTGATCTCGGTGCACCGGGCGCGCAGCCGGGCCAGCCGGTCCGCGGCGTACGCCGGCCGCTGCAGCGCCGGCAGCTCCGCGAGCTCGGGAAAGTCGAGCAGCGACGGCGGGATCACGACCTTCGGCTCGCCCGGCAGCAGCGCCTTCAGCCAGCGCTCCGGCGGGCAGTCGTGCGGGTTCGCCACCGCGTCGAGCCGGCGCAGCACGAAGATCTTCCCGGCCGGGCCGTACGCGCCCCGGGCCGCCGCCACCCAGACGGCGCGCTGGCCCGGCAGCACCGGGCGGTCCGCGGACAGGTCGCCGAACGCCGTGGCGAGCCAGGACGCGTGGACCCGGTCACCCTGTCCGGCGAGGGCGAGCGCGAGGCACAGGAACAGCGCCGTCTTGCCCTCGTCGTGCCGGGCGGCCCGGGTGAGCGCGTCGAGCGCGTCCTCACCCTCGATGATCTGGATCAGGGCGTCGATGGCGGGCGCCAGCCAGTAGCCCGGCACGTCGGTGACACCGGGCTGCGGCTTCGGCGCGGTGCCATCGGCGACCAGGTGGACGAGGAGCTCCTCCGCGTAGCGGTGAAGCTCCGTGGCGTCGATGAGCCCTGATAGGTCGGGGCCGGCGGTCAGGTCCATGCTCACGCTGAAGCTCCCCGAGGAGTGACGGAAGGCCCGCGTGGACCGGGATCGGCGGACGCTCCCTTTGACCGCGCTAAGCCTAAGCCTTTGTCAGCGGAAATTCTCGTAAGCCACGCCGTTCGGGCCCCGTTCCTTTTGCCACGGACCTCCCAAACGTCCATCACATGCGCTCCGGCACCTCGATACCGAGGAGGTCCAGCCCCTGCAGCAGCACCCGCAGGGTGAGCGCGGAGAGCGCGATGCGCGACTCGCGCACCGCCGGGTCCTCGGCCGTGAGGACCGGGCAGCTCTCGTAGAAGGCGGTGAACGCCTGTGCGAGGTCGAACAGGAACGTGCAGAGCCGGTGCGGCTCGGAGGCCTCGGCGACCTTCTCCACCACCGAGGGGTAGCCGAGCAGGGTGAGCGCGAGCGTACGCTCGACCGGCTCGCCGAGCCGGATCGCCCCGGTCGCCTGCGCCGGGTCGATCCCGCCCTTGCGGAAGATCGAGCGGATGCGGGCGGTGGCGTACTGGAGGTACGGGCCGGTGTTGCCGGTGAGCGCGAGCATGCGGTCGAAGTCGAAGACGTACTCGCTGTCGTGGCTCACCGACAGGTCGGCGTACTTGACCGCGCCGATGCCGACCTTCCGCGCGATCTCCTTGCGGGTCTCCGGGTCGTAGCCGCGGTCGGCGATCACCGCCTCGGCCCGCTCGACCGCCTCCTCCAGCAGCTCGGACAGCTTGATCGACTTACCCGAGCGGGTGCGGAAGATCTTGCCGTCCTCGCCGAGCACGTTCCCGATCTGCACGTGCTCGGCGCGCACGTCGTCGGTGAGCCATCCGGCCATGCGCGCGGTGGCGAACACCATCTGGAAGTGCAGCGCCTGGGTGGCGCCGACCACGTAGAGGATGCGGTCGGCCTTGAGCTCGCGCACCCGGTACCGGATCGCCGCCAGGTCCGTGGTGGCGTAGCCGTACCCGCCGTCGCTCTTGCGGATGATCAGCGGGAGCGGCCGGCCGTCCCGGCCGGTGAAGCCGGGCGGGAACGCGCACAGCGCCCCGTCGCTGATCCGCGCGATCCCGGCACGCTCCAGCTCGTCGCAGACGTCGGCGAGCATCGGGTTGTACATGCTCTCGCCGGCGATGTGCTCGTCGGTGAGCGTGACCCCGAGCTCGCGGTAGATGTGGTTGAAGTAGCGCTTGCTGTGCTCGATGAACTCGCGCCACAGCCGCATGCTCTCCGGGTCGCCGCCCTGCAGCAGCGGGACCCGGCGGCGCGCCCGCTCCTCGAACGCCGGGTCGGTGTCGAACTTCTGCCGGGCCTCCTGGTAGAAGGCGTTGGCGTCGCCCTCGGCGAGGCGGCGCAGCGCCTCCTCCTCGCCGACGTCGAGCAGGTGCTCCATGAGCATGCCGAACGGCGTGCCCCAGTCGCCGAGGTGGTTCTGCCGGATCACGTGGTCGCCCACGTGCTCGTGGACCCGGGCGAGGGCGTCGCCGACGATCGTGGTGCGCAGGTGGCCGACGTGCATCTCCTTGGCCGCGTTCGGCGCGGAGTAGTCGATCACCACGGTCTGCGGCGCGCGGCGCGCGACACCGAGCGCCTCGTCGTCGCGCATCGCCTCGGCCTGGGCCGCGATCCAGCCGTCGGCGAGGGTGAGGTTGACGAAGCCGGGGCCGCTCACCTCGACGCCGGAGCACACGTCGGCGACGTCGAGCGCGTCCACGAGGGCCTGGGCGACGTCCCTGGGCGCCCGGCGGAGCCGCTTCGCCAGGTTCAGCGCCACGTTCGCCTGGTAGTCGGCGAACTGCGACGGCCGGATCAGCGGATCGGCGTCGGCGTACTCCGGACCGAACGCGGTGGCGAGCGCACGCTGGACGCGTTCGGTGAGCACGACTTGCGGGTCGACCATGAACTCTCCTTGGCGGCCGTGGAGGCGCGACGTGCCGTGATCGCCGCGTGCCTCGATCACGTTCTTCCAGCCTATCGATGAATCAAGGCCCAATCCCCATTATCGGTCCCGGCCGGGACCGGCCGCACCGAAGCCGCGGAGCCCGCGGCCGCCCGCCCGCCGACCTGCGTAACCGCAACGTCACCACAGCCGGTGGTGCGGGCGGTGCGCGGCGAGCCGCTCGCCGACGCGGGCGACCACGCCCCGGGCGGCGAGCGAGGCGGCGAACGCGCAGGCCGAGGCGATCGCGCGGGCCTTCGACGCGCCGTGCGCGATCACCACGGTGCCGTTGAGGCCGAGCAGCACGGCCCCGCCGTACTGCTCCGGGTCGAGCCGGCGGGCCAGGCGGCGCAGCGCCCCGCGCTGCAGCAGCGCGCCGAGCCGGGCCGGGCGGCTGGCGTTGATCGCCTCGCGCAGCTCGGCGAGCGTGTAGCGCACGCTGCCCTCCATCGTCTTCAGCGCCACGTTCCCGGTGAACCCGTCGGTGACGATCACGTGCACCTTGCCGGTGAGCAGGTCGTGCCCCTCGACGTTGCCGGCGAAGTCGAGGCCGGGGGTGGTGGCGAGCAGCTCATGGGCGCGCCGGGTCACCTTGTTCCCCTTCTCGGTCTCGCTGCCGATGGTGAGCAGGCCGACCCGCGGGTGCGGGATGCCGAGCGCGGTCTCCGCGTACGCCGCGCCGAGCTGGGCGAACTGCACGAGCATCTCGGGCTTGACGTCGGCGGTGGCGCCCGCGTCGAGCAGCACCGTCGGCTCCGGCAGCGTGGGCAGGGTGACCGCGATCGCCGGGCGCAGCACGCCCGGCTGGCCGCGCAGCCGCAGCCGCCCGGTGGCGACCACGGCCGCGGTGGACCCGGCCGAGACCACGGCCGCCGCGTCGCCGCGCCGTACCAGGTGGCAGGCGACCGCCACGCTGGACCGGGGGCGGCGCAGCGTGGCGAGCGCGCCCTCGTCCATGCCCACGGTCTCCTCGGCGCGCACGATCGGGATCTCGTCGGCGGCGCCGTGGGCCTGGAGTGCCTCGTAGATGGGCCGGGGCTGGCCGACGAGCACGACGCGCACGCCGAGCTCCCGGGTGGCGTGCACGGCTCCCGCGACCAGCTCGTGTGGGGCGTGATCCCCGCCCATCGCGTCGAGCGCTACGGGCGGGGTGTCAGGCAATCGGTCACCTCGGTGGCCACGGCAAGCTCCTTCCGCGGGCGCGGGTGTCCGGATCCGGACACCTCCGCGGCCCGCCGTCCACGCATGGTAAGCGGCGGGGATGCGCCGCGTGCTCCTAGGTGGGGGCGTGGGAGTGTCGCGCCGTGGGCGGCGAATCGGGCGTAGTGGACGTCCGGTGATCGAGGGGCGGTCTCCCTCGGACGGGGACGAGCGCGGCGAAGGGTGCTATACAGAAAGCGGACGGTAAGGGTTCGAGAGCGGCAAAGGGGGGTGATGTGCGGCAGGTGACGGACGTTCGGGCAGCGCGCCGTATCGTCGTGCGTGCCGCCGGATGTGACACCCGGACGGTCGCGCGTACGGCGGGCCGGGGACGCCCTCGGCGTGGTCCGCGGCGTCGCGCCGCGGCGGAGCCGCCGCCATCCCCCGAGGCGCCGCCCCGGCGGGCTCACCAGTAGGGGAAGCCCTCGCCCTTCGCGACGACGATCTTGCCGAACCTGGCGTTGCCGGTGATCCGGATCAGCAGGGCGTCCGGATCGGCCGCGCCGGCACCCGCGATGCTCCTCGCCGTGCCGCCACCCCACGGGCTGTCGTCGGACACGTGGCGTTTCGAGAAGAGTGCGCCGCCTTCGTCGATCACGCGGGCGTTCTCCGGGACGCGCACGATCACCTTGCCGAAGGTGGCGTTGAGGTCGAGGGTGATCTCGCGTCCCGGTAGCACCGCGTCGGTGAGGTCGACGATCAGCGCGCCGAAGAGCGACCGCAGCCGGGTATGGCGGGCCGGCACCCAGCGCCCCTTGCGCACGATCTTGCTGAACACGGCCGCCACCTCCTGCCGCTCCGCGCCGGCCGCGGACGTGGTGGCCGGGACGTCGGGCAGGTCCTCGACGAGCGGGAGCAGGTCGCCGAGGGTGACGGCGGCGTAGGCGGCCGCCAGCCGGTCGGCGTGCTCCACGCTGGTCAGCCGGCCGGTCGCGAGGGCTTCGCCCAGGATGGCGGCGACCCGGTCGCGGTCCGCGTCGGACGCGCGCTGCTTTGCCGGATCCGCGGGTCGTCGCGGCTCGAAGAAGGCGGGTTGAGCGGTCACCCCTCCAGGCTACGGGAAAACGCGATATGTCGCGATCTCCCGGACAGATACCTGTGGGGGAACGTAAAGGCTTCTCGTCACCCCTTCGCCGGTGGGAACTCCAGGTCCTATGGTTACGTCGGGGTATATGAATGACATAGACGCGTGACAGCACCGGCAGGTTTACATACATCGCAAAAGAAAGGGATCTTCAGGTGACCTTGAAGGAAGGCATCCGCGGTTACCGGGCGTACACCGGCAAGCACCTGGACGAGCTTCTGGTGCGTGCGGGCTTCGATGCCGAGCAGCGGCTGCGTGTCCGGGCCGTGGCCACGGTGCTGCCGTTCCGCACGAACGCGTACGTCGTCGACGAGCTCATCGACTGGTCCGACGTGCCGAACGACCCCATCTACCGGCTCGTCTTCCCGCAGGAGGACATGCTCCCCGAGGCGGACGTGTCCCGGATCGCGGGGTTGCTGCGCGACGGCGCGCCCGCGGCCGAGGTGAAGGCGGCCGCCAACGAGGTGCGCATGCGGCTCAACCCGCACCCGGCGGGCCAGCTCGAGCTCAACGTGCCGCGGGTCGGCGACGAGCCGATCAACGGCCTGCAGCACAAGTACCCGGAGACCGTGCTCTTCTTCCCCAAACAGGGCCAGACCTGTCACGCGTACTGCACGTACTGCTTCCGCTGGGCCCAGTTCGTCGGCGAGCCGGACCTGAAGATGGCCTCCGACGACGTCGCCCGGCTCGTCGCGTACCTGAAGGAGCACCCGCAGGTCACCAGCGTGCTGCTCACCGGCGGCGACCCGATGATCATGGGTGAGCCGGTGCTGCGCCGCTACATCGAGCCGCTGCTCGAGCTCGAGCAGATCGAGTCGATCCGCATCGGCACCAAGTCGCTCGCGTACTGGCCGGCCCGGTTCCTCACCGACCCGGACGCCGACGACACGCTGCGGCTGTTCGAGAAGGTCGTCGAGTCGGGCAAGACGCTCGCGTTCATGGCGCACTTCTCCCACCCGCGGGAGATGGAGCCGGAGAAGCTGCGCACCGCGGTGCGCCGCGTGCTCGGCACCGGCGCGGTGATCCGCACCCAGGCCCCGCTGATCCGGTCGATCAACGACGACCCCGGCGTCTGGGCCCGCATGTGGCGCATGCAGCAGCAGATGGGCATGATCCCGTACTACATGTTCGTCGAGCGCGACACCGGGCCGCAGGACTACTTCGCGGTCCCGCTCGGCCGCGCCTGGGAGATCTTCCGCGACGCCTACGCGCAGGTGTCCGGGCTCTGCCGTACCGTGCGCGGCCCGTCCATGTCCGCCACCCCCGGCAAGGTGTGCGTGGACGGCGTGACCGAGGTCGCCGGCGAGCGCGTGTTCGTCCTCCACTTCATCCAGGCCCGCCGGCCCGAACTCGTCGGCCGGCCGTTCTTCGCCAAGTACGACCCGGACGCGGTCTGGCTCACCGACCTGAAGCCCGCGTTCGCCGACCGCTTCCCCTTCGAGGCCGCGCCGACCGCGAACGGCGCAGCGTCCAACGGCGCGTCCAACGGCGCCGCCTCCCTGTCCGACCCCGCGCTGAACGGGGCCCGCCTCACCGTCTGACCGGGCGTCCTCCCGGCGAACCCCCGCACAACCGAACCCACCCGCGAACGACAGACCCGGCCCCGAGATCCGTCGGCGCCACCGGCACCGCACACAAGACCGCGACGCACCGGCCGCCGCCCCCACGCGGCCCGTGCCACCCCTGCCGCAGCTCGCCGCCGACGGGAGAACCGGGCCCCGCCGGACTCGCCCGGGGTCCGCACGCGCGCACCGGGTCCGAATCCACACCGGCCGCACGGCGCGACGGGTGACTTTGTCCCTCGAGGCGTACGCCCGCGACCGGGGCGATCACGCCGCGTCACCGCCCCGGCGGGCCCGCCCGCGCGCCGCATTCCCAACTGACGGCCGAGAGACGTCGACGGCCGGTGCCCGGATGCCGGGCACCGGCCCTCGGTGGTGTGCTTTCGCCCGGGTCACCCGGTGGCGTCACCCGCCGGCGCTGACGCCGCCGGCCGGGCGCGGCACCGGGACGTCTCCGGTTTTCCGTAGGTGGGCGCACGCACGTGAGTACGGCGGGCGATCTCGGCCTGGAGCCGGGCCATCTGCCAGTGCAGCTCGCACAGCTGCTCGGCGAGCCGGCCCCGGGGCAGCTCGGCCGGGTCCTCGTCGGCCAGCAGGTCGATGGCGGTCGACAGCGCTCGTATCGCACCCACCCACATCAGCCATCTCCCTTGTTCGAAACTACGTTCGAATCATAGTGGAGTGGCGACGGGGGTGTCAGCCGTTCGCGGAACCCGGCGTGTCGCCCGTCCCGGGCGCCGGATCAGGTCGTCTCGTAGATCGGCGCGATGTAGCCGCGGGCGAGGGTGTTCGCCGTGATGTTGAACCCGACCACGGCCGGCGTGGCGTCGCTGTCGAGGCCGAGCTTCTCCACCTTCAGCGCGTGCACGGCGAAGATGTAGCGGTGCGGCCAGCCCGGCGGCGGGGCGGCGCCGTCGTAGCGCTTGTTGCCGAAGTCGTTGCGGGCGTGGATCGCCCCCTCCGGCAGCCCCTTGAAGTCGCCCGAGCCCGCGCCCCGGGGCAGCTCGGTGACGTTCGCCGGGATGTCGAACAGCACCCAGTGCCAGAAGCCGCTGCCGGTGGGGGCGTCCGGGTCGTAGCAGGTCACCGCGTAGCTCTTGGTGCCCTCCGGCGCCCCCGACCACCGCAGGTGCGGGGAGAGGTTCTCCCCGGACATGCCCCAGTCGTTGAAGACGTGGGTCTCCGGCTTGCGCTCGCCGTCGCGGACGTCGTCGCTCTCGACGGTCAGCTTGGGGACCTCGGGCAGGAACTCATACGGGATCGGTGGCCGTGCGGACACGACATACCTCCGTTGCCGCGGGTGGTTGTGTCGGTCCCCATTCTGGTACCACGCGATCAGTTCTTGGTGTACGCCGCGAGGACCTTGTCCGGATCACCGTCCATCTTGATCTTGCCCTTGTGCATCCAGATGACCCGGTTGCAGGTCTCCTCGATCACGTCGAGGTTGTGCGCGACGAGGAACACCGTGCCCGCCTCCTCGCGCATCTGCCGGATGCGCTCCTGGCTCTTGCGCTTGAACTCGCGGTCACCGGTGGCGAGCGCCTCGTCGATGAGCAGTACGTCGTGGGTCTTCGCCGACGCGATCGCGAACCGCAGCCGGGCGCCCATGCCCGACGAGTAGGCGCTCATCGGCAGGTTGACGAACTCGTCGATGCCGGAGAACTCCACGATCTCGTCGTACTTCTCCCGGACCTGGGCCGGCGTCATGCCCATCGCGTAGCAGCCGAGCACGATGTTGCGCTCGCCGGTGAGGTCCTTCATCAGCGCCGCGTTCACGCCGAGCAGCGACGGCTGGCCGTCGGTGTACACCGCCCCCTTGGTCGGCGGCAGCAGCCCGGCGATCGCGCGCAGCAGCGTGGACTTGCCGGAGCCGTTGCGGCCGATGATGCCGATCGCGTCGCCGTGGTAGGCCACGAAGGACACGCCCTTGACGGCGTGCACCTCCTTCATCTGCGGCCGGCCCTGGCGGCGCAGGATGCGCATGAGCGCGTTCGCCGCGTTGCCCTTCTCGTGCACGCTCGCCGCGCCGTACACGCGGTAGACGATGTGCAGGTTGTCGACGACGACCGTGGGCTTGCCCCGCTTCTCGGGGGCGCGGACGACCTCCTGGGCCGCCTTCCCTTCTTCCAGAGCCACCTGGGAGCGCTCCTTGGTCAACTCAGCCACGGCCGTACTTCTCCTCGGCCAGCCAGAAGTAGAGGAAGCCGACGATAAGCGCGCACACCGCCCAGAATACGCAGGTGATCCAGGTGACCGCGGACGGAGCCTGCTCGAAGATCAGCAGATCCCGCATGAACTGGATGTACGCGGCGGCCGGGTTCACCTCCAGCACCCAGCGCAGCAGCTCGGGCAGGCCCTTGGTCTGCTCCTGGATGCTGTAGAAGACGCCGGACGCGTACAGCCAGGTGCGCAGCGCGAACGGCAGCAGCTGGTTCACGTCGCGCACGAACGCCCCGATCCGGGCCACCATCAGCGCCGCGCCCAAATTGAACAGGGTCTGCAGCAGCAGCGCCACCGGGATCAGCAGCCACAGCCAGGTCACCGGCTCGCCGGTCACCAGCACGATCGCGATCAGCACCGCCATCGACCAGCCGAGCTGCTGCAGCTCCTGGAGCGTGTACGCCAGGGGCAGCGAGGCCCGCGGGAAGTGCAGCGCGCGGATCAGCGACAGGTTGCTCGAGACCGACTTCGCCCCGCCGAGCACCGAGCGCTGGGTGAAGGTGAACACCATCACGCCGGTGATCAGGAAGGCCGTGTAGTTGCCGCCGACGCCCGGCTTGTCCTTCTGGCCGAGGATGAGGCCGAACATCAGCCAGTACACCGCGGCGTTCAGCAGCGGCGTGATCACCTGCCAGAGCTGACCCAGCACGGAGTTCGAATACTTCGACAGGTTCCGCGAGGTCGCGTAGGTGACGATGAAGTGCCGTCTCTGCCACAGCTGGCGCAGGTAGACGGGAAGGGCGGGTCGCGCGATGGAGCGACGCAGCCCGTGGCGCTCGGCGAACGCGGCCAGCGACTCCCCCTTCATCGGGGTGGCGCCGCCCCGGTCGCCCGCCTGGGCGTCCGCGACCGCGGATTCCGGCTGGCTCATGGCAAGGACTCTATTGGATAGGGCTGGTAGGGAGGCCCCCGATGGTGATCCGTTGCGCTCCCGTAGGGAGACTGATACGACCACCCTCGTCGGGCACTGGACGACTGGGTCAAAGGTAGCCCACCTCGGGGCGGGCTGCGGATCGCGGCGCGGTCAGGTCGCCGAGCCCGCTGGTCGCTTTCGTAGCCTCATATCGGGTGTGGGGGTCAGGTGACCGATTATTTAAAAGTTGGGTAACAGCGCAGATCATATTCCTATGCGTGTGACGTCCGGCAGACGTCCACGTGACCGAACCGCAATGATCCAGATACAAGCTGGTGGGCGCGGGGGCGCCTGACCCCGTCGACCAGCGAGGTGTAACCGATGTCACGTTCGTTCGCCGTGCCTGAGGGCGTCGCGGCGGCCTGCCCGCGGCCGTCCTCCGGGGCGAGCCCGCACGGCCGGCGCGCCGCCCGGCCGCGCACCGGCGACCCCGCCGCCCGTCCGTCCCGGCCCCGTCCCGGCGGGCCGCGGCCGGCGCCGGCGGGCCGTACGGCGAGCGCGTGGCGGGCCGGGTCCCGGCGGGCGGCCGGGACGGGAGCGGAGGACGTCCGGCGCCGGCGCGCCGCCCGGGCGAGCGGGAGGGGCGGCCTGCGATGGGCGTGATCAAGGGGGCCCGGCTCCTCTACGGCGTGATGATGATCGCGTTGCTGGTGTCCTGCGCCGGGGGCGGCGCGGGCTCGACGCCGGACGCGACGCCCGACCTCACCGTCCGCATGCGGATCGGCGAGCCGCAGAACCTGCTCATCCCCGGCAACACCAAGGAGACCGAGGGCGACGAGGTGCTCGCCGCCCTGTTCACCCCGCTCGTCGGCTACGACGAGGACAAGCGGCCGGTGGAGCTCGCCGCCGAGTCGATCACCTCGTCCGACAACCGGGTCTGGCGGATCACCCTGCGCCAGGGGTACACCTGGCACAACGGCGAGCCCGTGGTGGCGCAGAACTACGTCGACGCCTGGAACTACTACGCCAACCAGGAGCACGCCCTCGCCAACAACAGCTTCTTCTCCCGCATCCTCGGCTACTCCGCGCTCAACCCCGGCCGCGGCGAGAAGCCGCGCACCGACCGGCTGCGCGGCCTGCGGGTGATCGACGACCGCACCTTCGAGGTCACGCTCGCCGAGCCGTTCTCCCAGTTCAAGGCGATGCTCGGGTACACCGCCTTCTACCCGCTGCCGAAGGCCGCGTTCGGCCCCGACGGCAAGATCACCCGGGCGTACGCCGAGCGCCCGATCGGCCAGGGCCTGTTCAAGATGGACCGGCCGTACCGCAAGGGCGTCGACGACACGATCGAGCTGTCGGTGCACGACGGCCACCCCGGGCCCAAGCCGAGGTTCCGCCGCCTGCAGTTCAAGATCTACTCCAGCCTCGATCAGGCCTACCAGGACCTGCTCGAGGGCGAGATCGACGTCATGGACCAGCTGCCGACCACGGTGCTCGGCAGCGCGCGGGCCCGGCTCGGCGAGCGGTTCATCGACCTGCCGGACGCCGGGATCGGCTACATCGGCACCCCGCTCAAGTACAACAAGGTCTACAGCGACCCGCGGGTGCGGAAGGCGATCTCGATGGCGATCGACCGCAAGTCGATCACCGAGGAGGTGTTCTACGGCAGCCGGGTGCCCGCCGACGACTTCATCAACCCGGCGATCGAGGGCTACCGGCAGGGCGTGTGCGGCGAGCCGTGCACCTACGACCCGGCGAAGGCCCGGCAGCTCTACCACGAGGCGAACGGGCCGAAGAAGATCGAGCTCGGCTACAACAGCGACGGCGGCCACCGCGAGTGGGTGGAGGCCGTCGGCGAGAACCTGCGGCGCAACCTCTCGGTCGAGGTCACCGTCCGGGCCTTCCCCAAGTTCGGCACGATCCTCGACCAGCTCGACGCGAACAAGTACGGCGGGCTGTTCCGGATGGGCTGGGTGATCGACTACCCGTCGGCGGAGAACTACCTCACCCCGGTCTTCTCCACCGCCGCGATCGCCCACGGCCAGAACTTCGGCGGCTACTCGAACAAGCGGTTCGACGAGCTGATCAAGAAGGGGGATGCCGCGCGCACCCCCGAGGAGGGCCTGAAGTACTACCAGATGGCCGACGACATCCTCATCCAGGACATGCCGTACATCCCGGTGTACTTCTACCGGCTGAACGCGGCCTACTCCCACCGCGTGAAGAACGTGCAGATCACGCTGCGCAACCACGTCGACTGGCTCTCGGTGGAGCCGGCCTGACGGCGGGGCGGCCGGGCCCGCCCGCGGGCCGGCCGCGAACCCGGGCCGGCCCGCGCGGCGTGCAGGGCACGGCCTAGCCTGCCTGCACCGCGGGCGAGAGCCGGACGTGGGCGCCGGGCGGCAGCCCGAGCCGCTCGGCCGCGTCCCCCGAGTTCACCGCGAGCGCGACGAGCCCGGCCGAGTCGGCGAACGCGACCACGTCGCCGGGCGGCACCGCCGCGAACGTCTCCCGGTACGGCACCGACAGCTGCCGCCGGCCGAGCTGCACCGCGAGCGTGTCGCCGTGGCGCACGCCGAGCGCGGCGAGGTCGTCGGCCTTGATCGACAGCTGCACGTTGCCGTAGTGGTCGACGCAGAGCACCTCGCCCTCGACCGCGCCGTCCCGTACCCGGGAGGTCGGCTCGGGCATCGTGACGAGCCGCTCCACGGGCAGCTCGGGACCGACGTCGGCGAGCGGGCGGCCCCGCGCCAGGTGCGCGGCGACCGGCGCGAAGATGTCCCGGCCGTGGAAGGTCCGGGAGACCGGGGTGACGAACAGCTCCTCGTTGGCGAGCTCGTACGCCGCCTCCGCGCCGCCCACCGCGTGCACGGCCCACGACAGCAGCCCGTTGTCCGGGCCGACGAACACGCGCCCGCCCGCGCGCACCGCCACGGCCCGCCGTGCCGTGCCGACCGCGGGGTCGACCACCGCGACGTGGATGCCTTCGGGGAGGTACGGCACGGTCTGGGCGAGCACCGCCGCGCCGCGCCGGACGTCCCCGGCCGGGATCATGTGGCAGACGTCGATGATGCGGGCCTCCGGCGCGATCTTGATGATCACGCCGTGGCAGGCCGCCACGAAACCGTCTTCCAGCCCGTAGTCAGTGAGCATCGTGATTACAGAGGTCACAGCTCGCGACACTACGGCGTGATCCACGCGGTGAACAGCTTTTGTCCGCGGGTTGTCGCACCTGTCGCCGCGGGCCGCCCGCGGCGCGCCGCGGCCGTCCCGGTCCGCGGCCCGGGATCCGGAAACGTCCGTGGTCCGTCCTATGCTGAACGCGTTTGCAGCCTTTGCCGCGATCTGTCGCCCGGCGGGCCCGGCACGTGGATCCCATTACCATTGCCTGGGGCCGCGCGCACACGGTGTGATCACCACCGGGTGGGCACCGTGACGCGACCGTCGTGCGCCTCACCCCGAGGAGGAGAGCATGGACACCGCACCGGCCGGCGGCGAGGGCTCCGCCGCCGACCCGGGCCCGCGGACGCCGCCCGCGCCCGGTCGCGAGCTCTCCGAACGCGAGCGCCGCATCCTCGAGTTCGAGCGCCAGTGGTTCCGGTACGCCGGCGCCAAGGAGCGGGCGATCAAGGAAACGTTCGACATCTCCGCGACCCGCTACTACCAGATCCTCGCCGAGCTGATCGACCGGCCGGAGGCGCTCGCCCACGACCCCATGCTGGTCAAACGGCTGCGCCGGCTGCGGGCCGCCCGGCAGCGGGAGCGCGCCGCCCGCCGCCGCGGGGCCGCCGCCGACGGCGACCGCACCTGGAAATGATCCGGGAAACCGGTTAGACAGGGACCGTCCGCAGCGAGCCGAGATCGGAGGGGAGATGAGCGCGGAGATCGACCGGTTCGGCGTGCGCACCGAGGCGGGCAGGGCGGCGCTGGAGGCGATGCTCGCCGACCCGGCGGGCGCCGTGATCGCCTCGGACTTCGACGGCACGCTCTCGCCGATCGTGGCCGACCCGGCCGCCGCGTACATCCACCCCGAGGCCCCGGCCGCGCTCGCCGGGCTCGCCCGCGCGGTCGCCGGCGTCGTGATCGTCACCGGCCGGCCCGCCGAGCAGGCGATCGCGCTCGGCCGCCCGCCCGGCGGCACGACCGGCCTCGCCGACGTGCCCGGGCTCGTCGTGCTCGGCCAGTACGGCGTGGAGCGCTGGGAGGACGGCCGCCTCACCGCGCCGCCCCCGCCGCCCGGCCTCGACCGGGTGCGCGCCGCGCTGCCCGGCCTCGCCGCGCGCTTCCCCGGCGCGCGCATCGAGGACAAGGGCCGGGCGCTCGCCCTGCACACCCGCGGCTGCGCCGACCCGCAGGCGGCACTGGACGCGCTCGCCGATCCGGTGGCCGAGCTCGCCGCCGAGGCCGGCCTCAAGGTCGAGCCCGGCCGCATGGTGCTCGAGCTGCGCCCGCCCGGCATGGACAAGGGCCGCGCGCTCGAGGGGTTCCTCGCCGAACGCGGCGCCCGCTCGGTGCTGTTCGCCGGGGACGATCTCGGCGACCTCGCCGCGTTCGACGCGGTGCACCGCGGCGCGGTCCCGGGCCTGGCGGTGTGCAGCGGCTCGGCCGAGGTGACCGCGCTGCGCGACAAGGCCGACATCGTGGTCGACGGCCCGGCCGGGGTGGTGGAGCTGCTGCGCGCCCTCGCCGCCGCCCTCGCCGCCCGCTGACGCCGCGCCGTACGGCACGGCGCCCGGTCGGCCGTACGGCATTGCCCGGTCAGCCGAGCGCGGCGAGCTGCTCGGCGAGCCACTGCCGGGGCGGCAGCGCGGTGGCGGCCGCGGCGAGCCGGCGGCCGCGCTTGAGCCGCTCGTCCTCGGGCATGGCGAGCGCCTCGTGCAGCGCCGCGGCGGTGCCGGAGATGTCGTACGGGTTGACGGTGATCGCGTCCGGGCCGAGCTCGGCGGCGGCGCCCGCCTCGCGGGAGAGCACGAGCACGCACCGCGGCGACAGGATCGGCCCCTCCTTCGCCACCAGGTTCATGCCGTCCCGGATCGGGTTGACCAGCAGCACGTCGGCGAGCCGGAACGCGGCGAGCGAGCGCGGGTAGTCGTCGTGCACGTCGAGGATGAGCGGCTCCCAGTCCTCGGTGGCGTACTCGTCCTCGATCTGCTTGGCGCAGCGCATCACCGCCGCGGTGTACTCGCGGTACTCGGGCAGGTCGTGCCGGGACGGGTAGGCGAAGGCGAGGTGCACCACCTTGCCGTGCCACTCGGGGTGGTCGTGCAGGAACTCGCGGTAGGCGAGCAGGCCGCGCACGATGTTCTTCGACGGCTCGGTGCGGTCGACGCGCACGATCAGCCGCCGGTCCCCGACCGCCTCCCGGATCGCGTGCACCCGGGCCTCGACGTCGGGCTCGGCGGCGCGGGCGAGCAGCGCCGCGCCGTCCACGCCGAGCGGGTGCACCCCGATGCGCGTGGTGCGGCCCTCGTGGCGCACCGTGCGCGCGGCGCGGTCCACGTCCGCGCCGAGCACCGCCTCGCAGCAGTCCATGAAGGCGTTCGCCCACCGCGCGGTGAGGAAGCCCGCGTGGTCGGCGCCGAGGATGCCGGAGAGCACCTCGCACGCCACCTCGTCGGGGAGGAGCGAGAAGTACTCCGGCGGGGCCCACGGGGTGTGCGAGAAGTGCGCCACCCGCAGGTCGGGCCGCTCGCCGCGGAGCATCGCCGGGGTGAGCGTGAGGTGGTAGTCCTGCACGAGCACCCGCGCCCCGTGCGCGGCCTCCTCGGCGAGCGCCGCGGCGAACATCGCGTTGTAGTCCTGGTACGACTCCCACTCGCGGCGGAACCGCGCCCCGAACGACGGCGTGTTCGGGGTGTCGTAGAGCAGGTGGTGGACGAACCACAGGGTGGAGTTCGCCACGTCGTTGTAGGCGCGGTGGAACGTCGCCGGCGGGATGTCGAGCATGCGCAGCGGGCCGGTTGGATGACCGGCGAGGTCGAGCCGGCCGCCCGGGGCCGCCCGGGCCGCGCCGCGGTCCCCCTCGGTGAGCGCGGCGCAGATCCACAGCGGCGGGTCGTCCTCCGCCGCCTGGGAGAGCCCGGAGACCAGCCCGCCGCCGCCCCGCCGCATGGTGAGCCCGCCGCCCTCGGACAGGGTGAACGAGACCGGCCCCCGGTTGGAGGCGACCAGGACCGTGTGCATCGTCCTGCGCATCGTCCGCTCCACTCGTCTGTGCCTCGCCGGCGGCTCCCCAAGCAAGCAGGCTAACCAATGACCACCCGCGCCAATAGGATGACGGCGCGACGGGGCGCGCGATGACACGCCGATGGGAGTCTGCGAGATGGCGCTGGACGAGACGACCGAACAGCTTGCCCGGGCGGCCGCGGCGGGGGATCAGCGTTCGCTCGGCGAGCTGCTCGCCCGCATCGAGCCGGACGTGCTCCGGCACTGCCGGCGGCTGCTGCCGTACCCGCAGGACGCCGAGGAGGCGAGCCAGGACGCGCTGCTCGCGGTCGCCCGCAACATCGCGCGTTTCGAGGGGCGGGCGAAGTTCAGCACCTGGCTGCACATCGTGACCGCGAACTGCGCCCGCACCACCTACCGCAACCTCAAGCGGCGCGCCTCCGAGCAGGCCGGGGAGCTGCCGGAGCAGCGGCCGGATCCGCGCCGGGTGAGCGTGATCGCGGGCTCCCGGCTCGACCTGCTCGACGCGATGGAGGCGCTCGAGGCCGACAAGCCCGAGCTCGCCCAGGCCCTGGTGCTCCGCGACATCTGCCAGCTCGACTACGCCGAGGTCGCCGACCAGCTCGGCATCCCGCTCGGCACCGCCAAGTCGCGCATCCACCAGGCGCGCAAGTACGTGCAGTCGATGCTCGGCGAGGCGTACGCCTGAGCGGCCCGGCCGGCCGTCCGCGGCGGGTGGCGAGCGCCGCCGCGGTCACGCCGGGTGACCGCCGGGATCGGGCCGCGGCGGCGCATCTCGACACGTGAGACACCCCATTGGCCCGGTGAGACGGCGTTGTACAGTCTTCATCGAGACCCGTGAGGTCTGGGCCGCACAGTGGTGTGTTGTCCGGTTAGGTGCGGGTTTCCGGCGATCGCGGGCGGCAGGTGAGGTCGATCACCGAGGGTGACCGCCTCGATCGATTCGCCCCGCGGGCGGTTCCGCGGGTACAACTGAAGACGCTCATCCAGAGGGGTGGAGGGACCGGCCCGATGAAGCCCCGGCAACCCTCCCGGTGCACTTCTCGCGAACCGCGAGGCCGCCCGGGACAGGTGCCAATTCCGGCCCACGGCCAAGGTGGTCGTGGGTGAAGATGAGGAGAAAGGCCTCGCTATTCATGGCGCTCGCAAGCACGGAATCCGTAAGCACGTCCACGCCCTACGACTTCGGCCCGGCCGTCGCCCTCTCCTGCCGGGAGTGCGGAGCCCGGTACGCCCTGGGGCCGGAATTCGCGTGTATCGAGTGTTTCGGCCCGCTCGAGGTGGCGTACCCGTGGAGCACCGGCGGGGAGCTTCGCGCCGACCAGGTCGGTGAGGCGCTGCGGGCGAGGATCGAGAGCGGCCCGGCCAGCATCTGGCGGTACGCCCCGCTGCTGCCGGTGCCGGCCGACGTGGCGGCCAAGCCCAACCTCGCGCCGGGCTGGACGAAACTGGTGAAGGCCGACAATCTCGCCAGGGAACTCGGTCTGCGCAGCCTGCACGTGAAGGACGACTCGGGGAACCCGACGCACTCCTTCAAGGACCGGGTCGTGGCGATCGCGCTCGAGGCGGCCCGCACCTTCGGGTTCCACACGCTGTCGTGCTCCTCGACCGGTAACCTCGCCGGCGCGGTCACCGCGGCC
Source organism: Actinomycetota bacterium (assembly GCA_003242605.1). Lineage (GTDB taxonomy): Bacteria > Actinomycetota > Actinomycetes > Streptosporangiales > Streptosporangiaceae > Thermopolyspora. The sequence goes on from QGUZ01000010.1 coordinate 21,857, forward strand.
GCCGCCCGCGCCGGGCTCGACGCCTGCGTGTTCATCCCGGCGGGCCTGGAGGAGGCCAAGATCGTGATGGCCTCCATCTACGGCAAGCGGCTCGTGGCGATCGAGGGCACCTACGACGACGTCAACCGGTTCTGCTCGGAGCTGATCGGCGACCCCATCGGCGAGGGGTGGGGGTTCGTCAACGTCAACCTGCGCCCCTACTACGCCGAGGGCTCCAAGACGCTCGCGTACGAGATCGCCGAGCAGCTCGGCTGGCGGCTGCCGGACAACGTGGTGATCCCGGTGGCCTCCGGCTCCCAGCTCACCAAGATCGACAAGGGCTTCCAGGAGCTGATCAAGCTGGGGCTCGTCGAGGAGAAGCCCTACCGCATCTTCGGTGCCCAGGCCGCGGGCTGCGCCCCGGTCTCGGCGGCCTTCAAGGCCGGCCACGACGTGGTGCGGCCGGTGCGGCCGGACACGATCGCCAAGTCGCTCGCGATCGGCAACCCGGCCGACGGGCCGTACGTGCTCGACATCGCCCGGCGCACCGGGGGCGCGGTCGAGGACGTCACCGACGAGGAGATCGTCGACGCCGTGCACCTGCTCGCCCGCACCGAGGGGATCTTCGCCGAGACGGCGGGCGGCGTCACCGTCGGCGTGCTGCGCAAACTCGTCGCGGACGGCCGGATCGACCCCGATGCGGAGACGGTGGTGCTCAACACCGGCGACGGCCTCAAGACGCTCGACGCGTTCTCGGCCGGTGCCCGGCCCACCGCCACGATCCGTCCGTCGCTCGACGCCTTCCGCGCCGCCTTCCCGGACAATTCCTGAAAGGTTTGCAATTATGGCTGTCACGGTACGGATTCCGACGATCCTCCGTACGTACACGCAGGGTGCCGCCGAGGTCACGGGCGAGGGTGCCACGCTCCGCGAGGTGCTGCAGAAGCTCGACGCGGACTACCCGGGGATCGGCGCCCGAATTCTCGACGACCAGGGCAAGATCCGCCGTTTCGTCAACGTCTACGTCGGCGAGGAGGACGTGCGGTTCGCCGACGGCCTCGACACCGCGATCCCGGACGGGGCGCTCATCTCGATCATCCCCGCGGTGGCCGGCGGCTGACGCCCGGCGGCGGTGCCCGGCCGCGCCGTACCGATCGGCACAGGACCGATCAGTGCCCTGCCGATCGGCGCCATACCGATCGCGTATGGCGGGGCCGTCCCGGCGCCGCGCAGAGTCGTGACGCATGACGCCCGCGTGCGAACGCCGCGTACGCGGGCGTCTTCGCGTTCTGTTCGCTTACGGCGCACCGCGCTATCGGCGGCGAAGTTTGCGAAACGGGATACAAAATCCGAATTTCCCGGAAAGCGTCCGGCGAGTGCGGATGCGAATCGGTGCGCGGCGTGCGAAGGTCAACGATGAGTTTTGCGGTTGACTCTGTTGCCCCACGGCATGCCACAGGTATCGTCGAAAGCGATCGGCGCGTTCGGGAGGTTTCCCCGGCTTCCCGGATCGTCGGTCATGGGCCTCGCGGAGAAATGGGCGAGGTTCTGGCCCAGCAAGAGGAGTCGGAAAGTGGCGCAGGGCACCGTCAAGTGGTTCAACGCGGAGAAGGGCTACGGCTTCATCGCGGTCGACGGTGGTAAGGATGTGTTCGTCCATTACTCCGCGATCCTGATGGACGGGTACAAGTCGCTCGAGCAGGGGCAGCGGGTCGAGTTCGAGATCACGCAGGGATTGAAGGGTCCGCAGGCCGAATCCGTCCGGTCGATCTGACGGGTACTTCACGACGCGACGTGGGCTCGGTCCGGGCGCGCGGGCCGAGCCCTTTTGGGTCCCGTCGCAAGGTCGCCGCGGGGCGTCTCGTCAAGTCGCGGGCAAAGGTGCTTGGAAGCCCTTTTGAGCGGCCTTTCGGGCACATATCTCCAGGTCGCAGGGCTTGCGCTTGCACTCGCGGGGGTAGAGTGCTAGACAGTTCGTTGGCACTCTCCTGTCGAGAGTGACAACCGGATCGAGGCGATGGGGCCTTGCCGAACCGCGCGAAGGGAGGTCGCGGACGAGGCAGGACCATGCCGTCGCGGGCGTCGGCTCGATCCGCTGCAAGCCACCCTTTGTCTGGGAGGTCTCAGCCGTATGGCAGCCAAGATGATCGCGTTTGACGAGGACGCCCGGCGCGGTCTCGAGCGCGGTATGAACCAGCTCGCCGACGCCGTGAAGGTGACGCTCGGCCCGAAGGGCCGCAACGTCGTGCTGGAGAAGAAGTGGGGTGCCCCCACGATCACCAACGACGGCGTCTCGATCGCCAAGGAGATCGAGCTCGAGGATCCCTGGGAGAAGATCGGCGCCGAGCTGGTGAAGGAGGTCGCCAAGAAGACGGACGACGTCGCGGGCGACGGCACCACCACTGCCACCGTGCTCGCCCAGGCCCTGGTACGTGAGGGTCTGCGGAACGTCGCCGCCGGCGCGAACCCGATGGCGCTGAAGCGCGGCATCGAGGCCGCCGTCGAGCGCGTGAGCGAAGAGCTTTCCAAGATCGCCAAGGACGTCGAGACCAAGGAGCAGATCGCCTCCACGGCCTCCATCTCCGCCGGCGACACCCAGATCGGCGAGATGATCGCCGAGGCGATGGACAAGGTCGGCAAGGAAGGCGTCATCACCGTCGAGGAGAGCAACACCTTCGGCCTCGAGCTCGAGCTCACCGAGGGTATGCGCTTCGACAAGGGTCTGATCTCGATGTACTTCGTGACGGACCCCGAGCGCATGGAGGCGGTCCTTGAGGACCCCTACGTCCTCGTGGTGAACGGCAAGATCTCGGCGAACAAGGACCTGCTGCCGCTGCTCGACAAGGTCGTGCAGGCCGGCAAGCCGCTGCTGATCATCGCCGAGGACGTCGAGGGCGAGGCCCTCGCCACCCTGGTCGTCAACAAGATCCGCGGCCTGTTCAAGTCCGTCGCGGTCAAGGCCCCGGGCTTCGGCGACCGCCGCAAGGCCATGCTGGGCGACATCGCCACCCTCACCGGTGGCCAGGTCATCAGCGAGGAGCTGGGTCTCAAGCTCGAGAACACCACCCTCGACATGCTCGGCCGCGCCCGCAAGGTCGTCGTCACCAAGGACGAGACCACGATCGTCGACGGTGCCGGTGACCCGCAGGAGATCGCGGGCCGCGTGAACCAGATCCGCGCCGAGATCGAGAAGACCGACTCCGACTACGACCGCGAGAAGCTGCAGGAGCGGCTCGCCAAGCTCGCCGGTGGCGTCGCCGTCATCAAGGCCGGTGCGGCCACCGAGGTCGAGCTCAAGGAGCGCAAGCACCGCATCGAGGACGCCGTCCGCAACGCGAAGGCGGCCGTCGAGGAGGGCATCGTCCCGGGTGGTGGCGTCGCCCTGCTCCAGGCCGGCGCCAAGGCCTTCGACAAGCTGGAGCTCACCGGTGACGAGGCCACCGGCGCCCAGATCGTCAAGAAGGCCCTTGAGGAGCCGCTGAAGCAGATCGCGATCAACGCCGGCCTCGAGGGCGGCGTCGTGGTGGAGAAGGTCCGCAGCCTGCCGCCGGGCCAGGGCCTCAACGCCGCGACCGGCGAGTACGTCGACATGTTCGAGGCGGGCATCATCGACCCGGCCAAGGTGACCCGGTCGGCGCTGCAGAACGCCGCCTCGATCGCGGCCCTGTTCCTCACCACCGAGGCCGTCATCGCCGAGAAGCCGGAGAAGGAGAAGGCCGCGGCCACCCCGGGTGGCGGCGACATGGACTTCTGAGTCCCTTCCCATCTCCCGATCAGCACCCATCGGGCAACGGGGCGGTCCGCACGGGCCGCCCCTTTCCTGTGCCCCGGACGTTCCCGTGCCCGGACAACGCCCGGGGGCGGCCGGGTACGGCGGCGCCGCCCGGCGGGGGTGCGGGCGGCGGCGCGGCGGGCCTAGCCCGCGAGCGGCCCGGGCAGCGGGCGGGTGTGCACCACGGTGAGCGAGGTGACCGCCCGGGTGAGCACGACGTAGAGGCGGGCGAGGCCGCGGGGCTCGGCCTCGGCGATCTCGGCGGGCTCGGCCACGATCACGTGGTCGTACTCGAGGCCCTTGGCGAGCGTGGCGGGCACGACCACGACCCGGTGGTCGCCCTCGCCGCCGTCGTCGAGCAGACCGTGCGGCACGCCGTCGAGCGCGGCGCGTACCGCGGGCACGGCGGCGTCGGCGGCGATGACGCCGATCGAGCCCTCGCGGGCGAGCGCGGCCCGCACCGCGCCGGGCAGCGCCTCGGCGAGCGTGGCGGCGGGCCGTACCGTGAGCGAGCCGGGGCCGGGGCGCAGCGAGCGCGGCGCGGCGAGGCCGGGGGCGATGGCGGGGAGCAGGCGGGCGGCGAAGTCGAGCACCTCCCGGGGTACCCGGAAGCCCACGGTGAGCTCGGTGACCTCGCCGTCGCTGACCCCCATGTGGCCGAGCACCTCCGCCCAGGACCGGGCCGACCAGGGGGTGGTGCCCTGCGCGAGGTCGCCGAGCACGGTCGCCGACCCGGCGCGGCACCGCCGCCCGAGCGCGCGCAGCTGCATCGGCGAGAGGTCCTGGGCCTCGTCCACCACGATGTGGCCGAGCGAGGGGGTGCGCTCGACGAGGTCGGCGAGCTCGTCGAGCAGCGCCGCGTCCGCGGCCGTCCACCTGGCGGACCGGGGCGACCGGTACGGCTTGCGCCACAGCAGCCGCTCCCGCTCGGCCTCGGTGAGGTCGCCGCGGGCCGCGGCGGCGAGGAACTCGGGGTCGGAGTAGAGCCGGAACAGCACCTGCTGCGGGGTGACCTTCGGCCAGACCTTGTCGAGCAGCCGCTTCACCGGCGCGGACCGGGCGACCGCGTCCTGCACCCGGTCGTCGGGCGCCTCGCCGCGGCGCTCCATCCGCACGAGCACCTCGTGGGCGAGCCGCTGCGCGAGCGCGGCGCGGCCGGGGCCGTACCGGCCGGTGCCGCGCAGCGAGGCGACGATCTCGCGCACCTCGTGGTCGGCCACCCGGTAGCGGGTCGCGCCCCTGGTGTAGACGAGCCCCTCCTCGGGCTTGGTCACGTGCGCCCACAGCGCGCGGCGGAGCACCGCGGCCATGCGCGCGTCGCCCTTGATCGCCGCGGTCTCCGGGTCCTCCGCGGCCACGTCCCCGGACGCGCCGAGCAGCTCGGCCACGGTGGTCTGCTCCACGGTGAGCTCGCCGAGCGCGGGCAGCACCGCGGAGATGTAGCCGAGGAAGGCCCGGTTCGGGCCAACGATCAGCACGCCGTCGCGCTGCAGCCGCTCGCGGTGGGTGAACAGCAGGTAGGCGGCGCGGTGCAGGCCGACCGCGGTCTTCCCGGTGCCGGGCGCGCCCTGCACGCAGACCGTCCTGGCCAGGTCGCGGCGGACGATCTCGTCCTGGTCCGGCTGGATGGTGGCGACGATGTCGCGCATCGGGCCGGTGCGGGGCCGCTCGATCTCCTCGGTGAGGATGCGCGAGGTGCCGAGCGGCTCGCCGCGGTCGAGGTGCTCGTCCTCGTACGCGGTGAGCTCGCCGCCGCGGTGGCCGAACCGGCGGCGCAGCCGTACCCCCATCGGGTCGGCGGGCCCGGCCTGGTAGAACGCCCGGGAGACCGGCGCCCGCCAGTCGATCACGAGCGGGCGGCCGTCGCCGTCGTGCACGTGGCGGCGGCCCACGTGGATCGTGTGCGGCAGGTCGTCGTCGGCGGCCCGGTCGAGGCGGCCGAAGAACAGCGGGGTGTCGGGGAGGTCGGCGAGCGCGGCGATGCGCCGGTCGAGGGCGTGCCGCAGGATCTCCTGGGAGACCCAGTCGCCCGCGGCGTCGGCGGACAGCGACTCGGCGTGCTCGCGCATGGCGCGCAGCGCCGCCCGGGCCGCGGCGAGGTGGGCGCGTTCCCGGGCGAGTACCTCGTCTCCGGACTCCTCGGCTATGTCGGGCGCGAGCCGGTGCGCGGGCATGGGAGAACCTCCAGCTTCTCGTCGGACTTCTCGGCGGGCTTCTCGCCGGCGCCGTCGCCGCGGGCGCCTGCGGGCGCGGCGGCGCGCCTTACGGGCACACGACGGGGACGCGTGCCGGGGCACGCGTCGGGACACGTGCGTGGGGACACGTGCGGGAACGGTGCGTACCGCGGCCGTGCGGCGGCCGCGCGCGATGACGTCGGTGGTACGGCGGGCCCGGGACTCGGCCGGGCGGCTTCTCGGCCGGACCGCTCGCGACGGGACGGCCGGACGACCCGGCCGGAGCAACCAGGCCGGGGGAGCCCGGCCCAAGGAACGCCAGGCCGGAAAAGCCCGGCCCAAGAAACAGGGTCCGGCGGGTCGGTCGGAGGGTGCGATCAGGGCACCGGCCAGAGGGCCGGGGCGGGTTCCGCCGGTGGTACCGCTCGGCGGGCACCCGGCCGTGGCGGACGGGGCAGGCAGTCTACTCCCGCGGATCCGCGTGATCAAACGCGCCGCGGGACGGGGGATCGGCGCGGCGGCCGCGCGGGCCGGGGCCGTACGCCGCCTCCCGCGGCGGGCGACGACGCCGGAACTTCGACCGTCGCACTGATTCCATACGAGTGGAAACAGCGGTATTTTCGGCCTGTGACATCGATCTTCGGCACACCGGACGGGCGCTCCGACGACGCGCCCGAGACGACGCTCGAGGCGCGGGCCGCGGGCGCGTCCGGCGGTGGGCGCGGTGTGCCGGGGGGCGAGGGCATGTGGGTGTCGCCGGTGCTCCCCACCGTGGCGAGCCTGCTGCTCGCCGCGCTGTGGGGGCTGTCGGTGTTCGCCGGCTGGGGGCTCGAGGCGTTCTGCTCGGCGGAGGAGGAGACCGAGGCGTGCCGGGAGCGCCTCGGGGCCGTCCCGTTCGGGTCCGCCGTCTTCGCGGTAACCGCGGCGCTGTGCACCGCCGGCGCCTGGCTCGGGCCGGTCGCGCGCCGGGATCCGGGCCGGTTCGCGATGTTGATGACGGCGGCCCTGATCTGCTGGCTGATCGCCGAGGGCGTGCTGTTCGTCGGGGGCGTGCTCGATCAGCACGGTGGATGACCCGGTTCCACCGGGATGCGGGCGTCACCCGTGACTCGCCGGAATCATCCGGGTATGTCAGGGATCGGGGGACAAGGGGGTCATCACAGCGAGCGAGGGGGGTGACGAGACTTGGCGACGGTTCGCGGTGTCTCCTGGGTTCGCGGCGTCTCCTGGAGCTGATCCGCCGCAGACGCCGGGAGCGGGCGGCGTGCCCGCGGTCAGTCACCCGCGAGCACGTCGTCCGCATCGACGATCCGGTAGGCGTACCCCTGCTCGGCGAGGAACCGCTGCCGGTGCGCCGCGTACTCCTGGTCCTTGGTGTCGCGGCTCACCACCGCGTAGAACCGCGCCCCGCCGCCGTCCGGCTTGGGCCGCAGCACCCGGCCGAGCCGCTGCGCCTCCTCCTGGCGGGAGCCGAAGGTGCCCGACACCTGGATGGCGACCGTGGCCTCGGGCAGGTCGATCGAGAAGTTCGCCACCTTCGACACCACGAGCACCGGGATCTTCCCCGCGCGGAACTCCTGGAACAGCCGCTCCCGCTCGCGCACCGTGGTCTCGCCCTTGACCACCGGCGCGCCGAGGTGCCGCCCCAGCTCGTCGAGCTGGTCGATGTACTGCCCGATCACCAGCACCCGCTCGCCCGCGTGCCGCCGCACCAGGGCCTCGGCGACCCGCGTCTTCGCCGGGGTGGTGGCGCACAGCCGGTACTGGTCGTCCGGCTCGGCCATCGCGTAGGCGAGCCGCTCCTCGTCGGAGAGGGTGACCCGCACCTCGACGCAGTCGGCCGGCGCGATCCAGCCCTGGTTCTCCATCTCCTTCCACGGCGCGTCGTATCGCTTCGGCCCGATCAGGGAGAACACGTCCCCCTCCCGGCCGTCCTCGCGCACCAGCGTCGCGGTGAGCCCGAGCCGCCGCCGCGCCTGCAGGTCGGCGGTGCGGCGGAAGATCGGCGCGGGCAGCAGGTGCACCTCGTCGTAGATGATCAGGCCCCAGTCGCGGGCGTCGAACAGCTCCAGGTGCCGGTAGACGCCCTGCCGCTTGGTGGTCATCACCTGGTAGGTGGCGATCGTGACCGGCCGGATCTCCTTGCGGGTCCCGGTGTACTCGCCGATCTCGTCCGCGGTGAGCGAGGTACGGCGCAGCAGCTCCTGCTTCCACTGGTGCGCGGAGACCGTGTTCGTCACCAGGATCAGCGTGGTCGCCTGGGCGCGCGCCATCGCCGCCGCGCCGACGATCGTCTTGCCCGCGCCGCACGGCAGCACGACCACGCCCGACCCGCCGGCCCAGAACGCGTCCGCGGCCTCGCGCTGGTAGTCGCGCAGCCGCCAGCCGTCCTCCACCAGCTCGATCGGGTGGTGCTCGCCGTCGACGTATCCCGCCAGGTCCTCGGCGGGCCAGCCGAGCTTGAGCAGCGCCTGCTTGAGCGTGCCCCGCTCGGACGGGTGCACCGCGACCGTGTCCTCGTCGAACCGCCGCCCGAGCAGCGGTTTCACGCTTTTCGCGCGCAGCACCTCCTCGAGCACGGCCCGGTCGGTGGTGGTGAGCACCAGGCCGTAGGACGGGTGCTTCTCCAGCCGTAGCCGGCCGTACCGGGACATCGTCTCGGCGACGTCCACCAGCAGCGCGTGCGGCACCGGGTAGCGGCTGTAGCGGAGCAGCGCGTCGACCACCTGCTCGGCGTCGTGCCCGGCGGCCCGGGCGTTCCACAGCGCGAGCGGGGTCACCCGGTAGGTGTGCACGTGCTCGGGGGCGCGCTCCAGCTCGGCGAACGGCGCGATCGCCCGGCGGCACTCGTCGGCCATGGGGTGGCCGACCTCCAGCAGCAGGGTCTTGTCCGACTGCACGATCAGCGGGCCATCGTTCACTGGGCGCTCCCGAATCCTGTCGCGATGGTGACGAGCCGGCGACGCGCCACGCCGCGCACGCGCGCCTGCCCGGCCCCGGCCGTCCGGGGCCGGCGCCCGCCGGGCCGCGTCCCCGGGCCCGCCGGGCCACGGTACGGCGCGCCGCGGCGGCACCGTCCTCTATCCAACACGACCGGCGGCCGAATCCGTCCCCACCTGCGGGAACGGGCCGCGCGGACCCGGGTGGCCCGGGGAACGGTCAGGCCCCGCTGCCGATCGCGAGCGTGATGCCGAACATGAACAGCGCGACGATCAGGCCGACGTTGACGCCGACCGCGATCCACGCCCACTTCAGCAGGCCGCGCGCGGTCTCCGGCTGGACGTCCACCTTGCTCAGCGCGATGCCGGAGAGGATCGCGCCCGCGATGCCGCCGGGCGAGACGTAGCAGCTCAGCGCGAGCACGATGGTGACGACGAGCGCGACGATCGCATGCGTGCGCAGGCCGTCGTTGCGCGGCGGGTACGGGTGCGGGCCGTACCCGGGCGCGGCGTAGGGCTGCTGCTCGACGCCGTACGCCGCCTGGTCGTAGGCGTTCTGCCACCCGGGGGTGGCCTGCCCCGGCTGCGCGTACCCCGGGTCGGCGTACCCCGGCTGCCCGTAGCCCTGGTCGTACCCGGGCTGTCCGTGGCCCTGGTCATAGCCCGGCTGGCCATAGCCCGGCTGCTCGTATCCGGAACCCTCCTGGTAGCCGTACGGCCCGGCGGGCGGCTGCCAATCCCGCGGATCCGATCCCGGCTGATATCCGCCGTGGCTCACGTCTCTGCTCTCGCTTCACTCACTGGCGCTGATAGGCCGACACATACCATCATTCATCGTTTTCGCCCGCCATGGTGGACACGCCGGTTATCCGGTGCACGGCGAACCGGTGGACCGCGGCGCGGGTCCGGTCGTACGCGGTGAGCTGCCCGCCCTCCAGGCGCGCGGGCTCGACGATCCGGCTCGTGGCGCGGCCCTGTGAGTCGAGGTACCCGATCCACACCCGCGACCCCCGCCGGATCGCCTCCTGCAGCACCGCGAGCGTGGTCGCCACCGGCGAGCGCGGCGGCTCGCCCTCGGGCGCCTCGCCGTGGCGCGCCGCCGCCGCCCGCGCCCGGTCCCCGGCCCGCATCGCGCGCACCACGGCGTCGGCCACGTGCGGCTCCGGCGCGACCTCCGGCGGCGCCCCGCGCGGCTCGGCCCCCGGATCGGCCCGGCGCGCGTCCGCCCGCGCCACGAGCACCGCCCCCTCCGCCGACTCGGCGACCGGCGCGTACCCCATCGCGCGCAGCGAGTCCACCAGCGCGGCCCGCGCCGTCCGCGAGATGATCACCGTCGGGGCGAGCCGCCGCAGCCGGAGCGGCGCCGCCCGCCGGTCGGCCATCACCTCGTCGAGCACTGCCGGGTCGTCGCACCGCACGTACGCGCTCGCCGTGCCGACCCGGATGCGGCCGTGCCGCCGCGCCACGTCGGCCACCAGGTAGCGCAGCGGCTGCGGCACCGGCGTGGCCGAGTGCCGCTCCAGCATGGCGACGAGCTCGTCGGCGGTGTGCCCGGCGTCGAGCGCCCGCCGGATCGACGCCTCGGTGAACCGGTAGACGGTCGCCCCGCCCTTCGACTCCACCTCCGCGGCGAGCGCGAGCCACCGGCCCAGCTCGGCCGTGAGCGGGCCGGGCGCGACCGCGGTGAGGTCGCCCTGCAGCAGCACGTGGTCGACCGGCTCGGGCAGCAGCGGGGCGAGGGCCGCGGCCGCGCGCTCCGGGCCGTCCGCGACCAGCGCCCGGCCGTGCCCGGCGAGCGCGCCGAGGCCGGTGACGCCGAGCCGTTCCGCCTCGTGCAGGGTGAAGTCGGCGAACCGGTCCCGGTACGGCCCGCGCCGCCGCGGCCGCTCCCAGTCGAGCCGGGCGACCACCGCGTCGCGGTCCGGGGCGAAGCCGGGCTCGGCCGCGGCGAGCACCCGAAGCACGGCCGCGCGGACCTCGGCCGCGGCGGGCCGCCGCAGGCCGGGGTGGAGCGCGTTGAGCAGCCGGTCGCGCTCGTCGCGGTCCCCGGCGAGGCCGGGGGCGCGCTCGGTGGCGAGCCACGCCGCCGCGAGCGCCGCCCAGCGGTCCTCCAGCGGCCTGCGGAGCCAGGCGTCGTAGGCCGGGGTGGGCAGCCACTCGCCCTCCACCGACCCGCCGGAGGCGATCAGCCCGGCGGCGTAGGCGACCTCGGCCACGAGGGCGGCGTCGGGCTCGGGCACGTCGAGCAGGGCCGCGGCGCGCCGCAGGTCCCGTACGGCGAGGCCGCCGGAGCGCAGCACGCCCGGCGGGTCCACGCCCCAGTGCTCGCACAGCTCCTCCACCAGGCGGGTGAAGGCGAACGCCTGCCCGGCCGCGGTGCGGTCGGCCAGCGCGGGGTCGCGCCGCCGCCCGGCCGGCTCGGCGGGCCGGTGCCGCAGCCCCCGGTGCACCCGCCCGCCGCGCAGCACCAGCGCCACCTCGCGCGGCAGCGTCACCGTGTCCGCGCCGGTCGCGGCGAGCAGGCCGCGGGCGAGCAGCTCGTCCATCGGGCTGCGGGCCGTCGCCGCCCGCACCTCGCGCCGCGCGTTCGGCACCTGGCCGGTCGGCGGCCCCCAGGTGAGCGCCTCCAGCGCCGCCCGGGCCCGCGGGGAGACCGCGGCCACGGCCCGCTCCACCGTCGCGGGGTCGGCGAGCAGCGCGGCGAGGCGCTCGGCGGCCGTGCCGCGGCCCGTGTCGCCCGTGCCGGCCGCGCCGGCGGCGCAGGGCCGCAGGTCGTCGAGGATGGCGGCGAGCCGCTCCGGCGGGTGGTGGCGGAACGCCTCGGCCGCGGGCGGGCCCAGCCCGGCCGGCGGCTCGAGCGCCTTGTCCACCCCGGGCGCGAGCCGCAGCGCGTCGTCGGGCCCGTAGACGAGGGCGAGCGTGCGCAGCCGGTCCACGGTCCGCCGCAGCGCCGCCGGGAAGCCGGCCTCCGCATCCGGGTCGAGCGCGCGGCCGACCGTCTCGGCCAGGCGCGCGTGGTCCACCGGCTCGCCCGCGACCAGCAGCGTCTCGAGCACGGCGAGCGCGAACCGATCGAGCCGATCGAGGGCGCGCGCGACCGCGGACGGCGTCGCCGCCCGCGCGGCGAGGGCCTCCAGGTGCGCGGGCACCGGGGTGACCAGCTCGGGGCGCGCGGTGACCAGGGCGCGCAGCTCCTCGTCGGTGCGGCCACGCAGCCAGGCGGCGAACTCCCCGGTCATCCCCTCAATCGTAGGGACGCACCCCACCGGCCCGCCCCCGTGGCGAGACGGCGCGGACACGGGTGGTGACGCCGTGGGGCCGGCCGGGCGCGGCCGCCGACCCCGGGCGGTCGCGGGCCGTCCCGCCGGCGAGACCCGGCGGCCGGAAAATCCCGGCAAACCGCGCGGCGATCCGCGCCGGAGCGGGGGATCGGACCGTCATTCCGCCACGTATCGGGGAAACATCGCATGGAGCGGCGAGCGCGGCACGCGGCCGCGGCCCCGCCGCCGCCGGCCCGCCGTACCCGGCGCCCGGCGCGGAACGGCCGTGAGTCGCGGTCACTTCGCCGATACGGGTTAGGCCAAGCGCCGCGGGATTTGGCATGCTTCAAGTGTGGGGAGATCGGTGGGATTCGACCTTGACCTGACGCTGGCGGACACGCGCAGGGGCATCGCGGCGACCTACGACAGGCTGTCCGAGCGGCTCGGCGTGTTCATCGACAGCGCGGTCGCGGTGAGCAGGCTCGGTCCGCCGCTCGAGAGCGAGCTGGCGCACTGGCTGCCGCCGGAGGAGATCCCCGCGGCCGCCGCGCTGTTCCGCAGCATGTACCCCGAGATCGCCGTGCCCGCCACCACCGCGATGCGGGGCGCCGCCGAGGCCGTCGACGCGGTACGGCGAGCCGGCGGCGGGGTCATCGTCGTCACCGGGAAACACCCCGACCTTGCCCGCCGTACGCTGGACCATCTCGGCATCGAGGTGGACGAGGTGGCCGGGATGGTGTTCGGCGCGGCGAAGGGAGCGGCGCTCACCGAGTTCGGCGCGCAGGCCTACGTCGGTGACCACATCGCCGACATCGAGGCGGCGCGGGCGGCCGGGGCGGTGAGCGTCGCGGTGGCCACCGGACCCTACACCGCCGACGAGCTCCGGGATCACGGGGCGGACGTCGTGTTGCCGGACTTGACGGCGTTCGTCGCGTGGTACGAGGAGTGGCGGGTTAGCGAAACAGGCACGGTTTCGACGGTCACCTGAGCTTTCAGGTGGGCATAACCTACTTCCATTCATCTCCACGACTGTCTGAACGAGGTCACCCCTGTGCCGACTGGCAAGGTCAAGTGGTACGACCCCGAAAAGGGTTTCGGCTTCCTCACCCGCGACGACGGCGGTGAGGTGTTCGTGCATTCCTCCGCGCTCCCCAAGGGCGTCGAGACGCTCAAGCCCGGGCAGCGAGTGGATTTCGGCGTGGCAGAGGGCCGGCGGGGCCAGCAGGCGCTCTCGGTCCGCATCGTGGAGGTTCCGTCCATCCGCAAGGCCAAGCTCAGGCGGAAGAAGCCCGACGAGATGGTGGTGATCGTCGAGGACCTGATCAAGCTGCTCGACGACATCTCCACCCTCTACCGCAAGGGCAAGCACCCGGACGCGCAGCACTCCCGGAAGATCGCCGTGCTGCTGCGCGCGCTCGCCGACGACCTCGACGGCTGATCCCCGGACACCCGGCCCGCCGGCCGCGGCGCGGCCCGGTGCCGGCCGCCCCGACGTGTGCCGGCCGCTCACCCGTGCGGACGGGTGAGCGGCCGCGTGTCACCGGCGCCGGGGCCGGGGTCCTCCGGATCATCGGTTCCGGCGCCGGGCCCGGCCGTCGCGCCGGCCGCGGCCGCCCCGCCGTACCGGCGCGCCGTCCGTACCCGGCGCACCCGGGCGGCGACCAGCCGGGCGAGCACCGCGACCAGCCCGGCCGCCATCACCCCGAGCCCGGTGGGCCCGCCGGCGAGGCCGGACAGCAGCAGCCCGGCGAGCCCGCCCGCCACCCAGCCGATCTGCAGCACCGACTCCACCACGCCGAAGGTGGACGACCGCACCTCCTCGGCGATCTCCCGCTGCACGATCGCGTCGAGCGCGAGCTTGCCGAGGTTCTGCGCGAACGCGGCCACGGCGGCGAGCGCGATCGCCGTCCACAGGCCGAACAGGAAGGCGGCCACCACCGCGGTGACCGTGGCGAGCGCGAGCGTGGCGAACGAGATCAGCTCCGGCGACCGGCCGCGCAGCAGCGACGCCACCCCCGAGCTCACCAGGCCGCCCGCCCCGGCCGAGGCGGCGAGCACCGCGATGGTGAGCTCCGTGGGCGGCCCCGGCAGGCCGTTCTCCTGGACGAGGAAGAGCAGGAAGAACAGCAGGAAGCCGGACTGCACCCGGGTGGCGAGGTTCGCCTGCATCGCCTCGGACACCACCGGGCCGACCGTGCGCAGCGTGCGCCACAGCTCCCGCCCGCGCCGCCGCGGCCGCCCGTGCCCCTGCTCGGCGAACGCCGCCACCGGCGCGCCGCCGTCCGGGTACGGCCCGGCCGCGTCGTCCCGCGCCGCCGCGGCCGCCTCCGGGGCGTCCTCCGGGTCGTCCGGGGCGTCGACGTGCCGCGGCAGCCGTACCGCGGCCACGCCCCCGGCGAGGAACAGCACCGTGGTGCCGCGCAGCACCCACTCCGGGCCGAGCCACGCCGCCAGGCCCGCCGCGACCGGGCCCGCCACGCCCGCGGCGACGAGCGCGAACAGCGTCACCCGCGCGTTCGCCCGCACCAGCGAGACCTCCGCGGGCAGCACGCTCGGCATGATCGCCGCCCGGGACACGTTGTACGCCTTCGACAGCACGAGCACGGCGAGCGCCGCCGGGAACAGCGTCACCGCGTCCGCCGGGCCGATCGCCGCGGCCAGCGCCCAGCACAGCAGGCCCCGGGCGAACATCGTGCCCGCCATCACGTACCGCCGCCCGGACCGGAACCGGTCGAGCACCGGGCCGACGAACGGCGCCACCACCGCGAACGGCGCCATCGTGACGAGCAGGTAGAGCGCGACCTGGCCGCGCGCCTGGTTCACCGGCAGGCCGAAGAACAACGTGCCCGCGAGCGCGACCGTGACCAGCGCGTCGCCCGCGCTGTGCGCCGCGGTGAGCTCGATGAGCCGCCCCAGCCCGCTGCGGCCCGCCCCCTGCGCGTGGGTGAGCCGGCGGGCCGCCCGCCCGGCCCCGCGGGCCGCGCGGCGCGTCGCCTGGACGGTGGTACGGCCGGCGCGGTAGGTCCCCCGGCAGGCCGCGGCGGTGGCCCGGGCGGTCGCGGCCGCCGCGCGCCGGACCCGCTGCCAGGCTCCGGCCATCGGATTCCCCCCTCGTCGGCCATCCGTCCTATCGCACCGGCTCGGTCCCGTCCGCTCGTGGCATGGGGGAAAATTGAACCGTGAGTCGTACCCGCACCCGAACCCCCGTCGCCGACCCGGCCTGCGTGGACGCCGTCGACCTGGCCCGGAAGGCGGCCGAGGAGATCGCCCGTCCGGGTGAGGTGGGCGAGCACCTGGGTTTCGACGTCGAAGGCGATCGCGTCATCACACATTACTTCGCCTGCCTCGACCTGGCCTATCGCGGGTGGCGCTGGGCCGTCACCGTGGCGCGCGCCGCGCGCGCCCGCCACGTCACCGTGAGCGAGACCGTGCTGCTGCCGGGCGAGGGCGCGCTGCTTCCCCCCACCTGGGTGCCGTGGAGCGAGCGGCTGCGCCCCGGGGATCTCGGGGTCGGCGACATCCTGCCCGCCCCGGCCGACGACGACCGCCTCGTCCCGGGCTTTCTGTCGTCCGACGAGTGCGACCACCAGATGATCTACGAGCTGGGCCCGGGCCGGGCCCGCGTGCTCTCCCCGCACGGCCGTGACCTCGCGGCCCGCCGCTGGTACGGCGGCGACCGGGGGCCGAACACCCCGATCGCGTATGCGGCCCCGGCGCAGTGCTCCACCTGCGGCTTCTACTGGCCGCTCGCGGGCTCGCTCGGCCACATGTTCGGCGTGTGCACCAACGAGTACGCGCCGGACGACGGCCGCGTCGTCTCCGCCGACCACGGCTGCGGCGCCCACTCCGAGGCGCCGGTGACCTCCTCGACCGCCGAGACCGCCCCGCCGATCCTCGACGACATGGGCTACGACCTGATGGACGAGCCCGACGAGCTGCGGGCCGGTGAGGAGGGCACGCCCGGCGAGGACGAGGTGCCGCCGGGGTCGGTGGACGAGACCGCCTCCGAGCCCTTCGGGCATTCCTGAACCGCGATCTGACGGCGGCGTCCGGCGGACCGGGCGTCGCCGTGTCGTCTGCCGGGCCGGAAACCGGTGCCGGCCCCGTCACCAGCAGCTTCGACAGGAACGCAGACTCATGAGCGACACCTTCGACACCGCGCGGATCCGGCGGACCGTGCTCGCCGGGTGGGCCGCCTCCCCGGCGCGGTTTCGCGAGGACGCGAACGCCGAGGAGGACTTCGCGCTCGGCGGCTACCGCGACCGGCTCGTCGTCGAGCTCGCCCAGAACGCGGCCGACGCGGCGGCGCGGGCCGGGATCTCCGGGCGGCTCCGGCTCACCCTGCGCGACGGGGTGCTCATCGCCGCGAACACCGGCGCCCCGCTCGACGCCGCCGGGGTGGCGAGCCTCGCCACGCTGCGCGTGTCGGACAAGCGCGGCGAGACGAATGTGGTCGGCCGCTTCGGGGTGGGGTTCGCCGCCGTGGTGTCGGTGTGCGACGAGCCGCTGATCTACTCCCGCGCCACCGGGGGCGTGCGCTGGTCCCGCGCCGAGACGGCCAAGCTGGTCGCCGCCGAGCCCGCGCTCGCCGAGGAGCTCGCCGCCCGCGACGGGCACGTGCCGCTGCTGCGGCTCCCGTTCCCGGCCGAGGCCGAGGTGCCCGAGGGCTTCGACACCGTGGTCGTGCTGCCGATGCGCGACGAGGCCGCCGAGCGCGCGGTACGGCGGATGCTCGAGGAGACCTCGGCGGCGCTGCCGATCGCGATGCCGTCGCTCGGCGTGATCGAGATCGAGCTCGACGGCGAGATCCGCACGGTCACCGCCGAGGGCTGGCGGGTGGTCGAGGCGTCCGGCCGGTTCACCCCCGAGCAGGTGGCCGAGCTGTTCGCGGACCGGCCCACCGAGGAGCGCACCCGCCCGTTCTGGCTGGTGCGCTGGGCGGTGCCGGTCGGGGACGGCGCCACCGGCGCGGCGGGCGAGCCCGGCCCGCTGCCCAAGGACGTACGCCCGGTGCTGCACGCCCCCACGCCGAGCGACGAGCCGCTCGACCTGCCCGCGCTGCTCATCGCCACGTTCCCGATGGCGACCGACCGCCGCCACGTCGCGCCCGGCCCGCTCACCGACTTCCTCGTCGAGCGGGTCGCCGAGACCTACCTCGACCTGCTCGCCGCGCTGCCGCGCACCCCGCGGCTGCTCGACCTGGTGCCGGGGCCGATCGGCCGCAGCGAGATCGACGCCGCGATCCGCCGGGCGATCCTGCGCCGGCTGCCCGACACGCCGCTGCTGCCCGCGCTCTCCCCGCCCGCCGACGACGAGGCCGGCGCCTCCGGCTGGTCGGCGGGGGACCGCCCCGCGGCCGCCTCCGGCCGCGGCGACGGCGCCGAGGCGCCGTGGATCGTGTCCGGGCGGCAGGCCTCGGTGGTCGCCGGGCCCGCCGAGTTCCTCGCCAAGATCGCCGAGTTCGTGCCGGGGCTGCTGCCCGCGGGCTGGCCGTACCGGAGCGCGGCGCTGAACGCGCTCGGGGTGAAGCGGGTGGAGCTCGCCGACGTGGTCGACATGATCTCCGGCGAGGCGGTCGAGGGTAAGGACCCGGCCTGGTGGCGGTCGCTGTACGACGTGCTGCCCGCCGACGACCTGGAGGCGATCGGCGCGATCCCGGTCCCGCTCGCCGACGGCCGGCTGGTGCGCGGCCCGCGCGGCACCCTGCTCATGTCCGAGCCGGGGGCGCGCATCGATCCGGAGGTGCTCGCCCCGCTCGGGCTGCGGATCGTGCACGCCGACGCCGCGCACCCGCTGCTGCTGCGGCTCGGCGCTGCCGAGGCCACCCCGCGCACCGTGCTCGACGACCCGCTCACCCGGGCGGCGGTGGCCTCCTCGCTCGACGCCGACGACCCCGAGCCGGTGGCGCAGGCCGTGCTCTCCCTGGTGGAGGCCGCCGGGCTCGCCCCCGGCGAGGCGCCCTGGCTCGCCGAGCTCGCGCTGCGCGGCCGGGATGGCGAGACCTACCCGGCGAGCGAGCTGCTGCTGCCGGACGGCAGGCTCAGCAAGATCGTCGACCCGGACTCGCCGTTCGGGGTGGTCGCCGCCGACCTCGTCGAGCGGTACGGCCCGCGGGTGCTGGAGGCGGTGGGGGTGCTCGACGGCTTCGCCACCGTCGCCGACGCGGACGTGGTGCTCGACCCGGACGAGTGCGACCACGCGCTCGACCGCGAGGACGAGTGGCTGGAGGCGATCCGCGAGCTGCTGCCGGACGCGGACGTGCCGCCGATCTGCCGGGAGTTCTACGCGGTGCGCGACCTGGAGTTCGTCGCCGACTGGCAGGGCGCGCTCGAGCTGCTCACCCGGCCGCCGCTGCGCGCCGCGCTGCAGCCGATGCGGGTGCTCGTCGGCGGCGAGACGGTCGAGGTGCCGTCCTACACCGCGTGGTGGCTGAGCACCCGCCCGGTGCTCGACGGCCACCGCCCGACCACGCTGCGCGTGCCCGACGGCGACCCGCTGCTGATCGGCCTGTACGGCGACGCGCCGGAGGGGATCGACCGCACCGCGCTCGCGCTGATCGGCGTGCGCACCACGCTCGCCGACCTGCTCGCCTCGTACGGCGGGCCGGACGAGCTGCTCGACCGGCTCGCCGACCCGGAGCTCGAGGTCGACCGGGCCCAGCTGCGCGCGCTGTGGACGGCGATCGCCGCGATCCCGCCGGAGCGGGTGCGGCCGCCCGCGGCGGTCCGGGCCGTCCTCAACGGGGAGATCGTGGTCGCGGACGCCGAGGACGGCGCGGTGCTCGGCCCGGACGGCAGGCCGGAGAGCGCCGCGGCGCCCGGCTGCCCGGTGGTGGTCGAGGCGCCCGACCTGCTGCCGCTCGTCGCCGACCGGCCGCTCGTGCTCGCCCCGTTCGACCTCGCCGAGGCGCTGTCGGAGGTGCTCGACCTGCCGCTCGCCGGGGAGATCGTGCCGGGCGAGGTCACCTCGACCGGCGTGGAGAAGCCGGTGCCGCCGCAGGTCCGCTCGCTGCTGCCGACCGCCCCGGCGAGCTACGTGGAGCACGAGGAGCTGCTCGTCGACGGCAGGCCCGCCGCGTGGCGGTTCTACGAGGGCGTGGTGCACGCCTCGGGGATCGAGGGGCTCGCCCGCGGCCTGGCGTGGGCGAGCGGCCAGTGGGGCGACCGCCTCGCCGTGGCGGGGCTGCTGCACAACCCCCGGGCGGGCCCGCGGCGGCGCGCCGGGCCCGGCCCGCCCGGCCGGGCCGGCGGCGCCCCCCCCCCCCCCCCGGGCCGGGGGGCGCCGCGGGGGCCCCCGGG